>DATJAE010000409.1:0-22568 GCA_035516595.1 Kofleriaceae bacterium | reverse complement strand
GCTCGCCGGGTGTCCGTCGGTCGACCTCGGCGACACGCCGTCCGACATCGGCGTGTGCAACCCGCCCGGCGGCCTGGCGTACTTCGACGCGCAGATCTGGCCGCACTACCTGCACGAGCAGGGCACGCCGAAGGACTGCGCGCAGTCGTCGATGTGTCACCTCAACGCCAACGGGCTCGAGCTCGATCCATCGGTCGCGGACACCGCGAACTACCGCGCCGCGCAGCAGTACCTCGACTGCGGCGATCCGTCGGCGAGCTGGCTGCTCACGTATCCGCTCGCCGGGATCGATCCGCACAAGGGCGGCGATCTGTTCACGACGTCGGATCCCGAGTACCAGGTGTTCCTGGGCTGGTTCGCGCAGAAGTGACCGCGCACATCGCGCTCCATCGCACGGCGGCGAACGTCGTTCGCCTCGCGACGGCGCATGAATGTTGCTGGGTGTTGGGCACAGGAGGTTCCGATGTGCACCAAGACGCTCGCGTGCGCGCTCGCGCTCGCTTTCTCGATGGTCGGCTGCCAGTCGACGCCCAGCGGCTCGCCGACCTCGCCCACGCCGCCGACCACGACGCCGACGACCCCGACGCCGAGCCCCGGCGCGCCCGGTAGCAACGGCTCGGGCTCGGGTTCCGATGTCACGCCGTACGGCTCTGCGTATGGCTCCGACATGGGCTCGGGCTCGAACGGCTCGGCCTATGGCTCGGGCTCGAATGGCTCGGCTTATGGCTCGGGCTCGAGCTACGGCTCGGGCGATGGCTCGGGTTCCGGCTCGACCCCGGGCTCGGGCTCGGATCTCCACCCGTAGGAGTGCACGTGGCACGCGAACCACTGCATCAGCTCGCGGTCGTGACCGGCGCCTCGTCGGGGATCGGCTTCGAGCTCGCCCGCCAGTGCGTCGAGCACGGCTTCGACGTGTTGATCTGCGCCGAGGATGCCGGGATCGCGACCGCGGCGACCAGGCTGGCCGCGAGCGATCGCCGCGTGATCGCGCTCCAGGCCGATCTCGCGATGTTCGACGGTGTCGAGGCGCTCAACGCCGCGATCGAAGGCACGCACCGGCCGGTCGACGCGCTGCTGCTCAACGCGGCCGTCGGGGTCGGCGGCCCGTTCGTCGAGACCGCGCTGGTGTCCGAGCTCGAGATGATCGCGCTGAACTGCGCGCACACCGTGCACCTCGCCAAGTACGTGGTGCCCGGGATGGTGGCGCGCGGGCGCGGCCGGATCCTGATCACCGGCTCGGTGGCCAGCGCCGCGCCGACGCCGTTCCACGCGGTCTACGCCGCGACCAAGGCGTTCGTGCTGTCGTTCGGCGAGGCGCTGCGCGAGGAGCTCAAGGGCACGGGCGTCACGGTCACCGTGCTGCACCCCGGCGCGAGCGATGCCGAGCTGTTCGAGCGCGCCGCCCTCGCGAGGGCCGGGATCGACGCGATGCTCGCGGGCCGCGAGGCAAACTAGGGGGCTGTCGGCGACGGTCGCCGACGATGCAAATAGGCACAGCCCCAGGCCAGCCGACTGTCCGTTCGCTGCACACCGGGCTCGTCGATCGTTTCTGGATCGACGAGCCCGGTCGCGTGATAGCGTCCGCCGCCATGCGACGTACCCTCCTCGCCCTCGCCCTCGCGCTCGCCGCGGCGTGCGGCCCGGGCAGCGGCAAGCACAGCGACGGCGGTCCGCGCGATGGCGGGCCCGGCGATGGCGTGCCCGACCCGGACGCGCCGGTCGCGACCACCACGATGTGCGAGACGCTCGGCTCGTTGCCGACGGGAACCTGCGCGGTCACCGCGGGCAGCACGACCAAGCTGATCAAGGGCAACGTGCTGACGCCCACCACCGTGTACATCGGCGGTCAGGTCGAGGTGTCCGCCGCGGGCCTCATCACGTGCGTCGGCTGCAACTGCGCGCAGGGCGGCGAGACCACGATCACGTGCCCCGACGGCACGGTGACGCCGGGCCTGATCAACGTCCACGACCACATCACGTATACCCAGGACGCGCCGCCGACCCCGAGCACCGAGCGCTACGACGATCGCCAGCAGTGGCGCGAGGGGCTCGACGGCCACACCAAGCAGGATCCGCCGGGCGGCGCGAGCTCCGATCAGATCCGCTGGGGCGAGCTGCGCCACCTCATGGGCGGCGCGACCTCGGTGGTCGGCTCGGGCGGCGAGCCCGGCCTGGTGCGCAACCTCGACAAGAGCGCCGACGAGGGCGGGCTCGGGCTCACCTCGGTGTACTTCGACACGTTCCCGCTCGACGACACCAGCGGCACGCGGCGCACCGGTGACTGCAACTACGGCGGCACGCCGACCACCGCGGCGGATCTCGCGAGCGAGAATGCCTACGAGCCGCACACGTCGGAGGGCATCGACGCCACCGCGCACAACGAGTTCCTGTGCGAGAGCTCGGCGACCTACGACACTACCCCGCCGGGCACGTCGAACGACATCATGATCGCCAAGACATCGATGATCCACGCGGTCGGCCTCGAGGCCGCCGACTACGACGCGATGGCGAAGGCGGGCACCAGCATGGTGTGGTCGCCGCGCTCGAACATCTCGCTGTACGGCGACACCGCGCGGATCACGGTCGCGGCGCGGCTCGGCGTCAACATCGCGCTCGGCACCGACTGGCTGCCGAGCGGCTCGATGAACATCCAGCGCGAGCTCCAGTGTGCCGACAGCTTCAACAAGACCTACATGAACGGCTTCTTGACCGATCAGGACCTGTGGATGATGGTCACGGCGAACGCGGCGAAGGTGGTCGGCATGGCGAAGTACATCGGCACGCTCGCGCCGAGCTACACCGCCGACATCACGATCCTCGCCGGCAACAACAAGGCGCCGTTCCGCTCGGTGATCGAGGCCGAGCCCCAGGACGTCGCGCTGGTGATGCGCGGCGGCACCGCGCTCTACGGCGACGCCGCGGTGGTGAGCGCGCTCGCGACCGGCTGCGACGCG
This sequence comes from Kofleriaceae bacterium, assembly GCA_035516595.1. Taxonomy (GTDB): domain Bacteria; phylum Myxococcota_A; class Polyangia; order Haliangiales; family Haliangiaceae; genus JABFXX01. Next base: position 19,614 of record DATJAE010000409.1, on the reverse strand, counting down.
GTGACGGTGTGCACGACCGCCAAGCAGGTCTGCCTGCAGAGCGAGATCGGCGAGACCCTCGCGACCCTGTCGTCGAACGTGGGCGCGTCGATGTACCCGGCGTTCGCGTGCGGCACGCCGACCGACGAGCCGACCTGCGTGCCGTCGCGGCCGACCTCGGTCGCGAGCTCGACCGTGTACACCGGCGTGACCTCGGCGACCGACTCCGACGGCGATGGCATCCCCGACAGCCAGGACAACTGCCCCACCGTGTTCAATCCGGTGCGGCCGATGGACTCGGGCAAGCAGCCCGACGCCGACGGCGACGGCATGGGCGACGCGTGCGATCCGTGCCCGCTCGACGCGACCAACATGTGCCCGCACTGAGCACCTACTTGACATCGCCCCACGCGCGCTCATAGTCGATCTTCTTGGATCGCGATCTCGAGCTGATCTTGCGCATCGTGATCGGCACCTTGCTCGGTGCGGTGATCGGCTACGAGCGCGACATCCACGGCAGGCCCGCCGGGCTGCGCACCCACGCGGTGGTCGCGCTCGCGGCGTCCACGTTCATGGTGGTGTCGACCCACTTCGTGTACTGGCAGCACTACAAGCCGGGCGATCTGGTCAACGTCGATACCTCGCGCATCGCGGCGTCCGTGGTCTCGGGCATCGGCTTTCTGGCCGGCGGCGCGATCCTGCGCAGCGGGCTCAGCGTGCAGGGCCTCACCACGGCGGCCGGGCTGTGGCTGGTCGCGTCGATCGGGCTGTGCACCGGAGGCGGCATGTACGTCGAGAGCGTCGTGGTCACCGCGCTCGGGATCGGCGTCTTGACGTTCCTGCGCCGGTTCGAGGACAAGGACGATCGGGTGCGCCGGCGGCTAGTGCTCGAGCTCGGCGCGGACGCCGCCAAGCTCGACGAGCTCGCGGCGCGGCTCGAGAGCGACGACATCACGGTCGACATCGAGGGCTGGGCCAAGGACGCCGGCGACCTGCGCCAGGTCACGCTGCTCGTCCGGGTCGCGCGCAAGGGCGGCGAGCAGAAGCTGATCGCGCTGCTCGAGCGCGAGCCCGGCATCGTGCGGATGGAGCTCGAGGCGGCTAGCTGAGCAGGGTCGGCTCGCCATCGGGCCGCGGCGGCGGCACGGCGGGCGCTGCGATCACCGGCGGCGGCGCGGCGGGCGCGTCGTCGCGCTTGGCGTCCTTGCCGACCCTGGCGACCCGGGCGCGCGGGATGCGCTCGCCGGCGTCGCGGCCGCGCGTCGTGCGCAGCGCGATCCACGCGCCGATCGTGACGACCGGGAAGCCGTAGAGCACGAGCCACGCCTTGGCCTCGCTGCCGCCGACCGCCCTGACGAACAGCGGCAGGATGAGGTACGGCGCGGCGAGCGTGGCCGCGACGACCCCGATCGAGCGCAGGAGATCGACGTGGTAGTACAGGGCGAGCAGGCGAAGCAGCAGGACCAGCCACACGACCAGATAGACGATGTCGGCGAACGGCATCATGCTGCGGGTGAACGCGGTCACCACGGCGAGCACGCCGATCAGCAGCGCCAGCGCGAACTTGTTCCGCGAGTTGCCGCGATCGATCAAGGCGAGCGAGCCCCAGAACACGACCGCCCAGAACGACACCGAGAACAGGAACACGCCGAGGCCGAGCATCGCCCCATGATGGCGCGGCCGATTCGGCGTTGCTACTAGAACTGGAAGTAGATGAACGGCACGACCTTGGCATGACCGAGCTCGCGCAAGATCAGCGCGACGGCGGCGAGCACGCAACCCTGCGCCCACGCGGGCAACGCGGCGAAGCGATCGCGCAACCACCGGAAGCTCGCGTCGGGGAAGAAATGGCACGCGAAGCCAACCGCCAGTGCCACCGTGACCAGCGATGTCACGTTGGCATGGTCGAGCTCGCGGCCGGCGATCTGACGTAGCACGGCGAGCGCGCCGTCGAAGGTCGGCGCGCGGAAGAACACCCACGCGAGGCAGACGTAGTGGAACACGAGCAGCGCCGACAGCGCGCGCCGCGCGCCGAGCTCGAGATCGATCGTCGGCCCGCGCTCGAACGCGTCGGCCGTGACCGCGAGCCCCCACGTGATGCCGACCAGCGGCAGCCACGTCCACGACTCGCCCCACGCCAGCGCCGCGAGCAGCAGCGCGCCCGACCCGCACATCGCGAGCCGCAGCAGCTCGGGGATCGTGCCGAGCGCGAGCACGAATGGCTGGGTCGGCGGCGGCTCGGGCTCCGGCGTGTCGCGGCCCAGCCACGCGGTCGCGACCGCCCACAGCGGCGCGAGCGCGACCCACGCGACGATCAACCGCACCCAGATGCTCGCGTCGTCGGGCACGAGCGAGCGCTGGGCCGCGATGCCGACCACGGCGATGCCGACGCACGCGACCACGACCGTGCCGGCGTGCTCGGCGCGCTGGAAGAACCGCGTGACGGCGAGGCCGAAGCCGTGCAGCGCACCCCACACCACGAACGTCCAGCTCGCGCCGTGCCACAGCCCGCCGAGCAGCATGGTGAGCGACAGGTTCAGGTAGGTCCGCCACGCCGCGCCGCGGCTCCCGCCGAGCGTGATGTAGAGGTAGTCGCGCAGCCAGGTCGACAGCGAGATGTGCCAGCGCCGCCAGAACTCCTGGAGGTTCGCGCTGCGGTAGGGCGTGCGGAAGTTCTCCGGCAAGCGAAAGCCGAGCACCGCGGCGGATCCGATCGCGATGTCGGAGTAGGCCGAGAAGTCGAGATAGATCTGCAGCGCGTAGGCGTAGACGCCGACCAGCACCTCGAGCCCGGAGAACTGCTGCGGCGCATCGAACACGCGATCGACGATCACCAGCGCGAGCGTGTCGGCGAGCGCGATCTTCTTGAACAGCCCGACCACGATGCGGAACAGCCCGTGGGTCGCGAGCTCGAGGTCGAGCCGCGGCAGCTCGGCGAGCTGCGGCAGGAGCTCCTGCGCGCGCACGATCGGGCCGGCGACCAGCTGGGGGAAGAACAGCACGAACGTCGCGAACTGCACGACCGAACGGGTCGCGCGCAGCTGCCTGCGATAGACGTCGATCGTGTAGGACAGCGACTGGAACGTGTGAAACGAGATGCCCGCCGGCAGGATCAGGTGCAGCCGCCGCACGTCGAGATCGAGCACGTCGTGCGTGACGAAGTCGGTGTACTTGAAGAAGAACAGGATGCCGAGGTTCGAGCACAGCGAGACCACGACCAGCGCCTTGCGGGCGAGCGGGTGCTCGGTGCGCTCGATCCACAGCGCGAGGTAGTAATCGAGCACGATCGTGCCGAGCAGCAGGCCGAGCAGGTAGCGATACGGCCCCGGCATCGCCGCCGCCCACGCGTGATAGAACAGGCACGACGCGACGAGCAGCACGACGACGCGTCCGAGCGCGCGGTGCGCGCCGTGCTGCGCGGCGCCGATCGCGATGCCGACCAGCGCGAGCACCACGAGGTGGCCGTGCGCGGCGACGTGTGCGGTGACGTCGGCCAGCGCGTGCTCGACGCTCGCGATCGCGACGGTCGCGCCGACGCCGGCGAGGCCGACCACGATGCCGCGCGCGATGTAGCGCTGGCCGCGCTCGCTCGCGATCCAGCCGCCGCGATCGCGGCCGAGCACGAACGCGCCGGCGAGCACGGCGAGCCCGACCGCCCAGTGCCAGGTCGGCACGGCGGTCTCGCCGGCGGCGAGCTGGAGCAGGACGCTGCCGAGCGGGTCCCACAGCATCGCGGGATCCTTCGCGACCAGCACGAACACCACGTCGCCGAGCAGCACGATCGCCGCCGCGCGCGCCCAGCCGCTCCTGCGCGCGAGCGCGTACATGAAGAACACCGCGATCAGGAAGACCGGGTAGTCCGGCGACGAGAACAGCATCTACAGCCCGGTCGGCCCGGGCAGCGGCGCCTCCGTCGGCTGCGCCGCGGGCGGCGGTGCGCCGCTGGTCGGCGGCAGGTGCTGCTCGGCGCGCCAGCGCGCGTAGTGATCGAGCAGCGCGCCGGACAGCGCGTCGGCCCAGCGCTGGTACCCGATGTCGGTGAAGTGGACGTGGTCCTTGTAGGCGACCTTGGGCTCGGCGTTGACCCAGCCCGCCATCTGATCGGCGCCGCCCATCGCGGCGAACGTGTCGAAGAACGCGACGTGGTTGCGCAGCGCCGCCGCGTGCTCGACCGCGATGATCTCGCCGAGCACGGCGGGCGTGCGGTACTCGCACTCGGGGATCGCGCCGGCGTCCGGCTTCATGTGATCGCACGACTTGCCGGCCTCGCGCACGCCGACGTCGGGCGGCCCGAGGATCAGGATCGACGCGGTCGGCGCCGCGGCGCGGATGCGCAGGATGGTCTCGTCGTAATACTTCGCGAGGTCCTCGAGGCTGAGGTCCGGATCGTCGGCCTCGTTGGTGCCGTACTGGAGCACGACCAGCCGCGGATCGCGGGTCGCGAGCTGCTCGCCGATGATCGCCCAGTCCCACGAGCGCAGGCTGCCGAGCCGCCGCCCGACCACGCCGAGCGAGTCGACGATCACGCCCGGGCGCAGCCGCTCGAGCGCGACGCCGAACAGATCGATCGTCCCGCCGCCGCCGTGCTCGAGCGTGAGCCGGTGCGCGCCGTCGGCGACCGGCACGACCTGGCGCGCCGGGTGCGGCGGCTCGATCGGCGTGGTCGCGGTCGCCAGGTCGACCCATGGCCCCTCGTCGACGCGGTAGCGCAGCGTGCCGTGCTCGGGCGCCGCGAAGTACAGGATCTCGAACTGGCCGACGCTGCCGCCGGTCGGGCAGTCGCCGCAGGTCTCGACCCACAGCTGCGCGCCCTTGCGCGTGCCCGAGACGCGGATGCCGGAGATCCCGAACGGCTCGCTGTCGCCGTGATGGCCGCCGACCGACGCCTTCCAGTCGCCGACCGTGCCGTAGCGGACATCGCGCTGGTAGTAGTGGCGGGTCGGCGGGCGGCCGGCCGCGACCAGGCCGCGCCCGGCGTCGCCGAACCGCGCCTGCCACACCGCGCGCAGCCGCGACGTCATCGAGTCGCCCGCGGTGTGCGAATCACCGAAGAACAGCAGCAGCACGCGGCCCGCCGGATCGGCGACCGGCGCGGGCGTGGCGCGATCGGTGCGCTCGCGCTCGGCCGCGGCCAGGCCGGTGAACAGCTGGTCGAGGCTGCCCGGCGGATCGTCGAGGTAGCCGGCGGTGTGCGGCAGCTCGGCGTCCTCGGGGGCCGGTGTCGCCAGCGCGACGCCCCCGTCGCTCGGCGCGGCCGGCGGGTGCGGCTGCATCACGTGGCGCGTGCGCTCGCCGTCGCAGCCGCTGCCGCAGCCGACCGCCGCGAGCGCGAGCGCGAGCGCGAGCGCTGCGCTACTTGCCCGCATAGCTCCGGTACCCGAGCATCAGCGTGTCGAACACCGCGTCGGCCATCTTGTCGGCGCCGCGCCTGGACAGGTGCTGGAAGTCGCTGCTCACCAGCCTGGCGCGGAACCACTTCGCGGCCGAGCTCTTGCCGCCCATCCAGTCGTAGGTCGAGTAGAACGCGCAGCCCCTGGCGTGCGCGGCCGCGCGCTGCGCCGCGACCAGCAGCGGCATCACCGGGCGCGACCTGTAGCCGGTGCCGTCGGCCTCGGCCTGGTCGGTCGGCGACACCACCAGGCACGACGCGTTCGGCGCCCCCTCGCGGATCGGCGCGAGCACCTGCTCGTAGTGCGCCTGGTAGTCCTTGGTGTCGCGATCGCCCGGCGCGAGCCACTCGGCCTCGTTCGCGCCGATCATGATCATGATGAGGTCGGCCGCGCGATGGCCGAGCTCGGCGCGCCAGTGCGCGCCGTCGTTGTTGCCGTAGCTCTTGACGTTGACGCTGACCACGCCGAGGTTGTCGACCACCGCGCCGGTCGGGTTCTCGAGGTCGATGCCGAACAGCCGGACCCGACCGCGCGTGGCGATCTCGATCTTCCTCGCGCCGGCGGCGTCGCTCGCGCTCGCCCAGCCCGCGCGCTTGTCGGCGCCGGCGGTGTCGACCCGCGCGAGCTCCGCGCCGTCCGCGCTGATCGTCGCGGTCCCGCCGTGCGGCTGCGCGAGGTAGTACAGCTCGATGCCGTGCACCATGCCGGACGCGATCTTGATCGTCGAGCTCGCGCCGTCGACCGTCTCGGTCGTGCTGCCGCCCGGGCCGTAGAGGTGATCGGCGATCGGGATGGTCGAGATCGCGTAGGTCAGCCACGTGCCGCTGCTGCCGCGGACGATCGCATCGTTGTTGCAGAACCGATGCGGCGGCTCGACGTAGACGAAGCCCGGCCCGCCGTCGCCGAGCTCGGTCTGCAGGCGCTGGCGCAGCCGGCCGGGGATCGCGTCGGTCGCGACCACCGAGTCGCCGTACCACGACACGCGCAGCGCGCGGCCGAGCTTGCCCGCCTTCTCGGCGGCGACCGCGTGATAGAACGCATCCATCGCCCAGCGCTTGCAGGCATCGTCGCTGCCGTCGAGGCAGACGTCGTCCAGCACGCCGAGGTCGTGGTTGCCGCTCGCGGCCGGCGCGGATGTCGGGATCGGCGCGCTCGGCACGTCCTCGTCGGCGGCCGCGACCTGCGGCGCGAACGCGGGGCCGGCGGGCGGCGCGCCCGCCGACTCGCGCGGCGCGGTCACGCGATCGGCGAGCGCGGACAGGCTGTGGTCGACCAGCGGCAGCGCCACGATCAACGCGTAGACGAACCACAGCAGGGTCGGGCCGACCGTCCACGAGTCGTCGGGCCGCTCGTCCGGCATGGTGCTCGAAGGTAAGCGAACCGGTCGGGGAGTCAAGCAATGGGACTGGCGCGGGGCTCGCATTACGAAGCGCACCGAGGGAGGAGTCCGATGCGTAGCTTGATCTTGAGCGCTCTGGTCGTGACCGCAACTGCCTGCGGCAGCGACTCGAACGCACCCATGCCCGATGCCAGTACGACCAACAACCCACCGCCGCGGGTGATTCCGGGTGGCGGAATCGGCGACGGTCCGATCGACGGTGTCGTGAATCTCTACGTGATCGACGATGTCACGCGCCTGCCGGTCACGGCCGCGATGGTCCAGGTCGGCTCGATCACCGGATCGACCGACGCGACCGGGCTGTTCGTCGCGACCGGCGATCTGCAGGGCAAGCAGGACATCTCGGTGGCCGCCACCGGCTATCGCTCCGAGTACTGGATCGGCGCGAACGGCGCCAACATCACGATCGACCTCAAGCCCGGCGCCGATCCCGCGGTCACCGAGGCCAACCTGTCGGGCTCGATCACCGGGTTCGATGCGATCACCGTGCCGGCCGGTCACCACAAGGCGGCCTACGTCGTGTACTCGCAGGACGACAAGGCGACCAGCGCGGAGAACAACCTCACGACCGCCGGCAGCGCGAACATCTGCGACGTCGCGACCCCTACCGGGGCGTGCACGTTCACCGTGACCACCCGCACCGGCACGGTCGCGCTCGCCGCGGTGATCCTCGACCACGATCTCAACGGCACTCCGAGCGACCCGAGCGACGACAAGTACACCGCGATCGGCTGGGCGACCGCGACCGGCCTCCAGGTCCAGAACGGGATCAGCCAGACCGGCGTGAACCTCGCGATCGTGCCGGCGAACCAGCTCACCAACGTCACGGTCGATTTCGGCACGCCGCCCGCCGGGCTCACCACCGTGTTCGCCGTGATCGGCGTCGAGCTCGGTGACTCGGGCGTGCTCGACTTGCTGCCCGAGCTGGTCTCGCCGACCGCGCCCACGCTGCTGGTGCCGAGCCTGTCGGCGTTCCAGGGCGCGACCTACCGGCTGACCGCGGCCGCGAGCAACGGCGCCACGATGAACGCGCCCGAGAGCGCGATCGAGCTGCGCGCGCTGACCTCGACCGCGATGTCGACCGGCACCTGGCTCGCGCCGCCGACCGGCCTCACGATCACCCGCACCGGCGGCTCGTGGACCGCCGAGTCCGGCGCGCTGGTCATGGGCGCGAGCTACGACATCGACGCCACCCACCACGCGCTGGCGGTCACGTCGTTCGACGGCTCGACCTCGTACACCATCCCCGACAACCTCGCGGTGCCGAGCCAGGGCACGCTGACCGGCACGGGGACCGCGCTCGCCGGCACGGTCGACCTGACCAACTTCTCGAGCGACAACGACGCCGCCAAGGTCACCGGCTTCGCGAGCCAGCCGCTGACCATCAACTGAGCTACCCTGCTCGGGTGCGACCCGAGCTCGAGGACACCCAGGCCGCGCCCGAGCCGCCCGGCGCGACCGCGACGCTCGGCGCGCGCGGCGCGCCCGCGCTGCCCGGCGAGGACCTGCCGCCCGGCCTCCAGCTCGAGCACTTCCGGATCGAGCGCAAGCTCGGCGCCGGCGGGATGGGCGAGGTCTACCTCGCGACCGATCTCGCGCTCGATCGCCCGGTCGCGATCAAGCTGCTGCCGCCCGGCGCGGCGACCGGCGCGGCGCGCGAGCGGCTCATCCGCGAGGCGCGCGCACAGGCGCGGGTCCAGCACCCCAACGTCGCGCACATCTATTACATCGGCGAGGACGGCGGCCGGCTGTTCTTCGCGATGGAGTACATCGCCGGCAAGACGCTGGCCGACGCGGTCGCGGCCGGGCCGCTGTCGGTCGACGATGCGCTCGACGCGATCCACGCCGCGGCGCTCGGCCTGCGCGAGGCGCAGCGCTCGGGCTTCACGCATCGCGACGTCAAGCCGTCCAACCTCATGGTCGACGGCAACGGTCACGTCAAGGTGCTCGACTTCGGGCTCGCGGCGAGCGCCCCCGCCGACGATCCCGGCGACGGACCGGTGCAGCAGACCACGCTCGCCGGGACGCCGCTGTACATGGCGCCCGAGCAGCAGCGCGGCGAGCCGATCGATCTGCGCTGCGACATCTACGCGCTCGGCGCGACCTTGTATCACCTGGTCTCGGGCAAGCCGCCGTTCCAGGCCGCGACGGTCGAGCAGCTCGCGACGATGCATCGCACCGCGGCGCGGCCGACGCTGCCGCGCGGCGGTCACCCGCGCACCGCGGTCGCGGCGGTCGATACGCTGGTGTCGCGCATGATGGCGACCGCGCCGGGCGAGCGCTTCGCCAGCTACGACGAGCTGCTGCGCGCGATCGAGCTGGCGTCGGCGACGCGCACCCGGCCCGCCGGGCTGTGGGTGCGCACGATCGCGTTCGGGATCGACGCGCTCGTCGCGACCCTGCTCGCGGCGGCGATCGTGCTCGGCGCGAAGCTGGCGACCTCGGCCTCGATCAACATCGATCACGGGATCATACCGATGATCGCGGTCATGCAGACGCTGCTCGTCGCGCGCTGGGGCAGCACCGCGGGCAAGGCGCTGTTCGAGCTCGAGGTCGTGTCGATCCGCACCGCGCGCAAGCCGGCCCTCCGCCAGGCGCTGGTGCGCAGCCTCGCGCTGTACGGCCTGCCGATCCTCGGCGAGCTCGCGACCTGGCTCGCCAGGCTCGCGCCCGACCCCGCGCGCGAGGTCATCGGGCTGGTCGGTCAGCTGCCGTATCTCGTGGTGTTCTTCGCGCTGGTCCATGCCGCGCTGCGCACGCCTGGCAAACGCGCGCCGTGGGACCGGATCGCCGGCACGATGGTGCGCTATCGCACCCCCACGCGCTGAGCATCGGCCGGCACGGGCTGCTACGATGGAGCGAGCGATGCGGTGGCTCGTGGTGTTCCTGATCGCGTGCGGTCCACCGCCGCGGCCGTCGCCGCCCGCGCTCGCCGAGCCGCCACCGCTCGAGCCCACGCCCGCCGAGGATCCGATGCAGGCGCCGGTGGTCGGCCGGATGATCGACTTCGCGTTCGACGGTGGCCGGGTGGAGATCGAGACCCGGCATGCCGGCGATCGCGTGTACGTGGTCGCGCACAACCACTACGCGGTGCCGCTGGTCGTCGCGTGGCAGCTCGACAACCTCGAGAACCTCGAGCCGCTCGCGCCGGCCTCCGGCGTGGTCGTGCTGCCGGCCGCCGCCGCACCGAACGCAGATGCCGGCCCGGTCCTGCTCTCGACCCTGCAGATGATCGATCCGACCGCGGCGTTTCGCCACGCCACCTTCCTGCACGAGCGGTTCGGCGATCCGGCGGCGCGGCCGCGGCCGTACATCTACCGCCTGCCCTACCGCGCCGGCGAGACCTGGTCGGTGCTCCAGGGCTTTCACGGCGCGTTCTCGCACCGCGGCTCCGACGAGTACGCGATCGACTTCGACTGCCCGGTCGCGACCCACGTGCTGGCCGCGCGCCCCGGCGTCGTGGTGGCCGCCAACGCCGCCGCGCAGGGCGCCGGCACGACCCCCGAGTTCCTCGACTACCGGCGCACCAACTTCGTGATCGTGCTGCACGACGACGGCACGCTCGGCGAGTACATGCACCTGTCGCCGAGCGGCGTCGAGGTCGAGCCCGGCCAGCGCGTGAAGCGCGGCGACGAGCTGGCACTGTCCGGCAACACCGGGTTCTCGTCGACCCCGCACCTCCACTTCATGGTGATGACCGCCGCCGAGGACGGCCGCACCGCGCTGTCGTTCCCGTTCCGGGTCGCGGTCGCGCCGGGCCGCAGCGAGGAGCCGGTGCAGGGGCGCGCCTATCCGAGCTGGGAGTAAACTACGAGCGATGACGCGAGGGCTCGTCGCGGCGGTGGTGTGCGCGGCGACCGCCGCGGCCGCGGCGCCCGCAGCGCTCGCCCCTCCGGTGCTGCACGGCCGCGCGGTCGTCGCGTTCTCGGGCGAGCCCGCGACCGTGCGGGTGAGCTGGATGCCGGTCGCCGGCGCGACGCGCTACCACGCGGTGTGGACCGCGGGTGAAACCAGCGTCGACGTCGAGACCGCGGGGCCCGCGCTCGAGCGCGGCCACGTCGCCCCCGGCCGCTACCAGCTGACCGTGTCCGCGGTCGACGCGAGCGGCGCGCTCGGCGCGATGTCGGCGCCCGCCGCGATCGACGTGGTCGAGGTCCGCGCGCTGCCGCCCGGCGCGACCGCGCCGGCGCCGCCCAGCCACGACGCCTACGCGGTCGGCACGCGCCTGGTCGCGCCCGGCCTGCACTGCGAGCTCGACGCGAGGCCGTCGGGTCCGCCCGGCAACGAGCTGCGCGCGACCTCGCAGGGCATGCACCGCCTGCGCTGCGCCAACCCCGAGGGCACGATCGCGACCGACACGGCGCTGGTGATCGCGCCGGTGCTGGTCGACCTGCCGCGCGAGGCGCGCGCCGTGCCGCGCGGCCGCACCACGAAGGTCCACCTCACGGTCGCCTCGGTCGCCGCGCTCGGCGATGACCTCACGATCTCGGGGATCGGCGACGTCGAGCTCGGCGCGCCGGCGCGCAGCCCGTTCGGGTTCGACGTGCCGGTCACGCTCGCGCCCGACGCGCACCGCGCCTCGCTGGTGGTCTCGGCGGCCGGGCTCGAGCTCGGCGAGATCGCGCTCGAGCCGGTCGCGCCCCCGCCCGCGCCGCCGTCCGGCGCGACCGAGTCGGCGTGGTGGGCGCTCGACCTCGGCGGCCACGTCGGCGCGTTCGTGCCGGCGCAGAGCGCGCTCGCGCCGTCGATCGGCCACCCGAGCGACCCGCGCGACGCGGTGACCGGCGGGCCGATGATCGGCGCCCACCTCGGGCTGTTCCCGGTCCGGCGCGCCGGGCTCGAGGCCGACGTCACGCTGGTCACCGACGGCTACGCCGGGCGCGACGCCGCGGCGAGCCTGCTCGCGACGCGCGCCCAGCTCGCGGTGCGCGCCTATGACCGCGGTGGGTTCGGCGTGCGCGCGATCGCCGGCGCGGGGCTCTACACCGCGCTGCGCACGGTCGATACCTCGCACGCGGGCGCGAGCGGCGAGGTCCACTATGGCGCCGCGATCACGCTCGAGACCCACCGCCTGCTGTGGTTGCGCGTGCAGGCGCTCGACGTGATCACCAGCGCGGTCGACGGTGGGTTCTCCCACGTGCTCGAGGTCCAGCTGGGGGTCGTGACCAGACTCGGCCGCCGCGATCGCTGGTAGTGATACGATGCAGCCGTGAACTGCCCGGTGTGCATGGAGCGTCCCGCGGAGGTCGGCGTGCTGTGCGAGGAGTGCCGCGATGACCTGTCCAGTCCGATCCGGATCAGCCCCGAGCAGATCCAGCTCCGCGTGCAGCGCCCGACCACCGCCGCGCTGATCGATCTATGGGGCCGCGCGCACCAGCTCGACGCGCGCACCCTGGTCGGCCGCCAGATCGAGAACCACGGCCTGGCCGTGCTCGAGCCGAGCGTGTCGCGCCACCACGCCCACCTCACGTTCGACAACGCGGTGTGGACGCTGCGCGACCTCGGTTCGGCCAACGGCACGTTCCTCGACGACCGCCTGATCGACGCGCCGGTCGAGGTCCGCGACGCCACGCGCGTGCGGTTCGGCCACATCGCGTTCTACATGATCGCCGACGTCACCCGGCTGCCGCCGCCCAAGGTCAGCCGCACGATCACCACGACGATCAAGCCGCCGAACGTGCCGATCCCGCTGCCGCCGCCGGTGCAGGTGCCGGCGCCGGTCGCGGCCGATGACGACGACGCGTTCGGCGAGGAGCGCACCGACGTCGGCCTGCCCGAGATGGAGTTCCACATGCATGAGCCGACCGGCGGCGGCGGCGGGCTGATCGAGGTCGACGGCAAGCAGGTCCAGCTGACCACCACGCAGTTCGAGCTGATGGCGCTGATGATCAAGCGGATGGCGGCCGAGCGTCACCAGCCCGAGCTGGTGCGCGGCTTCGTGCGATCGTCCGAGCTGATCGCCGACCTGTCGTGGGACACCCGCGAGCCCAGCGAGAACCACGTCAAGCAGCTGGTCCGGCGCGTCCGCCGGGCGCTGATGAAGTCGGAGATCGGCGATCTGATCGAGTCCCGCCACCGCTTCGGGTACCGTCTACGCGCGATTCCCAAACCTGCGTGAGGTGAACCATGAAGCGCGTAGTGATCGCGGCCGCGGTGGCGGCCGTGAGCGGCACCGCCTTGGCCGACGACGTCGTCAAGGTCGGCGAGGATCCGAAGTTCGTGTTCGCGAAGCCCGACGACGCCAAGCCGGTCAAGGACATCGAGTGGCACGCGGCGATCGAGGGCGGCCTGTTGATCGCGACCGGGAACGCCGAGACCACCAACGTCTCGGCCGGCTTCAAGGTGTCGCGCCGGCAGGACGCCAACAAGCTCGCGCTCGAGGCCGCGATCGCCTACGCCAAGGCCGGCCTGCTCGTGCTCGACGACCGCAACGGCAACGGCCTGATCGACAACCAGACCGAGATCATCCAGCAGCAGTCGATCACCGCCGAGACGTTCGACGCGCGCCTGCGCTACGACCGGTTCCTCACCAACTACAACTCGCTCTACGCCGCCGCGCTCGCCGGGCGCGATGTCCCGGCCGGCAAGCTCGCGGTGCTCGGCGGCCAGATCGGCTACAGCCGGCGGCTCTACAAGTCCAAGACCGCCGAGGCGGTCGCCGAGGTCGGCGGCGACTACTCGCACGAGCACCTGGTGACCGGGTCGCCGGTGAACGTGGTGTCGGTGCGCGGCTTCGTCGGCGACAAGACCGCGCTGACCGAGGGCACCGACTTCGAGGCCTCGCTCGAGGCGCTCACCAACCTCAACCACGAGACCTTGCCGACCATGCAGGACGGCAGCGCGTTCGAGGACACGCGGATGAACCTCCACCTCGCGATCTCGGCCAAGATCGGCAAGAACCTCGCGGTGTCGACCTCGTTCGACGCCAAGTACGACCACCGCCCCGGGCCGCTCTCGATCAAGAACCTCGCGATGGACTACGTGCCCGCGGCCGCGCCGCTCGAGACGATCATGAAGGCGCAGCTGATCTACACGTTCGCGACCGGCACGCCGCCACCGCCGCCGCCCAAGAAGGACGACGCCGGCACCCCGTCAAAGTAGCTCGCGGGCGAGCAGCACCGCGCCGACCGCGGCGAACACGATCGCGGCGACGATCCGCGTGACCTTGGGATCGAGCAGCTTGCCGGCGCGGTTGCCGATCGTCACCGCGATCGCGGTCACCGCCCACAGCGCCGCGACCGAGCCGAGCATGACGGTCGGCCAGCTGCGATAGCGCGCCTGGAGCGCCGCCGTGCCGATCTGCGTCAGGTCACCCCACTCGGCGATGAAGATGACCACGAACGTGGTGGCGAGCGACTTCCAGAACCCGCCCTGCGGCCGGGTGTCGTCGAGCTCGCCGCGGTCGGCCTGGCGCAGCAGCATCACCGCCGCGCACGCCAGGAACAGCACGCCCGAGCCGATCCGCACCCAGCGCGCATCGAGCTCGCCGAGCAGCGAGCCCGCGCCGACCGCGATCACGCTCTGCACCGACAGCGCGAACGCCGCCCCGAGGAACACCGGCAGCGCGCGATGCCGGGTCGCGAGCACGAGCGAGGCCAGCGCGGTCTTGTCGGGCAGCTCCGCGACGAAGATGATCCCGAAGACGCTGGCGAGCAGCTCGAGCGACATCCACGCCGAGCTTAGCGCCGAACGTGACGCGCGCCGTTGCGCACCGCGGGACGTTCCTCGACGGTGGACGCCAGCTCCTCGAGCAGCGCGCGCAGCGACTTCATCTTCTTCGAGCCGAGCCGCGTGGCCCAGCGCGCCTCGGTGGCGGCGGCGACGCGGCGGACCTCGGCGGCCCACACCTTGCCCTTGGGGCCGAGCCGGACCCGCTTGATCACGCCGTGATCGGGATCGGGGAAGCGCTCGACCATGCGCATGGTCTCGAGGTCGTCGATCAGATCGCCGACGGTCTGCTTCGGCAGCGACACCGCGCTCACCAGCTCGGCGAGCCGAACGCCGTCGGGGCCGATCGCCCCGAGGAGCTGGACGTGCGCCGGGCGGAGGGTCGGGAAGCCGAGGCGCTGCAAGCGGGTCGCGAGCTGGGCCTGGAGATCGTGCTGGGGAACGTGGAGCAGCGTACGGAGGTCACGGCCCCGGGAGGCCGTGCTGGTGGGTCGAGTCTTCGTCATGAGCACGAGCGCCGCGGGGGATTCGCGTCATACCAAAGCGCGCCGACGGTCGACAACCCTGATCGCGCGCAAATCGGCGCGCTCCGGAGCGCAAGCCGAGTACGCGCCATCACGCGAATGTCAAGGCGGCGTGTGCTTGCTCGACACCGCGTGCAGATCGACGACGCCGACCTCGCTCGCGCCGCGATCGATCGGTGTGCTCGAACCGAACAGCCGCTTGGCCTTCGCGGCCAGGTCATCGAACCACGTGTAGATGACCGGGATCGCGACCAGCGTGAGCAGCAGGGACAGGGTCTGTCCACCGACCACCACCGACGCCATCGCCTTGGAGAACCCCGAGCCGATGCCCTGGGTCGTGATCAGCGGCAGCATGCCCGCGACGAACGCGAACGTCGTCATCAGGATCGGGCGCAGCCGGTCGCGGCTCGCGGCGAGCACCGCCTCGGTGCGCGGCAGGCCCTGCCGGCGCAGGCCGTTCGCGTGATCGACCTGCAGGATCGCGTTCTTCTTCACCATCGCGAACAGCACGATGATGCCGAGCATCGAGAAGATGTTGAGCGAGCCCCCGGTCAGGTAGAGCGACCACACCGCGAACGGCAAGGTCAGCGGCAAGGCGAGCATGATCACGAACGGATGGAGCAGCGACTCGAACTGCGCCGCGAGCACGAGGTACATGAACACCACGGCGAGGAAGATCGCGAACAGGAACGCGTTCTTCATCTTGCCGAACTCCTTGCTCCGGCCGAACGGCTCCCAGGTGTAGCCCGGGGGCATGTTCAGGTCCTTGAGCGCCTGCTCGATCTTGCTCGACACGTCGCCCTCGTTGAACCCGGGCGAGACGTTGCAGGTGATCGTGACCGCACGCTCGCGGCTCTGCCGCGTGATCTTCGAGATCGCCTCCTGGTTGCCGAACTTGACGACGTCGGACAGCGGGACCTGACCGAGCGTGCGCGACGGCACCGAGATCAGCGTGAGCGCGTTCGGATCGTCGCGATAGCGGTCGGCGGCGCGCAGGAACACCTGGTACTCGTCGCCGCGGTCCTCGAACGTCGACACGTCGACGCCGCCGATCAGCACCGACAGCGTGTTCGTGATGTCGGCGGGATCGACGCCGAGCCGCGCCGCGCGGTCGAGGTCCGGCCGCACCAGGGTCTCGCCGAGCGGATCGACCAGGCTCGAGTCCTGATCGACCACGCCCGGGATCTTGTTCATGGTGTCGATGATCGAGTGGCCGAACCGCGTGAGCTTGTCGAGGTCGGGGCCGGAGATCACGTACGACACCACCGCGTTCTGCCCGCCGATCGAGAAGTCGTTCACCTGCTGGACCGCGACGTGATAGGTCTTCGGCAGCCCGGCCAGGATGTTCTTGCGCACGTCCTCCATCACGACCGCCTCGCTGCGCGTCCGCTTGTCGGGGTCGGTCATGTGGACGTAGATGCTGCCGACGTTGGCCTGGCGCTGATCGCCGCCGGCGATCGTGACCAGCGTGGAGTCGACCTCGGGCAGGTCGCGGGTGCGCCGCGCGATCCGCTCGGCGAACAGCGTGGTCGCCTCGAGCGTCGTGCCCTCGGGCGTCTGGATGTAGATCTCGAACTGGGCCTCGTCGTTGGGCGGCAGGAAGTCGCCGCCGACCTTCTTGACGATGCCGATGCACGACGCGAACGCGGCGAAGATCGCGAGGCCGACGACCCAGCGGTGGCGCAGGCAGAACGCCAGCACGCCGGAGTACACCCGCGCGATCGGCCGGTACACCGCGTCGCTGCCGCGCTCGAGCAGCGACTTGCGGCGGTGCTGGCCCTCGGCCGGCGGCGCCGGCAACAGGCGCGCCGCCATCATCGGGGTCAGCGAGAACGCGACCACCATCGACACGCCGATCGCGAACGCCATCGTGAGGCCGAAGCTGTACAGGAACCGCCCGACGATGCCGCTCATGAACGCGACCGGCAGGAACACCGCCATCAACGACAGCGTGGTCGCGAGCACCGCGAGCCCGATCTCCTTGGTCGCCTGGATCGCGGCCGGGAACGGCTTCATGCGCTTCTCGTCGATGAACCGGTAGATGTTCTCGAGCACGACGATCGCGTCGTCGATCACGATGCCGACCGCGAGCGCGAGCGCGAGCAGGGTCATGAGGTTCAGCGTGAAGTGCGCGATCATCATCAGGCCGAACGTCGAGATGATCGACGTCGGGATCGCGAGCGCGGCGATGATCGTCGACCGCAAGCTGCCGAGGAACAGCAGCACGACCAGCGCGGCGAGCCCGGCGCCGATGATCAGGTGCTCCTTGACCTGATCGGCCGACGTGCGGATCTGGATCGAGTTGTCGCGCACGACGTCGACCGAGTAGCCGGGCGGCATGCTCCTGGACAGCTGCGCGACCGCGTCCTTGACCGAGTCGACCACCGCGACCGTGTTGGTGCCGGTCTGCTTGCGGATCGACAGCGCGATCGCGGGTACGCCGTTGCGCACCGCGGCGGTGTCGGCGTCCTCCATGCCGTCCTCGACCTCGGCGACGTCGCCGACCCGCACCGGGTGATCGCCCTGTGCCCGCACGACGATCTTCGCGATGTCGCGCGGATCGACCGCGCGGCCCTCGATGCGCAGCGTCGAGTTGTTCGAGCCGAGCTCGAGCGTGCCGCCGGGGACGTTGGCGTTGCCCGCGTTGATCGCGCGCTCGACCTCGAGCGCCGACACGCCCGCCGCGGCCAGCCGGATCGCGTCGAGCCGCACGTTGATCTGGCGGTCGCGCTTGCCGAGGATCACCGCCTGGCCGACGCCGGCGAGCCGCTCGATCCGGCTCTTGACCTGCTTGTCGGCGAACCGCGTGAGGTCGCGATCCGACGTGCCGGGCGGACCCTTGACCGACAGCACGACGACCGGCGCGGCGTCGGGATCGGCCTTGCGGACCTCGGGGCGGGTCCCGGGCGGCAGATCGCGCAGCACGGTCGCGAGGTGCTCGTTGATGTCCTGCGCGGCCTTGTCGGGATCGACCTCGAGATCGAACTGCGCGATCACGAGCGACACGCCCTCGGTCGACGACGACGTCAGGGTGTCGAGCCCGCTCACCGTGTTGACCGCCTCCTCGACCTTCTCGGTGACGTCGGTCTCGACCGCGCTCGGCGACGCGCCGGGATACGGCGTGACGATCGTGACCAGCGGGAAGTCGACCTTGGGGAACTTGTCGACGCCGAGGCTGCGGTAGCCGACCACGCCGACCACGACCAGCACCGCGACCAGCACGCAGGCGAAGATCGGGCGGCGGACGCAGACGTTTGCGAGCCACTGCACGGGCTACTCCACGACCTTGGCGCCGTCGACGACCGCGTCGGTGATGTCGGTGACCACCTTGTCGCCCTTGGCGACGCCCTTGACGATCGCGACCCGGTCGGGCGCGGGCGGCTCGCCGACCTGGACGATGCGCTCCTCGAGCTCGCCCTTGACCACGACGTAGACCCGCAGGCCCTTGCCGCGCTTGTCGGTGACCGCGCTCGCGGGGATGACCGGCAGCGTGATCTGGCCCTTGACCAGCGTGGCCTCGACGAACATGCCGGGCACGAGCGGCGAGCCCTTGTCGAGCGTGGCCTCGACGATCAGCGAGCGCTGCTTGCCGATCTCGCCGCCGAGCCGGGTGACCTTGGCCTGGTACTTGTCGGGCGCGGCGACCGCCTTGACGGTGACCGGCTCGTCCTTCTTGACCGCGAGCACCGCGGCCTCGGGCACCGACAGCTCGACCTTGAGCGGATCGTCGTCGACCAGCGTGAACAGCGCCTTGCCGGGCTGCACCCACTCGCCGGGCGACACCATCTTCTCGGACACCACGCCGTCGAACGGCGCGCGCACCATGCCGTCGGTCACCGACTTCATCATCATGTCGGTGCGCGCCTGCGCCGCCGCGACCTGCTCGAGCGACGACGTGCACTGCTCCATCTGGCGGTCGTACTCGTCCTTGGTGATCGCGCCCTTGTCGAGCAGCTGCTTGGTGCGCGCGCACTCCTGCTCGGCGAGCTCCTTCTGGGCGCGTGCCGCGGCGAGGTTGGCCTGCGCCTCGCGCGCCGACAGCGCGGCGTTGCGCACGTCGAGCTGGATCACCGCCTGCCCGAGCTTCACCCGGTCGCCGCGCTGGATCATCACGTTGAGGACCTTGCCCTGGGTGTCGGCGGTGACGTCCGATCGCTGATCCGCCGCGACCGTGCCGGTCAAGACCAGCACGTCGGGGACCGGCGCCTCGACCGCGACCGCGGTCTGCACCTTGATCGGCGGCGCGCTCGGCTTGGCAGCTTGCGAGGCATCGCCGCCCTTCTTGCAAGCGAGCCCCAGGACTGCGACCGCGACGAACAGGAAGGTCCGCATCGTGCGCCTACGATGCACGGACCCTGCCAGCGGGTCCAGCGCGGGCTCACGGGCTTAGCGTCGCAGGAGCTGTCGGAACGCCATACAACTGTCGAGGTATCGCGTAGCTAGCTCACCGGCTGGCGTCGTCGCCGATCGCGTGGGTGAGCTGCGCCAGCGCGACCCGCAGATCGATGCGAGCGTTGAGCGCGGTGATCCGCGCGCGCGTCAGGTCGGTCTGCGCGTCGACGAGCTCGACCGCGGTGGCGCGCTCGGCGAGCAGCAGCTCGCGGCGCACCCGGTAGCTCTCCTCGGCGGCGGCCAGGCCCTTCTGCGAGGTCGA
>DATJAE010000408.1:0-18446 GCA_035516595.1 Kofleriaceae bacterium | reverse complement strand
ACAAGGCCATCGATGACGAGCCCCTGGACACGACACTGCGCCCGGACTCGGACAGGGACTCGTACGGCTGCCCTCTTGTCCATGTGTCAAAAGGTAGGCTATCGACCTACGTACGGAAAAGCAACGGATCGGAGGTCCTTGCGATCACGATTGGTTCTGGTTCGACCTCCACGGCGGGTATTGTAATCGTGCCGGCCGTGCGGCAGATTGCAGCGCCCCGACGGGCCCATAGCTCAGGTGGTAGAGCACCGGCCTTTTAAGCCGAGGGTCGAAGGTTCAAGTCCTTCTGGGCTCACGATTACTCGCCGGCTTCGCGGTACGGGTGCGCTCGCACCAGCGCCGGGAGTCGGTCGACCCGCAGCTCGCCGTCCGTCCCGATCAGGAGCGCCGGATCGAGCACGTCGTGCCCGCGCACGTGCCGGATCGGATAGAGCAGCCAGCCGCGGAAGCCGCGCTGCCCTTCGATCCCCTGGCCGAGCCGTGCCTCGTCGGTCGGCGGACCGAACGCCTTGTCGCCCTGCGAGACTGCGAGGAACCGCGTGACGTGCTCGAGCCGGGCGTCATCGGGCAGGTCGAGGTGCTTGCCGCGCGGGAACGCTCCACGCAGCACCGCGGTCGCGTGAAACGTCAAACCATGCGCGCCGCGCTCCACGATCGCGATCGACTCGGCGCGAACGAACAGCTGGCCGAGCTCGTAGGCCGGGCTCGCGGCCGCGACCGAGCTCGCGAGCAGGACGGCGACAACACACGGTCGATTCACCCCGCGAACAACGCCCACCGGGTGCGAACGATCTATGGACCGCGCTGGGACCGCATGACCCCCAGCGATGGCCACAGCCATCACTCGCCGCGCACCGTCAGCGAACAGACGCGCGGTTGCGCCGCGGCACATCCGTTGCTCGAGCCGCAGGGATGCCCCGGCTCGTGCTCGCGTTCGCGCTCGCCGGCTGCGCCGCTCCGGTCGTATCGACCACCAGCTCGGCGATCCGCGGCGGACAGAACGACCCGGGCGACCCGGCCGTCGCAGCCGTGAGCGTGCTCGGGCTCTACGCGTACTGCAGCGCGAGCCTGATCTCGCACCACACGATCCTGACCGCCGGGCACTGCGTGGCGACGGAGATGGAGGTCGACTTCGGCAGCGACGCCTACGATCCGACGCAGAGCATCGACGTCGCGAGGGCAGCGGTCCATCCGATGTACACCGCCGAGGGCGCGCCGTACGACCTCGCGCTGATGCGGCTCGCGTCCGATCCCGATGGCATCGCGCCGCTTCTGCTCGATGGCGACGCGCTCGACAGCGCCGACCTCGGCCGGCCGATTCGCCACGTCGGCTACGGCGTGACCGACGACGCGACCGGCGAGGACGGCGGCACCAAGCGCACGGTGAGCTATCCGATCGACCGCATCGACGGGCTCCTCGTCTATTCCGGCGCGCCCGGCGAGCAGACCTGCACCGGAGACTCGGGTGGCCCTGGCCTCGTCGCCACCGCGGATGGCGAAGCGATCGCGACCGTCGTGTCGGACGGCCCCGACTGTCAGCTCTCGCAGGACGGCTGGGACGATCGCGTCGATCTCGTCATGGACTGGATCGTCTCGACCGTGACCGCGTGGGACGCGCCGCCGACCTTCGTCGTGACGCCTCCGGCAACTCCGGGCAGCGGCGGCCAGGGCAGCGGCAGCCAGGGCAGCGGCGGCGGAAGCGCGGGTCAAAGCTCGGGCGGATGTTCCAGCGGCGGCCACACGCCGAGTGCGCTCGTCGCGATCCTTGCCTTGCTGCTAACCGTTCGCAGCCGGCGCGACCGTCGTGTATGGTGTGTCGCAGCTTCCAGACCCCATCGTCCAGAGGCCTAGGACACCCGCCTTTCACGCAGGTAACACGGGTTCGAATCCCGTTGGGGTCGCCAACGCTCGATCCGGCCGCCAGGTCGGCGGTCGCGAGATCGCGTGCATGACCCGTCGGGGCGCCACGTCCAGGCCGTAGCCGCCGTCAGGCGAACGCGATCGGAAACAGCACGTACGTGAGCGTTCGGGACTGCAGGGATCGCTCCCGTGACCGGCGCTTGCTGATCAGCTCGCGACAGGTGTGATCTCGCCAGTTGGCGACCGGCGCGGAGGTGGGGCTATACGGAGGCACGTGCTATTCACGATCGCGCATTTCTTGAGTTCGCGCGACAGCGTGTATGAGCAAGATTAGCGATCTCGATGCGCTCGCAGACGCCGCGCTGATCGATCGTACCCGGATGCCGGGCGTGGTTTCGGAGTCGCAACGGTTGATGCATGATTCCGACGCCGAGGTCCGCAGTGCAGCGGTTGGGATCGCGTTCTTCGCGGTGCGCCAGGTACTTCCGGGGCTCTCACCCGCCGAGCGAGTCGCCCTGTGCGATGCCGTCGCGATCGATCTCGAAGCTGCGATCGCGGCGGGGGTCGTTGGGCCGCGTAAGATGCTCGGCAATGTGTTGCGCGGTGTTCTGCGCAAGGTACGCGAGAGCGACGGTCAGCTCGAGTGATCGCTCCGCGGCCCGACGGCGCGCAGAAGGACATCTTTCGGTGGGCGACTTCAGCTCGTTCGACTGCGTAAGCCAGCGACCCCCACGGAGAGGCACGCGATTTCGCGAGCCTCTACCTGTGTCGTACCTCGCCGACGTGCTGCCGACGCTCACGCGTCGGATCCGCTTGCTCGAATTCTGCTGCCTCGCGAGAGCTTTCCACTCGGCCAGGATTGCGGGAAGCGTCGCGTTGCACCGGCATTCGGCGAGGTACACCACGTAGCCATCCGCGGCTGCGTGTGGCACAGAGTCTCGATGCGAAGTGTGTCATTGGTGGCGATCGCGGCGACGGTAGGTGTCGTGTCGTGCCTGGCCGGGAGCATGATGCCGCGGGAGCCGATCGAGCAGCCGGTGCCAACCGCGAGCGGCCCACCGCCGCCGCTCGCCGACGACCCCAGTACCCAGGTCGACAAGCTCTACGCCGACCTCCTCGCGCGCCGAGCGGCGCTGTCGCTGCCGACGCGGCCGCCATCGCCCGAAGCAGCGTGCGAGCCGGTGTGCCCGATCGACGATCCGCCCGACAAGCCAAGCCGCACCGCCGGGTGCACGCCCGGCGCCGGGTCGGCGTGCGCGACCACCTGCGCCAACGCCGATACGGCCTGCGAGGACGCAGCGCGGATCTGCGCGATCGCGAAGGACCTGCGAACCGATGCCTCGGCTGCCGGCCGCTGCAGCGAGGCGAGCGCGACGTGCGCGGACGCGCACGCCCCGTGCTGCGAGTGCAAGCCGCGGTAGGCGTCGGCAGCGAAAGCGCATCGCATCGCTCGCATACCGTCCGCCCCGAGTGACGGCGGGATGGATGGCTCTGGCGCTAGGCCCGCCTGCGGCGCTGCAGCGTCCGCAGGCTGACGCCCAGCCGCGACGCCGCGTGCGGGAGGCTCCCGCCTTCGAGTGCGATCACGTGCTCGATGATGCGATCGACCATGTTGGCGAGGGGCTGATCGAGATCGACCGCGAAGCGCTCGCCGTTCGCCGACGCGGTGGATGAGGGCACGAGCCCGGGCGGCAGATCGTGGACGCGTACGGCCTTGCCGGGACGCAGGATCGTGGCGAACTCGATCGCGTTCTTGAGCTGGCGGACGTTGCCGGGCCAGTCGTAGGCGAACAACGCCGCCCGGGCGCTGCGCGTGAGCCGGATCGGCGCGCAGTCGTGGATCGCCGCCAGCTGCGCGACGAACGCATCGATCAGGGCCGGGATATCGCGGCGCCGGTCGCGCAGCGGGGGGACGGTGAGGACGATGCCCTGGATCCGGTAATAGAGGTCCGCGCGAAACCGGCCGACGCGAACCTCGTCCTCCAGCGGCCGGAGCGTGGCGAGCACGACGCGGACGTCGACCTCGAGCTTCTCGGTTCCACCGACGCGCATGAAGCGGTGGGTCTCGAGGAAGCGCAGCAGCTTGGCCTGCAGGCTCATCGGCATCTCGGCGACCTCGTCGAGAAACAGCGTGCCTCGGTCGGCGCTCTCGACCTTGCCGCGGCCGCGCTCGGTCGCGCCGGTGAAGGCGCCGCGCTCGTGGCCGAACAGCTCGCTCTCGAACAGCGCCTCGGGGATCGCCGCGCAGTTGATCGGCACGAACGGCCCGCTGCGCCGCGAGGACAGGTCGTGGAGGCGGCGGGCCATGACCTCCTTGCCCGAACCGCTCTCCCCGACGAACGTGACGGTGACGTCCTTTGCGGACACCGCGCGAAGCACGCGATCGAAGCCGCGCATCGCCGGCGAGGCGGTGGTGGGAGCGAGAACGACGCTCGGCGGTGCAGCCCGACGGGACATCTCGCGACTCTACGCTGCGCGCTGGGCGTCGTCACGCGTTGCTGGGGTCTGTGGGGTCAGTCGCTCGAAGCGCATCGACGACGTCCCAGGCAAACGCCGGTGCGGCGAGCACCGCCAGCCGTCTCGAGTAGGCGCTCGCGATGCCACGGAGCGCCGTCGGCTTGAACGTCACGACCACGATCCGCGCGGACCGCGCGAGCTTGATCCACGACCGCACGGTGCGCGCGATGGCGGCCTCGGAGCTCGCTGCGTCGCCGATCAGGACCAGCGACGCGAACGCGGTCGGAACGGCAAGGCGTTCGCAGATGTGTACGTCGAACCCCGCACCCGCCAGGTAGGTGCGCAGCGCGTCGCGCTCGTCGCCGGCGCTCGCGATCAACGCCAGCCGCGGCCTCACGATGCCCTCGGCGCGGGCTTCGCGCGCGAGCTCTGCACCCAGAGCACGAGGTCGAGGCCGATGACCGGGACGCGCTCCTGGTAGACGAGGTCGTAGCTCCGCGGCATCACACCGCCGAAGCCGTGCAGCGTCACGACCCGCGTGTGTGCCGGAAGGTGGGCGAGCCGGGCTTCGACGAGCGCGATGTCCATGCGGTACGTCGTGGCCTGCTCGCGGTCGGAGAGTCGCTCCGGCTCGAACGGGTTGTAGAGGTACACCGCATCGAACGCCCGCCAGTCGAGCGTCAGCGCGTCCGCGTGCAGGTAGAGCGTGTTCCGGGCGACGCCGAGCGCGCGCGCGAGCTGCCGTGCGGCATCGACCAGCGGCGCCTGTAGCTCGACACCGCACCATAGCCCGCCCGAGACCATCGCGCCGACCGCGCACAGCTTCCCGATGCCGGCGCCGACGTCGAGCACGCGCATGCCCCGCGTCGGTGACAGCAACCCCGCCGCGCGGATCGCGACGTCGACCGGGGTCCAGTGAGTCCGCGACATGCGTCGAAGCGGCGCCGGCACGAGCGCGTCGAACGATCGGTCGATCGTCGAGATCCCGATCTGATGGCGCCGCCTGTACGTGTGACTCATGGCTTACATCCTCCCGGACTCGGCGGGATCCGTCTTGACCCAGAGCACGAGGCGTCCCCAGCCGATCGTCACCGCGAGGACTTGCTCGAAGCTGTCCGGAACCGGGCCACCGAAGCCGTGATAGGTGACGACGCGTGCACTGGGCCGGACGGTCGCGAGCCGATCCTGCACCGCCACGACCGACGTGATGTAGGCGGTGGCGTCGTGCTCGACCGACGAGTCGAGAACCTCGTCGGCCGTGGTCAGATGCTCGCCGAATGGATTGAACAGGTAGAACCCGTCGAATCCGGTCCAATCGAGATCCAGCGCATCGCCGCATTCGAATCGCACGTTGGCGATGCCGGTCTCGGCCGCGAGGTGGCGCGCGATCTCGACCAGACTCGGCCGGCGCTCGACTCCGACGAACCGTGCGGCCGGTCGCTCGTGCGCCGCGACCAGGCAGAACTTGCCGACGCCCGAGCCGACGTCGAGGATCGTCGTGCCGGGGCGCGGCGCCAGCATGTGAATCGCGACCCGCGCGACCTCGACGGGCGTGAAGTGGGCCTCGGACTGCGCGCGGAGCGGCGCGGGAAGCCGCCGATCGAACGCCGAGTCATCGACGAGAGCAGATGGACACGGGCTCGGCACGCGGGCAGCGAGTGCACGACGTGCGCCACCTCATGGGGCCTGGCCGGCGGCCGAGTTGCTCGCGCCAACTTTCGCGGGTCGCGTCGAATACGACACTTTGACGCCTGCTGCGGAGCGTCCTCGTGAATTCGGTCAACCGGATCGACCCGGTCGTGCACGGCCCCGCACGGCTGCGACAACTCGTCGCGCGAGCGCGTCGTGCGCGTTCCAGCGCACCGTCGATGCGCTGTCGATCGATATGCTAGCGTGGCGCGCGGTGTTGCTGACGGCGATGGATGCTGCTCGGCTGCTCAAGACGACGGAGCGCCAGATCTATCGCTGGGCGGATGACGGCGAGATTCCGTGCCGTCGTGTCCGCGACCAGCTGCGCTTCAACCGCCTCGAGCTCCTCGAGTGGGCGACGAGCCGCCGGCTGCCGGTGTCCGTGGAGGACTTCGATTCGAGCGACGATGACAACGGCGCGCCGAGTCTGGCGCGCGCGCTCGAGCTCGGCGGCGTCCACGTCGACGTGCCGGGCGATGATCGCGACGCAGCGCTGCGCGCGGTCGTCGAGCGTGTCCCCATGCCGCCGAGCGTGGACCGCGAGCTGCTCGTCGAGGTGCTGCTCGCGCGCGAGCACACGGGGACCACCGCGATCGGCCACGGGATCGCGATCCCGCACGTGCGGAACCCGGTGGTGGCCGCCGGCGCGCCGGCGTGCGTGACCGTGTGCTACCTCGCGCATCCTGTCGACTTCGGCGCGACCGACCATCAACCGGTGGAGGTGTTGTTCATGCTGGTCACGCCGACGATCGACGCTCACCTCCAGCTGATAGCGCGGCTATCGGCCGCGCTCCATGACCCGCAGTTCCGGGCGGCGATCGATCGGCGCGCGACCGCCGCGGAGCTGTGTCG
Organism: Kofleriaceae bacterium; assembly: GCA_035516595.1. Classification (GTDB taxonomy): domain Bacteria; phylum Myxococcota_A; class Polyangia; order Haliangiales; family Haliangiaceae; genus JABFXX01. Next base: position 11,588 of record DATJAE010000408.1, on the reverse strand, counting down.
CGAGGCGAGCCGTCTCGACGCGACCGGGACACCGCGGTGACACCGCTGCTCGTGGTCCTGATCGCAGCAGGTGCGCTCGCGGCCCTCGGGTCGATCGCCCTGGTGTTCGCGCGCGCGGGGGTCGTCGCGACCTGGGGCGGCGCCGCTGCGTGTGCAGCCGGGATCTGGGCGGCGCTGGGCGCCCTCGGCGGGCCGGGCGCCCAGCGCTCGATGGCGTGGCCGGTCCCCGGTGGCCACCTCGTCGTCGGCATCGACGCGCTGTCCGCGTTCTTCCTCGTGCCGCTGTTCGCGATCGGCACGCTCGTGACGATCTACGGGCGAGCCTACATGGCGGACCGGGGCCCGCGCGCGCGCGCGCGATCGGCCGGCTTGCTGAATGTCATGCTCGCGGCGATGACGCTCGTGCTCGTCGCGCGTCACGGGATGGTGTTCGTCGTGGCCTGGGAGGCGATGACCCTGGTCGCGTATCTCTTGATCACGACCGACCACGAGGATGCGGAGGTTCGCCGCGCGGGTTGGGTCTTCCTGATCGCATCGCACGTCGCCGTGCTGGCGTTGCTCGGCCTGTTCGTCGTGCTTGCCGACCGCGGCGGTAGCTTCGACTTCTCCGCGTTTCGCGCGCTGGACCACGCCTCGCCGTCGATCGCCGTGCTGGTGTTCGCGCTCGCGATCGTCGGCTTCGGGGTCAAGGCCGGCGTGCTGGGGCTCCACGTCTGGCTGCCGGAAGCACATGCCGCCGCGCCGTCACACGTGTCCGCGCTGATGTCGGCCGTGATGATCAAGCTCGGCATCTACGGGATCATCCGCGTCACCTGGTCGCTGCCCGCGACCCAGGCCTTCGGCGCGGTCGTGATGGCGCTGGGCATGCTCGGCGCGCTCTACGCGATCGCGCTGGCGCTGTACCAGCGCGATCTCAAGCGCAGCCTCGCGTACTCCAGTATCGAGAACGTCGGCATCGCGCTGGTCGGGATCGGGCTCGGGATGTGGGCCCACGCGCGCGGCGACACGGCGCTGTGCATGCTCGGGCTCGCGGGTGGCCTGCTGCACGTGTGGAATCACGCCGCGATGAAGGCGCTGATGTTCCTGGGTGCCGGCGAGGTCGTGCACGCGACCGGAACGAAGGACCTCGAACGGCTGGGCGGCCTGTTGCGTCGGATGCGCATCACCGGCACGTGCATGGTGATCGGGGCGGTCGCGATCGCGGCGCTGCCGCCGCTCAACGCCTTCGTCGGGGAATGGCTGATCTATCGCGGGCTCGTCACGGCCGCGGTCACGCCCGACGCGTGGAGCTTGCCCGCGATGGCCGCGGTCGCGGCGCTGGCGCTGGTCGGCGGGCTCGCGGCGCTGTGCTTCGTGCGGATCGTCGGGATCGCGCTGCTCGGCGAGCCGCGCAGCGAGCAAGCGCGCCGCGCCCACGACGGGCCACGCGCGATGACCGTGCCGCTGGCGATCCTCGCAGGCTCGTGCATCGCGCTCGGCCTGGTGCCGCGGATCGCGCTGCGTGCGCTCGAGCCGTTGCTCGAGCGGCTCGCCGGCCCCGGACCGGCCGCCAGCACGGCGACGGGTGCGGTCGCACCGATCGCGATCGCGAACGCGGCGCTGCTCCTGGTCGTCGTCGTCGCCGGCGCGATCGTGATTCGCCGCTTCACGCGCGCCGCGGCGGACGATACCTGGGGCTGCGGCTATCTCGCGCCCGGGCCGCGCATCCAGTACACCGGGCGCGCGTTCGCCGAGCTGATGACCGGCCGCGTGCTGCCGCGGCCGCTGCGCGAGCGCGAGCGCCACGTGTCGCCCACCGGGCCGTTCCCCGGAGCGGCCGCGGTCTCGACCGATTGCACCGACCCGCTGACCCGCGTGTACGAGCCGGTGCTCGCCCGCTGGGGCGACCGGTTCGCGCGCCTGCGCTGGCTACAGCAGGGCAACCTCCACGCGTACCTGCTCTACATCGTCGCGATCGCGGTGCTCGGGCTCGCCTGGGTGAACGTGCGAGGCTGGTGGGCGACGTGAGCGCATGGCTGATCGTCGCCGCCGTGATCCTGACCGCCGCGAGCGGTGCGCCGGGCGTGCTCGCCGACCGCCGTGGCCGGGCGTGCGAGCGTCTCGCGGTCTGGTTGATGGTGCTGGGCGCGGCCTGCGGCTGTGCCGGCGGGCTACTCGGCGCGCTCGGGATGGGCAGCGAGCTCGCCGCCGCCTGGCCGGTCCCGGGCGGCAGCCTCTCGGTCGGAGTCGACGCGATCTCCGGGATGTTCGCGATCCAGATCTCGGTCGTGACCGCCCTCGGCGCCGTGTATGGCCTCGAGTACTGGTCGCAGGCCGGCCACCCGCAGAACGCGCGCAAGCTGCGTGCGTTCTACGGCGTGACCACCGCCGGCCTGCTGCTGATCGTGATCGCGCGCAACGCGATGCTGTTCCTGTTTGCCTGGGAGCTCATGGCGGTCGGCGCGTTCCTCACGATCACCACGGAGGACGAAAAGCCGCTGGTGCGCGAGGTCGGCTACGTCTACCTGCTGGCGACACGGATCGGCACGCTCGCCCTGTTCGCGATGTTCGCGCTGCTGTTCGCCGCGAGCGGGACGCTCGACGTCGACGGCTGGGCGGCCGCGATGAGCTCGGGCACGGCCGACGCGATCTTCGTGCTCGCGCTCGTCGGCTTCGGCCTCAAGGCGGGCGTGATGCCGCTCCACGTCTGGCTCCCCGGTGCGCACGCGAACGCACCGAGTCACGTGTCCGCGATGATGTCCGGATCGCTGATCAAGATCGGGATCTACGGCCTGGTACGGATCACCGCGCTGTGCGCGCACCCTCCGATGTGGTGGGGCATCGCGGTCCTGGTCGCCGGGACGATCTCCGGCGTGCTCGGGGTCGCGTTCGCGATCGGTCAGCACGACCTCAAGCGGCTGCTCGCCTATCACTCGGTCGAGAACATCGGGATCATCTGCATCGGGCTCGGCGTCGCGCTGATCGGACGCTCGACCGGACGCGTCGATCTCGAGGTGCTCGGGCTCGCCGGTGCGCTGCTCCACGTGTGGAACCACGGGCTGTTCAAGGCGCTGCTGTTCCTGAGCGCCGGGAGCGTGCTGCATGCGACCGGCACGCGCGACATCGATCGCCTGGGCGGCCTGTGGCGGCGCATGCCGCGAACCGCGCTGGCGTTCCTCATCGGTGCGGTCGCGATCTGTGGATTGCCGCCGCTCAACGGTCTGGTCAGCGAGCTGCTCGTCTACATCGGCTTGTTTCGCAGCGTGACCGACACGGGCGGGACGTCGTGGCTCGCCTGTGCGTTCGCCGCGCCGGCGCTCGCGTTGATCGGCGGGCTCGCGCTGGCGTGCTTCGCGAAGGCGTTCGGTGCGGTGTTCCTCGGCGCGCCGCGCACGGCCGCGGGCGAGCACGCGCACGATCCGGGCGGCACGATGCTCGCGCCGATGGCCGCGCTGGCCGCGTGCTGTCTGTTCATCGGGCTCGGCGCGCCGCTGATCGCGCCGCTGCTCGACCAGGCGATCGCGGCGTGGTCGGGCGACCCGGCACCCCGCCTCGTGACGCTGGCGCCGCTGACCGCCGTCGCGCTCGTCGCCGGGGGCCTGCTGATCGCGCTCGCGCTGGCCGCGCGGGCGATCCGGACCACGCGCCGCGTGCCTGCGACCGTCGGGACCTGGGACTGCGGCTACGCGTCACCGTCTGCCCGCATGCAGTACACCGCGTCGTCGTTCGCCGACACGCTGGTGTCCATGCTGGCGTGGGCGCTCCGTCCGGCGCGCCACGTCACGACGCCGAGCGGCGTGTTCCCCGCATCCGCCCGGGTCGAGACCCACGTGCCCGACGTCGTGCTCGACCGTGGTCTGCGCCCGGCGTTCGCGCTGGCCGGCCGGTATCTCGGCCGCTTCATGTTCATCCAGCGCGGCAGCGTTCACGCCTACCTGCTGTACATCCTGGGCGCGCTGATCGTGCTCTTGCTGTGGAGATGACGATGCTGGTCGCGCACATCGCAGTCCATGTCGTGCTCGTGCTGGCGCTTCCGCCGCTGCTGCTCGGCGTGATCAACAAGACCAAGGCGCTGGTCGCCGGGCGCGTCGGTCCGCCGGTGCTCCAGCCGTACTTCGATCTGATCAAGCTCGTCCGCAAGGGCTCGGTGTTCAGCCGCACGACGACCTGGGTATTTCGGGTCGGCCCGGTCATCTCGCTGATCACGGCGGTCGCGGCATCGCTGATGCTGCCGCTCGGTGGCCACGCCGCCCCGATCGCGTTCTCCGGCGACTTCGTGCTGTTCGCGTATCTGCTGGCGCTCGGCCGGTTCTTCACGGTCGCCGCCGCGCTCGATACCGGCTCGGCGTTCGAGGGGATGGGCGGCGCCCGCGAGGCGACGTATTCGTGCCTGGCCGAGCCCGCGCTGTTCTTCGCGTTCGTCGTGCTCGCGAAGGCATCGGGTTCGATGTCGCTGACCGCGATGCTCGGTCCGAGCGTGGCCGCGACGTGGTCGACCGGCGGCGCGGCGCTCGCGACCGTGCTGCTGGCGCTGTTCGTCGTGCTGCTCGCCGAGAACTGCCGGATCCCGTTCGACGATCCCAACACCCATCTCGAGCTCACGATGATCCACGAGGTGATGGTCCTCGATCACGGTGGCCCGCTGCTCGGTGCCATCCTGTACGGCGCGGCGGTCAAGCTGTTCGTGTTTGCCGCGCTGGTCGTCGGGATCGCGGCCCCGCTGGCCGAGATCGATCCGTGGATCGCGTGGGTGGCCTTCGTCGGCGCGGTGCTCGTGCTCGCGGTCGTGGTCGGGATCGTCGAATCGGTGATGGCGCGGTTGCGCTTGACCCAGGTGCCCGGGCTGCTGGTCGCGGCCTGTCTGATGTCGGCGTTCGGCATCGTCTTGCTGGTGAGGTGAGCATGAGCTCGACGGTCGATCCGATCATCGTCGCGGTCCTCGGGATCAACTTCCTGCTGCTCGGCACGAGCCGGATCAGCGCGGCGATCAACGCCTCGGCGGTCCAGGGCGTGGTGCTCGGGCTGCTCGCGGTGCTCGTCCAGCACGATCTCGCGCTGCGTCCTGTCCTGGTCGGGGTCGCGGCGGTCTGGCTCAAGGGCGTGTTGATCCCGGCGATGCTGCGCCGGGCGCTTCGCGACGTCGTGATCCGGCGCGAGGTCGAGCCGCTGATCGGCTACATGCCATCGCTGCTCATCGGGGCGCTCGCGACCGGGGCCGCGATCCTGTTCGCGAGCGCGCTGCCGCTCGCGCCGGAGCACGTCGGCTCGCTGCTCGTGCCGGCGTCGCTCGCGACCGTCTTGACCGGATTCATCATCCTGACGACGCGGCGCAAGGCGATCACGCAGGTCGTCGGCTACCTCGTGCTCGAGAACGGCATCTTCATCATGGGGCTCACGCTGCACCAGGCGATGCCGTTCCTGGTCGAGGTCGGCGTCCTGCTCGATCTGTTCGTCGCGATCTTCGTGATCGGCATCGTGATCAACCGGATCAGCCGCGAGTTCGGCTCGGTCGACGTGTCAGACCTCGATCGGCTGAGGGAGTGATCGATGGTGCTCGCCCTGTTCCTGGTGCCGTTGGCGTTCGCGGGGCTGACCGCGCTCGTCGCGTCCTCGATCTGGCGAGCGCGCCTGGTGTGGATCGCCGCCACGATCCACCTGGTCCTCGTCGTGCTCGCGCTGTGGGTGCTCGACGGCGACATGGCGATGTTCTCCGGCTGGCTCGACCTCGGTCCGCTCGCCCGGCTGGCGCTGCCGCTGATCAGCGTGCTGTTCTTCGCGAGCGCGCTGTACTTGCCGCGCTACCTCGCGCTGCGCCAAACGCGCCCGAACCGGATGTTCTGCAGCGCGCTGCTCGTGTTCTTCGCGATGATGACGCTGATCCTGGTGGCGCGGCACCTCGGGCTGATGTGGGTCGCGCTCGAGGCGTGCACGCTCGCCTCGGCGCCGCTCGTGTACTTCAACCAGAATTCCCGGTCGCTCGAGGCGACGTGGAAGTACGTCATGATCGGCGCGGTCGGCGTCGCGATCGCGCTGCTCGGCTCGCTGTTCCTCGCATACGCGTCGCTGCGCTCGGGGCTCGACAGCTCGCTGCTGTTCGAGGACCTCATCCGCCAGGCCCCCCAGCTGTCGCGACCCTGGCTGCATTCCGCGTTCGTGCTGCTGTTCGTGGGCTACGGCACGAAGATGGGGCTCGCGCCGATGCACTCGTGGAAGCCCGATGCCTACGGCGAATCACCCGGGCTGGTCGGCGGCCTGCTCGCCGGCGGGCTCACCACCTGTGCGTTCGTCGCGCTGCTCCGGTTCTACGCGATCTGCAACGCGGGCGGCGAGGGCGAGTTCGCCCGCGAGCTCATGATCGCGATCGGGATCCTGTCGATGGCGGTGGGCGGCGTGTTCATGGCGCGCCAGCGCGACTTCAAGCGCATGCTCGCGTACTCCAGCGTCGAGCACATGGGGATCCTCGTGCTCGGGATCGGGATCGGCGGGCTCGCGGCCTACGGCGCGCTGCTCCACCTCGCGGTCAACGCCCTGTGCAAGGGCACGCTGTTCATGACCGCCGGCAACATCCATCGTGCATACGGCGCGAAGACGACCGATCTCGTGCGCGGGGCGTTGCGGCGCGTGCCGGCGTCGGGCGGACTGTTCCTCGCGGCGTTCTTCGCGATCACCGCGTCGCCGCCGTTCGGCGCGTTCGTCTCGGAGTTCACGATCCTGCGTGGCACGGTCGCCGCCGGTCACATCGCGATCGCGGCGATCTTCCTCGTGCTGCTGTTCGTCGTGTTCGTCGGCATGGGTGCGACGGTGATCGCCGTCGTTCAGGGCGAGCCCCCCGAGTCGCTGCCGCCGAACACGTTCCACGACTCGCTGGGGACGGTCGGGCCGCCGATCGCGCTGCTCGCGATCGTGCTGCTCCTGGGGCTCTACATCCCCGCGCCGCTCGACCGGATGATCCGCGACGCGATGGCCATGATCGGTACCGCGACATGACCGACCTCCTGCCCGTTCCCAACGCCACCGCGGTCGCGCTGACCGCCGTGCCCGAGCTCGCCGGCGATCGCTTCCGGGCGGCGATCGTCGACGCCGTCGCGGGCGGTCAGCGGCTCGGCGCGTGGTTCGGCGTGCCCGACGGCGATCGCGTCGTGCTCCACGCCGTGCTCGCCGATGACGACGGCGGGATCCTGCGGTGCGGGCGCACCGTGGTCGACGGCGACGAGATGCCGTCGATCACGCCGAGCTGCGCCCAGGCTCATCTGTTCGAGCGCGAGATCGCCGAGCAATGGGGCGTTCGCCCCGCCGGCCATCCATGGTTCAAGCCCGTCCGATTTCATCGGTCCTACCGGCCGGGCCGCGACGCGTGGGGCCGCGGCGACACCAGTCCGGTCGTCGGCGTCACCGAGTTCTTTCGCGTGGACGGCGAGGAGGTCCACGAGGTCGCGGTCGGTCCGGTTCACGCGGGCGTGATCGAGCCCGGTCACTTTCGGTTCCAGTGCTTCGGCGAGCACGTGTTCCATCTCGAGATCTCGCTCGGCTATCAGCATCGCGGCGTCGAGCGGCGCCTCGTCGGCGGTCCGGACAAGCGCACCGTCCACTACATGGAGACGCTGTCGGGCGATTCCACGATCGGCCATGCGACCGCGTACGCCGAGGTCATGGAGGCGCTCGGCGGCAAGCGAGCCGCGCCGCGAAGCTATGCACTCCGCGCGATCGCGCTCGAGCTCGAGCGGCTGGCGAATCACACGGGCGACCTCGGGGCGCTCGCCAACGACGTGGGCTTTCTGCCCACGGCCTCGTTCTGCGGGCGACTGCGCGGCGACTTCCTCAACATGACCGCGCTCGTCTGCGGCAGTCGCTTCGGGCGCGGCCTCGTGCGTCCCGGCGGCGTGATGTTCGACATCGAGCCGGCGCTCGTGTCCGAGCTGTTCGATCGGCTCGCCGCCGCCGAGCGCGACGTCACCGACGCGGTCGGGCTGCTGTGGGCGACCGCGAGCGTGATGGCGCGGTTCGAGGACACCGGCCGGATCAGCGAGGACGTCGCCACCACGCTCGGTCTGGTCGGCCCGGCCGCGCGCGCGTGCGGCCTGCGTCGCGATGTTCGCAAGACCCACCCGGCCGGGATCTATCAGCTCGCGCACGTGCCGGTGTCCACGGTCGATAGCGGCGACGTGTTCGCGCGCGCGTACGTTCGCTGGCTCGAGATCGAGCGGTCGATCGCATATGTCCGCACGCAGCTCGCCGAGCTGCCGCGCGGGGCGCCGCGTCGCGACGTGCCGCCGCCTCGCCCCGGCATGCTCGCCGTCTCGCTGGTCGAGGGCTGGCGCGGCGAGCTGTGTCACGTCGCGATCACCGACGCGACGGGCCGCTTCGCTGCCTACAAGGTCGTCGATCCGTCGTTCCATAACTGGACCGGGCTCGCGATGGCGCTGCGCGATCAACAGATCTCGGACTTCCCGCTCTGCAACAAGAGCTTCAACCTCTCGTACTGCGGGTACGACCTCTAGGAGCATGCGGTGCTGAAGATCCTGCTCGCGCGCTTGAAGCAAGGCCATCGCACCGGCGACTTCCCCGACGTCGCGCCGGCGATGCCGGAGCGCTTCCGCGGCGCTCCGCTCGTGGACGCGTCGCGTTGCGTCGACGGCTGCCGTGCGTGCATCGCGGCGTGCCCGACCGACGCGCTCGCCGGCGGCGCCGGATCGCTCGCGCTCGACCTCGGCCGCTGCCTGTTCTGTACCGAGTGCACCAGCGCGTGTCCCGAAGGTGCCATCACCTACTCGCGCGACTATCGCCTCGCAACGCGCCGACGCGAGGACCTCGTCGTTCGCGGCGACTTCGCCGTCCGCGCCGCCGCGCTCGACGACAAGGTGCTGCGGATGTTCAAGCGCTCGCTCAAGCTGCGCGTCGTCTCGGCGGGCGGCTGCGGCGGCTGCGAGGCCGACGTCAACGTGCTCGGCACGATCGTGTTCGACCTCGGACGATTCGGGATCCAGTACGTCGCGTCACCCCGCCATGCCGACGGCCTGCTGATCACCGGCGCCGTCTCCGAGAACATGCGGCTCGCGCTGCAGAAGACCTACGACGCCGTTCCACCGCCCAAGATCGTGATCGCGGTCGGCGCATGCGCCATCTCCGGTGGCCCGTACGTCGGGCACTCCGAGGTTCACGACGGCGCATCATCGATCGTACCGGTCGACCTGTTCGTGCCCGGGTGCCCGCCGCATCCATACACGATCCTCGATGGCCTGCTGGCGATGCTCGACCGGCTCGGCCCGGACCGGCTGGCGCGGCCGGGGCAGAGCACGTGACGTGAACGCGGCGCTGGCGGCAGACAGCCGGCGAACCGGACCGGTTCCTCGGCGGCTGGCGACCGGAACGCACGTCAACAGATTCGCGGAAGCTGCTCGCCACGCGGTGCCTCGACCACGCGCGTCGTCCCGATCGCCGTGGTCGAGGTGACGCCCTCGCCGGACGCGACGCGACCGGCGAGCACCGCTCCTGCCGCCTCGCGCGTCGCGCGGAGCACGGCCAGGGCGCGGTCGGCGTGCTCGGCGTGGACGATCGCCGCGAACCGGCCCTCGTTCGCGACGTGGAGCGGATCTAGCCCGAGCACCTCGCACGCGCCGTGCACCGCCGGGTCGACCGCGAGCGCGCGCTCGCGGAGCTCGATCGCCACGCGCGCGGTCGCGGCGATCTCGACGAGCGCCATCGCGAGACCGCCGCGCGTCAGGTCGCGCAGGCAGTGGACCTCGATGCCGGCTTCGAGCAGCGCCGCGACCGGCGCCCACAGTGGCTGGCTGTCGCTCGCGATCGCGCCGTCGAAGGCCAGGCCTTCACGCGCGGACATCACCGCGATCCCGTGGCGGCCGAGGTCTCCCGAGACGAGGACGGCGTCGCCAGGGACGACGCGCGCGGGCTGGATGTCGAGCGGGTGTTCGCACACGCCCACGCCGGTCGTCGTCACGTAGATCCCGTCTCCCTTGCCGCGCTCGACGACCTTGGTGTCGCCGGCGACGATCGGTACGCCGACCGCGCGGGCGGCGGCCGCCATCGATCCGGCGATCCGCTGCACGAGGTCCACCGCGACGCCCTCTTCGAGGATGACCGCCGCGGTGATCATCAGCGGGCGGGCGCCGCACATCGCGAGATCGTTGATCGTGCCGTGGATCGCGAGGCTGCCGAGATCGCCGCCCGGGAACACGATCGGCCGCACGACGTAGCCGTCGGTCGTGGTGGCGATCCGGACGCCGGCGTGCGCGATCACCGCGCCGTCGTGACGCGCGGCGAGCGCCGGGTTGTCGAACGCGCGGCGGAACGTCGCGTCGACGAGCTGCTCGGTGAGCCGGCCGCCGCCGCCGTGCGCGAGCGTGACCAGCGAGGGAAGGAGCGGCAACGCACAGCTCGCGCCGTCGGTCATCGTGCCGCTCGGCGATGGTGATAGTACGCCGCGCACGCGCCCTCGTTCGACACCATCGGTGCGCCGAGCGGGCGATCCGGCGTGCACCGCGTGCCGAACGCCGGGCACTCGGTCGGCCGTAGCCGGCCCTGGAGCACCAGCCCGCTCAGACACTCGGTCGCCGGCGCGGCGACGCGAGGCGCAGGACCGAAGCGGCGAAGCGCGTCGTGATCGGCGTACGCGGCACGTAGACCGAGCCCGCTCGCGGCGATCTCGCCGATGCCCCGCCAGTCGCGATCGACGACCTCGAACACCTCGCGGATCAGCGCGCGCGCGTGGTGGTTGCCGTCGGGGGCGACCGCGCGCGCGTACTGGTTCTCGACCTCGTGGCGGCCGGCCTCGAGCTGGCGGACGCACATCGCGACGCCCTGCAGGATGTCGAGCGGCTCGAAGCCGGTGACGACGATCGGCACGGCGTGCCGGGCGGCGAGCGGGCGGTACTCGTCGAGCCCCATCACCGAGCACACGTGACCTGCTGCGAGCAGCCCGTCGAGGCGCCGGTCGCTGGGCGCGAGCAGCGCCTCGAGCGCCGGCGGCACGAGCACGTGCGACACCAGCATCGAGAAGTTGCCGATGCCGCGCTGGCGCGCCTGGTAGACCGCCATCGCGTTCGCGGGCGCGGTCGTCTCGAACCCGACCGCGAGGAACACGACGTCACGATCGGGGTGCGCCTCGGCGATGTGCAGCGCGTCGAGCGGGCCGTACACGACGCGGACGTCGCCGCCCGCGGCCTTCACCCCGTAGAGGTCGGTGCGCGTGCCCGGGACGCGCAGCATGTCGCCGAACGTGCACAGCACGACGCCGGGGCGAGCCGCGAGATCGTGGGCCAGGTCGAGGATCGCGGCCGGTGTCACGCACACCGGACAGCCGGGCCCGTGGATCAGCTCGAGCGTCGGCGGAAGCAGCTCGGCGAGGCCGTAGCGGACGATCGCGTGGGTCTGGCCGCCGCACACTTCCATCACGCGCCACGGCCGCGTCGTCGTGCGCGCGATGTCGTCGGCCAGGCGGCGCGCGGCACCGGGATCGCGGAACTCGTCGACGTATTTCATGCCTCCTCCGAGGTGATGCCGAGCTCGGCGAGCGTCCGCGCCGCGGCGTCGGGGTCGATGCGCGCGATCGCGAAGCCGACGTGCGCGAGCACGTAGTCGCCGATCACGGCGTC
>DATJAE010000407.1:0-14104 GCA_035516595.1 Kofleriaceae bacterium | reverse complement strand
GATCACCAGCCCGCCGACGGTCGACAGCGGCGCGCCGATCAGCACGACCAGCGCGAGCCGGAGCGAGTGCAGCTGGAGGATCAGCAGCAGCAGCACGAGCAGCGTGGCGACCAGCGCGACCTCGATCAGCTCGCCGCGCGCCGCGCTCGCCGACGCGGCCTGGCCGCCGAGCTCGACCTGCGCGCCGGGCGGCACCGGGAGCTCGCGCAGCGCGTCGCGCACCGCGGCCTGGGCACCGCCGAGATCGCCGGTGCGGGTCGCCGCGGTCATCAGCACCGCCGGCCGCAGCCCGTCGCGGCGCAGCACCGCGGGCGCGAGCGGGCGGTCGAACGTCACGACCTGGCCGAGCGGCAGCGCGCGCGGGCCGTACGCGATCGGCGAGCGCGCCAGCGCCTCGGCATCGAACCGGATCGCGTCGGGGTAGCGCAGCCGCACGCCGATCGTGCGCTCCGGGCGGATCACCTGCGCGACCTCGCGCCCGGCCAGCGCGATCGCGAGGTCGCTGCCGATGTCGTCGGCGCCGAGCCCGAGCCGCGCGATCTCGAGCGGCTCGATCCGCGAGCGCAGGATCGGCGTCTGGCCCTCGCGGCCGTCGAACACGTCGACCAGCTGGTCGAGCGTGTCGAGCCGCTTGCCGGCGCGCTCGGCGTAGCCCTCGAGCGCCGCGCGATCGTCGCCGAGCACGCGCACCTCGATCGGCGCCGGGTTGCCGGCGAGGTCGTTGAGCACGTCCTGCAGGAGCTGCGCGTACTCGAAGCGCGCCTCGGGCACCGTCCTGCGCAGCTTGTCGCGCACCTCGGCGATCACGTCGCGGATCTCGGCGCGATCGCCGCGCGGCACCAGCCGCACCATGATGTCGCCGCGGCTCTGCATCGTCGCGGTCGCCGGCCCGAGCTCGCTGCCGGTGCGCCGGGTGAACGTCGCGACCTCGGGCGTCGCGCGCAGCACGTCGTCGATCGCGAGCGCCACGCGGTCGGTCTCCTCGAGCGAGGTGCCCGCCGGCAGGAAGAAGTCGAGCACGAACGCACCCTCGTCCATCTGCGGAAGGAATCCGGTCGACACCCGGGTCGTCGCGACCCAGCCGGCGACGATCAGCCCGACCACCGCGATCACCGCCACCGCGCGGTGCCGCACCAGGTAGCCGATCGCGCGGCCGATCCGGTCGCCGCGCGCGGCGGTCGCCCGGCGGCGATGCCGGATCATCGACGCCGCGACCGGGATCAAGGTGAGCGCGAGCACCATCGACAGCAGGACCGCGATCGCGAGCGTGATCGCGAGCGCGCCGAGGAACCGGCCGGTCACGCCCGAGAGCAGACCGAGCGGCGCGAACACCACGACGGTCGTGAACGTCGTGCCGATCACCGCCGCGAACATGTCGCGCGTGCCGAGCTCGACCGCGACCTGCGGATCGTGGCCGTCCTCGATCCGGCGCACGATGCCCTCGGTCACGACGATCGCGTCGTCGACCACCAGGCCGATCGCGATCGCGAGCCCGCCGAGCGACATGAGGTTGAGCGTGATCGGCAAGCCGAGCGCGGCGAGCGCGCGCATCACCGCGAACGTGCCGAGCAGGGTGAGCGGCACCGGCAGCGCCGCGCACAGCCCGGCGCGCCAGTCGCGCAGCGACAGCGCGATCACCAGCAGCGACAGCGCGATGCCGACGAGGATCGCGTCGCGCACGCTCGCCATCGAGTCGTCGACCAGCTCGGCCTGGTCGTACACCGCGGACAGCTCGACGTCGGGCGGCAGGACGTGCGCCGCGCGCAGCTGCGCGATCGCGTCGCGCACGCCATCGACCACGTCCGGCGTGCTCGCGCCCGGCAGCCGCGCGACCGAGATCGCGACCGCCTCGCCGCGCGGGCTGCGCACGATCACCTCGGGGTCCTCGGCGCCGTCGCTGACGTCGGCGACCGCCGACAGCGCGATCGGTCCGGTCGGGCCGTTCGCGATCGGCAGCGCGCGCAGCCGATCGAGATCGGTCGCCTGCGCGTCGAGCACGACCGGCAGGGTCTGGTACTGGTCGAACACGCGGCCTGCGGCGATCACCTGATCCGCCTGCTCGATCCGGGTCGCGAGCTGCGACGGCGTGACGTGCAGCGCGGCGAGCTCGGTGGGATGGATCTGGACCTGGATCTGGCGCACCCGGCCGCCGAGCAGCTCGACCGCCCCGATCCCGTGCACGCGGACCAGCGCGGGCCGCACGATCCGCTCGGCGACCTCGCGCAGGCGGCGCGGATCGGCGGCCACGCCCTTGGCCGCGCTCAGGTTGAACGTCACGACCGGCACCGAGGTCGGCAGCACGCGCTGCACCACGGTGGTCGCACCGCGCGGCAGGTCGACGTGATCGACCGCGGTCTGGCAGGCGTACTGGACCTGCAGCGGATCGGCCGCATCGGTCAGCTGGAGCGACAGCTCGACGGCGCCGCGGATCGTGCGCGCGCGGACGTGGCGCACGCCGGGCACGACCGCGAGCGCCTGCTCGAGCGGGCGGGTCATCTGCGCCTCGACCAGCTCGGGCGCGAGCTGGCCGGCGTGCGCGACGACGATCACGCGCGGGAACGTCATCTCGGGATAGATCCCGCTCGGCAGGCTGAAGATCGAGAACGCGCCGACCACCGCGAGCGACAGGGTGGCGAGCCACACCAGCGCCGCGTGGGTGCGCAGCCAGCGGACCAGCGTCACTTCGCGCTCCCCGCCGCCGCGACCAGCGGCTGGCCGTCCTCGAGGCCGAGCACGTGGTCGACCACGACCTGCTCGCCCGGCTTGACGCCGTCCTTGAGCTCGACGCCGCGCTCGCCGCGCGCGCCGACCGTCACGCCGCGCACCCGCGCGACACCGCGATCGCACACCACGACCTCGTCGGCGCCGACCAGCGAACGCCGCAGCGCGCTCGCGGGCACGAGCAGGCCGGGGCGGGTCGCGACCGCGATCTGGGCGGTCGCCGCGCTGCCGACCTTGACGCCGCCGTCCGCGCTCGCGAGCTGGAGCCGCACCAGGCCGAGCAGCGTCGTCGGATCGACCGCCGGCGCGACCCGCACGATCGTCGCGGCGATCGGCGCGGCGACGCCGAGCACGCGGACCTGCGCGGTCATGCCGTCGCGCAGCGGCGCGAGGCCGGTCGGCGGCACCTGGGCGTGGAGCTCGAGGGTGGATAGATCGGCGACCTCGGCGACCGGCGTCGCGGTCGTGCCGTCGACGCTCTCGCCGACCCAGCGCCACACGTGCAACACCGTGCCGGTGCGCGGCGCGCGCAGCTCGCGGCGCGCCATCCGGCTCGACGCCAGAGCCGCGCGCGCGTCGGCGGCCTCGAGCGCGGCGGCGGCCGCGGCCGCGCGGGCCCTGGCATCGTCGAGATCCTTGCGCGCGCCGATCCCGGCGTTGACCAGCCGCTCGGCGCGCGCGAGCTCCTGATCCGCCGCGGTCTTGGCGGCCTCGGCGGACGCGACCTCGGCGCGCGCCTCGACCGAGCCGGCCGGCAGCGCCGGGTCCTCGATCGTCGCGAGCAGCGCGCCGGCGTCGACGTGATCGCCCTCCTCGACCGCGACCAGCGCGACCCGGCCCGCGGTCGGCGAGCTCACGATCGCGTCGTCCCTGGGCGGCGGCGCGATCACGCCGGTGACCTCGACCGTGTCCGCGATCTCGGTCGCGACCGCCGGCCGACAGGTCACCGCCGCGGCGGTGGGCTTGTCGTCGTCGCCCTCGCCCGCCGGCTCGTGCCGGCACGCGGCGAGCGCGACGAGCGCCACCAGCCAGCTATGGCGCACCGTCGATCTCCTGCCCCGCCGCGAGCTCGAGATCGGCGAACGCGATCGCGGCATCGGCGCGCGCGTTGTTGAGCTCGGCGCGCACCTGCGCGAGATCGCGCTCGGCCTGCAGCGCGGACTCGAGGTCGCGCGCGCCCTCGCGGAACGCCTGCGCCGACAGCGCCGCGGCGCGCTCCTGCGCCGGCTCGACGTCGCGCTCGAGCGCGTGCAGCGCGTCGGTCGCGGCCTGCCACCGCCGGTACGCCGCGACCAGCTCGCCCGCGAGCGTGTGCTCGGTCGCGACCAGCCGCGCGCGATCGGCCTCGCGAGTCGCGCGCGCCGCACGCGCCTTGTCGCCGACGTGCGAGAACACCGGCAGCTCGAGCGACAGCCCGACCCGCGCGTCGTTCTTGCCCTGCGGCTCGAGCGTCGGATCGTCGAGCGAGACCTCGCCCTCGACCGCGATCATCGGCCAGCGCTGCGACAGCGCCTGATCGACCGCCG
This sequence comes from Kofleriaceae bacterium, assembly GCA_035516595.1. Classification (GTDB taxonomy): domain Bacteria; phylum Myxococcota_A; class Polyangia; order Haliangiales; family Haliangiaceae; genus JABFXX01. The sequence goes on along the minus strand of DATJAE010000407.1, from coordinate 9,857 downwards.
CCTGCGCCGCATCGACCCGGCGCTCGGCCGCCGCGCGCTCGGGGTGCACCCCGAGCCGGCCGATCAACGTGCCCAGCTCCTGCTCGCCGCCGGTCACCGGTGCGCCGGCGGCGATCAGCATGCGCGCCGGGTCCCAGCCGAGCAGGCCCGCGAGCTCGGCCGACGCCGCATCCTCGTCGCGCTCCGCCGCCGCCGCCGCGAGCCCCGCCCGCGCGCGTGCCGCCGACGCGACCGTGACATCGACGTCGGCGCCGGTGCCCGCCGCGAGCCGGCCGCGCGCGATCAGCTCGAGCTCGGCCGCCTGCTGCGCCGCGATCGAGGTCGTGGTGACCTCGCCGTCGGCGCGGGCCAGCGCGACCCACGCCACGACCACGCGGTGGCGCAGCTCGCGGCGCACCAGCTCGGCCTCGGCGCGCACGACCTCGGCCTCGGCGGTGGCCTGGCGCCGCGCGGCGCCGACCGTGCCGAACACCGGCAGCGGGATGCTCGCCCCCGCGACCAGCCGCGCGGTCAGGCGATCGGTCGCGAGGTGGATCGACGGCGCCGGCCAGGCGCTCGCAGCGCCGATGCTGGCCTCGGCGGCCTCGACCTCGTGCGGCGACACCCGCGCAGCCGGCGCGTCGCGTGCGGCGGCGAGCGCGTCCTCGAGGGTGATGGGCTGGCGACCCGGCTCCGCGTGCGCCGCGGACGTGGCCGCCGCGACGACGGCAAGCACCGACAAACGCATGCCTCGAAGGTCCCCCCAACCGCACGTTCGACTCCATTAAAATGGCCCGAAAATGCGGCGCCCCCGACGAGCGGGGGCGCATGGCGCTTCGATAAGCGCTAGTACCAGTTGAGGCCCAGGCCGATCGTGCCCGACGTGACGTGGTCGTTCACGCCGTCGTAGCTGCCCTCGATGAGCCGGCCCTGCAGGTCGAGCGCGAAGAACCGCGCCGACATCAGCTCGAAGCCGACCGCACCCATCAGCGCCAGGCCGTTGTCGACCGGCTGGTACGTGCCGTTGAAGTCGTCCTGGACGTCGATGTGCGCGAAGCCGATGCCGCCCTTGATCCACAGCTGCGGCGTGAGCCAGAACTGGCCGGCGAGCATCGCCGCGCCCTGGCTGAACTCGGTGGTGTCGTAGCCGGTCTGGTGCACGGTCTGGCCGTTGCCCTGGAACTCGGCCATCAGCGCGAAGCGCGGCGTGACGAAGCCGCCGAGGTGCGCGTCGACCTCGAACGTCGCCGTGCTGTAGTCGCAGTTGTCGCAGGTGATCTTGCCGCCGTCGTCGTTCATCGCACCGAGCCCGAGGCTGAAGCCCCATGCGAGACGGCCCATGCGGTGGTGGAACCCGCCCGGATACGGCGCCGGGCCGGGACCGTAGTAGCCCTGCGCGCCGGCGAGCGCGGGCGCGAGCATGATCGCGAGCACGAGTACAGACTTGATAGGCTTCATTGGAACGAACCCCTTTGAGCGAAATCTTCGCAATTCTGAGGCCAGGGTGCGAATGTCCGACTCGACCACGGGTCGCGATGTTAAGAGGCCGGACCAACCCATGGTTGGTAGCAGCCTTGCCACGTTGTGAACGTGCGTTTGCTACACCTGTGGCATCTCCGCCAAGGCGTGGCGTCACGCCACGTCGAGCACCCGGTCGATCGCGATGCGCGCCCGCCGTGCATCGCCCTGCAGCGTCACACACGGCACGTTGCGGGCCGAGAACACGCTCTCCAGCCACGAAGCCGACGCGCCGTTGTGCAGCCACCCGGCGTCGATCAGCGCGGCGTCGGCGGGGCGCTCGCCGGCGCTCGCGAGCTGGACCAGCGCGCCCGGATCGGTGCCTCCGATCACCGAGTAGCCGCAGCTGGCCAGCGCGCCGTGCAGCTCGAGCATGCGCTGCGGGGTCGCGCCGATCAGCACGCGCTTGTCGGCGCGCCGCTCGATCCGGGCGAGGAACGCGAGCCAGCGCTTGTGGTCGGCGTCCGCCATGTCGGTGATGCCGAGCCCGTAGCCGGCCGGCAGCCCGCACGACTTCGCGATGTCGTCGGCGATGTGGCGCACGACCTTGGCGCGGCCCGCGATCGGCCCGTCGCCGTCGTCGAGCACGACCGAGAAGCTGAGCGCGGTCTCGCCGGCGAGCGCGAGCGCCGGCCGCACGAACATCCCGCCCTGCGAGATGTCGAGCGCATCGCCCTTGATCGCGCCGCGCACCGTGCCCAGGCACACCGGCCACTCGACCGGGAACCGCCGGGTCGCGCGCGCCGGCGGCGGCTTGATCGTGACGTGCGCCTGGCGCGCGGCGGTGAGCAGCGCGGTCAGCGAGCGCCGCGCGCCGTCGTCGAGCTCGAAGCTGACGCTGAACGTCGACGCGCCGGTCGTCGCGGCCTCGCGATCGGTCGACACCTTGCCGACCGCGCCGCGCACGAGCGCGCGGTGCGTGCCGAACGCGAGCGCGACGTCGACGTGGTCGTGCAGCCGCGGCAGCGCCCCGGTCATCAGCGCCGCGCCCTTGAGCGACAGGGCGCCGATCCGGATCGGCACCCAGCGCCCGCTGCGCAGGTAGCGCGCGAAGATCGTGTCGGTCGGCGCCGGCGCGTTCGGCGGCAGGTACGGGACCGCGCCCGGCGTCCTGGGGCTCGGCGCGCGCGTGGCCGGCGAGGACGAGCCGCGCGGCCGCTCGCGCGCGCTCTCCGTGCGCGGCGAGCCGAGGCGAGGCGGCTGCGGCGGCAGGTCGTCCTCGATCTCGAGCACGCGGGTGTCGGTGACCAGGCGCTCGGCCTCCTGCGGCGACATCTCGACCGTCTGCACGCGCGACGACCGCGGGATCACGTGGCGCGCGGGCCGGTGGACGAGCTCGTCGACCACGACGATCGCCGGCGGCGGCGATGGCAGCGGCGGCGGCTCGGCGATCGCCTCGATCACCTCGCGCGGCGAGAGGTCGTTGCGCGTGCCCTTCGCGGCGACCAGCATGACCGGATCGTCGGTATCGCCGCGCGGCTCGACCCGGCCGCGCGCGGCCGGCGGCGTCGAAGGCGCGGCCGCGGCGCGCTGCTCGCGGATCCGGCGCACCAGCTCGGTCAGCGCGGCCACCACGCCGCGCTGATAGGTGACGTGCAGCTTGCAGCGGGTGAGCCGCTCCTGGAGAAACCGCGCGCGCTCGCCCTCGGTGAGCTCGGCTGGCTGGATCATCCCGATCTCGGCGAGCAGCGCGACCTCGACGACGAAGCCGAGCCGCGTCGGTCCGAGCGCGAGCTCGTCGTAGCGCACGTTGAGCAGCGCCTGATCGCAGGTCGGGTCGTAGTACGCGGTGATCGCGGCGAGCGGCGGCGCCATCGCCGAGTCGAGCGCTTGCAGCGCCTGGGTCCAGTGCCCCAGTCGCTGGCGCGGCTGCTCGATCAGCAGGAAGGCCTCGACGAGCGGGGGCGGATAATCGGGCCGATGCATCGCGCGCGGGCGTAAGAGAGCAGCGGAGATGCCACCGGCGCGCGATGGAAGCGGCCTTACGAGCGGATCGGGATCGTGGGAGGATCGTTTGCCGTCGGAAAACCTCGTACCGCAACAGTTCGTGGCATCACGGCCGCGGTAAACGCGGTATTTTTGCCGCGTTCGGCCGACAATTCTTGCTCAAGTATCCGTCGCCCCTAAAGTATCGCTCTATGAAGCTGGACGATCGGGGTGGCTATCGTCTGCCCCTGCTACCGCTGCGCGACATCATCGTGTTCCCGCACATGGTCGTGCCGCTGTTCGTCGGTCGCGACAAGTCGCTCTCCGCGCTCGAGGACGCGATGGCCGGCGACAAGCAGATCCTGCTCGCGGCGCAGCGCCGCGCGAAGACCGACGATCCGTCCGAGGACGACATCTTCGCGATCGGCACGGTCGGCCACATCATCCAGCTGCTGCGCTTCCCCAAGGGTCCGGTGAAGGTGCTGGTCGAGGGCCGCGCGCGCGCGCGGATCACCGGCTTCGTCCAGAGCGAGCCGTTCTTCGTGTGCGACGTCGACGACGTCGACGAGCCCGACGACGACACCGTCGAGGTCCAGGCGCTGATGCGCTCGGTGCAGGACGTGTTCGAGGACTACGTCAAGCTCAACACGCGCATCCCGCCCGAGATGCTGGTCTCGGTGCGCACGATCGACGAGCCCGGCCGGCTCGCCGATACGATCGTCGCGCACGTCGCGCTCAAGCTGAAGGACAAGCAGGAGCTGCTCGAGACGCCGTCGCCGGCGCGCCGGCTCGAGCGGCTCGGCGAGCTGATGCAGGGCGAGATCGAGATCCGGCAGGTCGAGAAGAAGCTGCGCACGCGCGTCAAGAAGCAGATGGAGAAGCAGCAGAAGGAGTACTACCTGAACGAGCAGATGCAGGCCATCCAGAAGGAGCTGGGTGACCGCGACGAGTTCAAGAACGAGCTCGGCGAGCTCGAGCAGAAGATCAAGCAGAAGCGGATGAGCAAGGAGGCGCGCGAGCGCTGCCAGAAGGAGCTCAAGAAGCTGAAGCAGATGTCGCCGATGAGCGCCGAGGCGACCGTCGTGCGCAACTACCTCGACTGGGTGATCGCGCTGCCGTGGGACGACAAGACCGAGGACCGCCACGACATCAACGAGGCCGAGGGCATCCTCGAGGCCGAGCACTACGGCCTGAAGAAGGTCAAGGAGCGCATCCTCGAATACCTCGCGGTCCAGGCGCTCGTGCCGCGCCAGCGCGGCCCGATCCTGTGCCTGGTCGGCCCGCCCGGCGTCGGCAAGACCTCGCTGGCGCGCTCGATCGCGCACGCGACCGGGCGGCGGTTCGTCCGGCAATCGCTCGGCGGCGTGCGCGATGAGGCCGAGATCCGCGGCCACCGCCGCACCTATCTCGGCGCGCTGCCCGGAAAGCTCGTGCAGTCGCTGAAGAAGGTCGGCTCGAACAACCCGGTGTTCCTGCTCGACGAGATCGACAAGATGTCGATGGACTTCCGCGGCGACCCGGCGAGCGCGCTGCTCGAGGTGCTCGATCCCGAGCAGAACAACGCGTTCAACGATCACTACCTCGATCTCGACTACGACCTGTCCGACGTCATGTTCATCACGACCGCGAACCAGCAGCACGCGATCCCGCTGCCCCTTCAAGATCGCCTCGAGATCATCGAGCTGCCCGGCTACACCGAGTGGGAGAAGGTCGCGATCGCCCACCAGTACCTGATCCCGAAGCAGTCGGAGAACAACGGCGTCAAGGATCTCGCGGTCGAGTGGACCGACGACGCGCTCACCGCGATCATCCACCGCTACACCAAGGAAGCCGGCGTGCGGAACCTCGAGCGCGAGATCGCGACGGTGTGCCGCAAGATCGCCAAGGACTGGCTCGCGCGCGGCCGGCAGGGCGGCGCGAGCTACGCGATCGCACCCGAGGCCCTGTCCGAGTGGCTCGGCATCGAGAGGTTCCGCGAGACCCGGCGCGAGAAGGACGACGAGATCGGCCTGGCCAACGGCCTGGCGGTCACGATGTTCGGCGGAGATCTGCTCACCGCCGAGGTCACGATCGTCCCCGGCAAGGGCAAGCTGACCCTCACCGGCAAGCTCGGCGAGGTCATGCAGGAGAGCGCGCAGGCCGCGATGAGCTACCTGCGCTCGCGCGCCGGTACGTTCGGGCTGTCCAACGACTTCCAGAACAAGGTCGACATCCACGTCCACTTCCCGGAGGGCGCGATCCCGAAAGACGGTCCGAGCGCCGGCATCACGATGGCGACCGCGATGGCCTCGGCGCTGCTCCGCATCCCGGTGCGTCAGAACATCGCGATGACCGGCGAGGTCACGCTGCGCGGCCGGGTCCTGCCGATCGGCGGGCTCAAGGAGAAGATCCTGGCCGCACATCGCGCAGGCGTGACTACCGTGCTTTTCCCCGACGAGAACAAGAAGGATCTGAAGGACGTACCCGAGGCCGTGCTCGAGCAGATGATGGTGATCCCGGTCAAGCACATGGACGAGGTACTCCGCCACGCGCTGGCCCACCCCCAGCCGGACGAGTTCCTGCGCGAGCCCTCGAGCGTGGTCGACTGGCGGATCGTGGAGACCATGCCGCCGAGTGATCCGCGCGACGCTCATTGAAACTCGCGCCGCCGTTCGCGCGCGGTGATACCTTCGGGCCAGATGAGGCCCCTCCGCGCGTGCATCGTGCTCGCGAGCGTCGTCGCTTGCGGTCCCTCCAACCTCAAGCACAAGTCGCCGGTCGATGCCCCATCCAGCGGCGACGGCGGCACCGACGCGGGCCACGTGCTCACCGGCATCACGATCACGCCGACCAACCCGATCGTGCAGCTCGATCTCAACGCGACCGGCGCGCAGGGCTTCACCGCGACCGCGGTCTACGCCGACGGCGTCGACGAGGACGTCAGCGCGACCGCGACCTGGAACGTGATGAACCCGGCGGTCGGCACGATGACTGGCTCGACGCTGTCGATCCCGGCGTTCACCACCGCCAACGCGGTCGTCTCGCTGATCACCGCCGACTACGGCGGCCTCACCGGCCAGGCGCAGATCACCGTCGTCGCCTACCGCCAGAGCGGCACCCAGCAGGACTTCTTCTTCATCCTTCCCTACAACGACGCGATGGGTCCAGTGAACAAGCCGCTCGACTTCCAGACCGCGGTGCAGGCGCTCGACGTGTTCTTCCTGATGGACACCACCGGCTCGATGGCCGGCGAGATCAAGAACCTCCAGAACGCGCTCACCGGCACGGTGATCCCCGGCATCCAGGCCGCCGTCGCCAACACCCAGTTCGGCGTCGGCGCGCTCGAGGACTTCCCGATCAACCCGTACGGCAACGTCAACTGCGCCGGTGACGGCACCGACGATCAGCCGTTCAAGCTGCGGCAGGTGATCACCAGCAACACCGCCGCGGTCGCGAGCGCGGTCAACGGGCTCACCAACGCGAGTGGCGGCACGATCGGCTGCGGCAACGATCTCCCCGAGGGTGGCATCGAGGCGATCTACCAGGCCGCGACCGGCGACGGCCTCACCGGTCCGTCGCCGACCAACGTCCCCGCCAACCACACCGGCGTCGGCGGCGTCGCGTTCCGCCAGGGCACGATGCCGGTCATCGTCGCGATCAGCGACGCCGACTCGCACGATCCCGCGTCGACCGCGTCGTGCAGCGAGCCGGGCTACAGCGAGGCCGAGGCCTACACCGGCGCGGTCGCGGCCGTCGCGCACTCGCGCGCGCAGACCAAGACCGCGCTCGGCAACATCTGCGCGCGCCTGGTCGGCATGGCCGCGATCCCGACCGGCACCGATCCATCCTGCGAGGCGCAGTCGTACTTCGAGGACCTCGCGACCTCGACCGGCGCGCGCGTCCCGCCCGTCGCGTGGGATTACACCGGCACGCGTCCGGCCGGCTGCGCCTCCGGCCAGTGCTGCACCGATTTCGGCGGCGCCGGCCGCGCGCCCGACGCCGACGGCCTGTGCCCCGTGGTGTTCCGCGTCCAGACCGACGGCACCGGCGTCTCCACGAGCGTCGTCACCGGCATCCAGATGCTCACGCGGTTCGCGACCTTCACCGTCACCAGCTTGACGATGGGCGTGCTGACCGACATCAACGGCGTGCCGCTGCCCACCGGCCACACCACCGCCGACTTCCTCAAGTCGATCGTCCCCGCGACGTTCACGCTGCCGCCGCCGCCGCCGGTCCTTCCGAATCCGACGTTCGACACCACCACCTTCTACAACGTCACGCCCGGCACCGTCGTCGGCTTCACCGTCAACGCGTACAACGACTTCGTGGTGCAGACCGACCAGCCGCAGATCTTCCGAGCGACCATCCAGGTCCTCGCCGGCGGCTGCACCCCGCTCGACCAGCGCAGCGTGCTCATCCTTGTCCCGCCGATGCCGATCACCATCGAGTAGCTTGACAGGCCGCCCCCGGCCGTCTAAGAACCTTCACCTCGGAAGCGGGCGAATAGCTCAGCGGAAGAGCGTCGCCCTTACAAGGCGGTGGTCGCAGGTTCGAACCCTGCTTCGCCCACTGACAACTCGATTCGTTCTGGAGCGGTAGTTAAGTCGGTTATAACGCCGGCCTGTCACGCCGGAGGCCGCGGGTTCGAGTCCCGTCCGCTCCGCGACTTAACGGACGAGGATCATATGGTTCTCGTCCGTTAGCGCTTTCGGCGCGCGAAGGCCCGTCGCACCCCTGTAGTAAATGTGTAGTAAGCGGAGGCTGGCTACATGGGGACGGTGTTCAACAGGGGAACGAAGGACAACCCGAACTGGTACGTGGGCTACCGGGAGAACGGTCGCTGGGTCTACAAGGCATCGCGGCAGCCAACGAAGGCGCTCGCGAAGCGCTGGGTCCAGGAGATCGAGTCGCGCATCGCGCGCGGCCAGGTCGGCATCGAGGATGACGACGACGCGCCGCAGTTCAAGGCGCTCTTCCAGTTGTTCCTGGACGGCCTGACGAACCGCAACGCCGATGATGATCGCAGTCGCGGCAAGCGCCACCTGGCGCCCAAGTTCGACCGCAAGCCGCTCGCGGACATCGACCTCGCGGCGGTGATGGAGTGGATCGACGAGCAGCGCGCCGAAGGCGAGCTGAGCGACGCGTCGATCCGGCACAACATGAACCTGCTGTCGCGGTTCTTCTCGTGGGCGATCGCGCGCGGCAAGGCGTCGATCAATCCGGTTCGTCAGATCCCGATGGGCAGCCGGCCGACTCCGCTCGAGCGACAGGCGCGGATCATGGATCGCCACGGGCTCGCGATCACCTCGCAGACGCTATGGGACCTCGCCAATGCGCTGGCGCACCGGCTCGCGAGCATCGATGCGGCGCTGTTCGATCATGTCCTCGCGCAGCCTGTGATCGGTCTCGATCAGACCGGCTGGCCACGGCTCGACGTACGCGGCGCGAAGAAATGGCAGATGTGGTGCCTCACGGCGCCAGGCGTCGTCGTTCATCGGATCCGCGACGACAAGAGCGCCGCGACCTTCAAGGAGCTCGTCGGTGGCTATCGAGGCACGATCGTGTGCGACGACCTCGGCACGCACGAGGCAGGCGCACGTGAGGGTCCGGGAATCGTGCTCGCGAACTGCTGGGCGCACGTCTACCGCCGTTTCGAGGAAGCGATGCCGGATCATCCCGACGCCGAAAAGGCGTGCGCGTGGATCGGCACGCTTTACGAGATCGATCGCAAGGCCGAAGGCGATCCGGTGCATCTCGCGGAGTTGCGACGATCCGAATCGGTTCGCGTCCTCGACGAGCTCAAGGACTGGCTGTCGTCGATAGTCACGCTGACGTCCCTCTCGATCGGCAAGGCCGCAGCGTACACTCTCGGCAACTGGCCCAAGCTGATTCGCTTCATCGACGATGCGCGCATTCCTCTCGACAACAACCAGACCGAGCGTGGGATCCGCGGGCCGGTCGTCGGCCGGCGGAATCACTTCGGTTCGAAGTCGCGGCGCGGCACCGAGGTCGCTGCCACGCTGTACACGATCGTCGAGACCGCGAAGCTCCACGACATCGATCCGGCCGTATATCTCCACGCCGCGATCGTCGCGGCCGATCGCGGCGAGCTGCTGATGCCGGCGCAGTTCACACGCAGGTGACGCATGGAACCCAATAGCTCGCACGGCCTGATTGGCCGTTATCGATCGGTCGACAACGAACACTTCATCTACAACGATGGCCCGCTCGAAGGGTATGCGGTGTCCGACACCGGCGAGCACTTCGCGTTCTCATGTCTTGAGATCTTGTCCGGTATGCTGTGGCACTGGACGTTAATCCCGGTCACGAGCACGTCGAAACCTGTATCAGACATCGTCGAGGCGGCGCGAAGCTCTCCGCCCGAATTCTGGGTGAGCATTCTGGAGGACAATCGTGACGAGACGCCACACGTCTCCGAGTGCCGAATGGTCGGC
>DATJAE010000406.1:0-20861 GCA_035516595.1 Kofleriaceae bacterium | reverse complement strand
CGCCGCGTTGCCCGACGGCCCGCTCGCGCTGCCCGCCGCGGTCGAGCCCGCCGACTTCGATCACCCGCTCGACGAGGCCTACATCCGCGGCTTCCAGACCTGGATCGACGACGCCGGGTTCGACGTGAAGTGGGCCGACATGATGACCTCGCCGATCTCGCTGCTCGGCGGCGCCGACTCGGCGTTCCACGCCGACCTCGCGTCGCGCGCGGCCGCGCTGCCCGGCGGCGAGGTGCTGTGCCACGGCGATGCCAAGCTCGACAACTTCGGCTGGACGCTGGCCGACGGCGCGGGCGTGTTCGGCGACAACGACTTCGACGACGGCGGGCTGTGCCCCGCCGCGGCCGACGCCCTGCACTACCTGCTCGCGACCGATCTGTGGTTCGACGATCCGGACCTCGACACGGTCGCGCTCGACGCGTACATCGCGGTGCTCGAGTCCGACAGCAACGTGGTCGCGGTCGATCCGACGACCCAGCCCGACTGGGACACGCTGCTCGATGACGGCGTCGCCAAGGACACCAAGAAGGACGCGATCGCGCTCGGCGGCGAGGTCCAGGCCGCGACCTCCGACGAGGTCTCGGCGATCACCGCGCTGGTCGCCGGCGATCCGCGGTTCCCGAGCACGCTGCTCGACGTCGCCCAGGATCTCCGCACGACCGGCGGCAGCGCCGGGCTGCGCCGGTTCTGGCTGCTGGTCGAGGACGCGACCCACCCCGAGACCATCATCGAGCTCAAGGAGCTGACCATCCCCGGCACCGAGTTCGGCCCGCACTCGGCGACCTACGATGGCCCGAACCGGTTCGACGTGCTGAAGCCGTACTGGTGGAGCACCGCGGATCTCGGCGATCACTTCACGGTCTACGTGCTCGGCAGCCGGTTCCTCGCGCGCGACAAGTACACCCGCACCAGCGTCGATCCGACCACGCTCACCGCGGCGCAGGTCCAGAACGCGATCCAGGCCGAGGCCAGCATGCTCGCGCACAAGCATCGCGCCGCGTGGGCCGGCTACGATCCCGAAGCGGTGCGCGCGTGGCTGTCGGCCAGCGCGCAGACCCTGATCGGCCGGTGGCGCGCCGCGTTCACCGCCGGCGGCGGAACATGATCACCGCGGATTCGAGAACTGGGTCTGCACGATCCGCCAGCTGTCGCCCTCGCGGATCCACGCGACGAGCACGCGGAACGTCTGGGTGACCTGGGTGCCGTCGCGATCGGCGTCGGTGAAGTCGACGTTCGCCGCACCCCAGCCGCCGCGGTCGCCGAGCGTGCCGACCTTGACCGCGTCGTGCAGGCGCAACGTGGCGCGGATCCGGCCGAACGTCTTGCGGATCGCATCGCCGCCGAGGATGCGCTCGCCGGGCGCGCTGCCGAAGTTGAACCCGTCGGGGCGGGTGCTGCGCGCCTCGACGAAGCTCGGCTTGCTCGCGAACGCGGCGCGCATCGCCTGGGCGAGCGCCGAGTCGTCGTGGCGGTCGGGGATCGCGTCGGGCGTCGCGAGATCGCCGTCGCGCGCGAGCTTGTACGCGGTGTCGTTCGGCATCGCCTCGGCCCAGTGCAGCGCCGCGATCGTCCACGTCCCGCCGTGCACGCTCGCGACCGCGGTCACCACGAACACCTTCGCGCCGACCCGCAGCTCCTCGGCGAGCCACGCGAGGTCGCCGTCGTGCCCGAGCTGGCTGAAGCGGACCTCGACCTTGAAGCCGGCCGACGGCACGTCGCCGAGGTCGTGCCGGAGCTGGGCGATCACCGCCGCCTGGCCCTCGGCCACCTCGTGCGCCTCGACGCCGAACGCGAACGCCTTGCTGTCGAGCAGCGGCGCGAGCTCGGCCGGGCTGGCGTGGACGAGCGCGGCGTGCAGCGCGGTCACCAGGGTATCGGGCGCAGGGATTCCGGGCAGGCCTGCGTCGGCCGGCGCCGCGTCGCCCGCAACCCCGGCATCGACGATCTTCGCCGATCCCGAGCCCGAGCCCGAGCCTCTTCCCGATCCCGATCCCGATCCCGAGCCCGAGCCTCTTCCCGATCCCGATCCCGTTCCCGATCCCGTTCCCCCTCCCGACTCCGACGTCGCCGCCGAGATCAGAATGATCCCGAGCGCGATCAAGGTCGTCGCCACCCCGACGATCACGAGCGGCCGCGACCTCCGCCGGTCCGACAGCGGCCGCAGCACCTGGGTCGGCACCAGCCGGGCCGGCCCGACGCCCTTGAGCGTATCGGTCGGCTTCGACGGCCGCTCGTTGGCGCGCCCGGCCGCGATCTCGTCGCGCGCCCACCGCCGCAGCGCCAGCGCGCTCGGGAACGCGAGCACGCACAGCACCGCGGCGACGAACATCGCGATCGCCGCGCCGGTGATCGCGCCCTCGGCCGTGCTGGCGTCGCTCGCCGGCAGGATGCGGAGCAGGACGCCGATCGCCGAGCCGCCGCGCGGCACCACGATGCCGAAGCCGATGTCGACCCCGGCCGCGAGCGCGAGCGGCACGAGCCGGCCGCGGTAGACCAGCGTGCCGCACACGATCGCGGCGAGCGACGCGACCGCCGACGCGATCACCGATTGCATGCCGCGGTGCAGGTCGTGCGCGACCGGCACCGACGCGAGCGCGAGCACCAGGCACGCCACGCCGATCAGCTGCGTGAGCAGCCCCGCGAGGATCAGCAGCGCCCGTGATGGCGGCCTGTCGCTCATGCGCTACGTGATCACGATAACGCGACGGCGGCCACGCCACACATCTACGCCCTACTCCGTCGTGATATTTCCGGCCCGACCGCGCACGCGCAGCGGGACCAGCGGCACGCCGTTCGACCGGTTCGCGAGCTGGCCGCACGCCGCGTCGATGTCGTCGCCGCGCGGCGTGCGCAGGTAGGTCGGCAGCCCGAGCCGCTTGCATTCGGCCTGGAACGCGTCGATCACCGCCGGCGCCGGGCGCTGGTACGGCGCCTCGGGGTGCGGGTTCCACGGGATCAGGTTCACCTTGCACTTCACGCCGCGGAGCAGCTTCGCGAGCTGCGCCGCGTCGCGCAGCGAGTCGTTGACGCCCGCGAGCAGGACGTACTCGAACGTGATTCGGCGGCGCTGCTCGAGCGGGTACGCGCGCAGCGCGGCGAGCAGCGCGGCGATGTTCCACTTGCGGTTGATCGGCATGATCGCGTCGCGGATCTCGTCGTTGGGCGCGTTGAGCGACACCGCGAGGTTGGGCCGTACGTCCTCGCCGCCGAGCTTCTCGAGCCTGGGCACCAGGCCCGCGGTCGACACCGTGATCCGGCGCTGCGACAGCCCGGCGCCCTTGTCATCGGTGAGGATGCGCAGCGAGCGCACGACGTTGTCGTAGTTGTGCAGCGGCTCGCCCATCCCCATGTAGACGAGGTTGGTGATCCGCCGGCCGGGCTCGACGTCGTGCAGCAGGCGGCGCGCGATGTACACCTGATCGACGATCTCGCCGGCGTCGAGGTTGCGCACCAGGCCGAGCTTGGCGGTCGCGCAGAACTGACAGTCGATCGCGCAGCCGACCTGCGACGAGATGCACTGCGTGGTCTTGTCGCCGTCCGGGATGATCACGCTCTCGATCGACTTGCCGTCGCGCGTGGTGAGGCGGAGCTTGCGCGTGCCGTCGCGCGAGGTCTGGACCTCGGCGACCGCGAGCGAGCCGACCCGCGCCCGCGCCGCGAGCTCGGCGCGCACCTCGCGCGGCAGGTTGGTCATCTCGTCGAAGTCGCGCGCGCCGCGGTCGTGCACCCAGCGCCACACCTGCTCGCCGCGAAACCGCGGCCAGCCCTGCGCGATCGCGAACGCCTCGGCGTCGGCGAGCGTCATCGCGCGGAGGTCGGGCAGCTCGTCCTTCACGTGGAGTCACTTGACGGTGATGGTGAGCCGGGTCGTGAACGCATCGCGCAGCGCGAGCCCCTTGATCGCGGGCTCGACCGCCGCGCGCACGCAGGCGTCGGCCGCCTGCTCCGGTCCCGACAGCCCAGACGGCGGATCGAGCTTCACCACGAACGTGCCGGCCTCGTCCTCGTACTCCGACGGGATGTAGCCGACCTTGAGCCCGATCGTCACCGCCATCACGTCCTTGTGGGCGTCGTTGTGGTAGGCCTGCCAGCACGCGACCAGCGCCGGCTTGACGTCGGGTCCCGACAGCTTGTCGGGGATCAGCGCGTAGGTCTTGCCGCCCGGCTGCGGGCTCGCGGTCACCGCGACGGTCAGCTTGTCGAGCGCCGGCGCGACCGGGCGCGACAGGTAGACGTCGGCGAGCTGGTTGCGGCCGAGCGTCAGCGGATCGAGCCCCGCGTCGGCCAGGCTCGCGAGATCGGCGAGCGCGCGATCGCGCAGCGCGCTGCCCACGGGCACCGCGAGCACGCAGCGGTGCAGGACGCGCGCGGCCAGCTCGGCGTGCTCCTTGCGCGACTTGCCGGCGGCGAGCGCGGTGCCGTACGCGCAATCGACGTCCGGCGGCAGCGCGACCTTCTCGCTGTCGTAGTGGCCGAGCGCGCGGTCGTAGGCCTCGATCGCGCCCTCGACGTCGCCCGCGGCGCGGCGCTGGGCGCCGAGCGCGGCGAAGTAATCGCCGACGTTGGACCGGGCGATCCGCCGGCACGTGCGGTCGAAGCAGCGCAGATCGTCCTGGCAGTTGAAGCTCGCGCTGCAGCTCTCGTACTCCTTGGACTTCTCGCCGGCGTGCGCCGCCGGGTCCGACGCCTTGGCGCGCGAATCACAGCCGGCGAGCGCGAGCGCCGCGAGCACGGCGAACGTGCAGCTTGTTCCCCACATGCGCCGCCGAGGATAGCATCCGCTGTGCGGTGTGTCGCTGCGTCGGTCCGGGCGAACCGGCGTATCATGGAGAGATGGGACGGGGTGCGCTCGCGATGATCGCTGCGCTCGCGGGCTGCAGCTTCCACCACGGCGCGGGCGCAGGCGACGGCGGCGGCGACGACGCACCCGGCGACGCGATCCGCGACGCGATGCCGCTCGCCAACGCCTGCCCGCCGCTGGCCACCGCGCCGACCGCGGTCATGGTGAGCACGGTCGCGGCGCTGCGCAGCGCGATCGCGACGGCCTCCCCCGGCACGACGATCGAGCTGGCCGACGGCAGCTACGCGCTCGACAGCGGGCTCGCGATCGCGACCGACGGCATCACGCTGCGCTCGCAGAGCGGCCACGCGAGCGAGGTCGTGCTCGACGGCGGCGGCACGGTGTCGCCGATCATCGGGATCGCCGCCTCCGGCGTAACGTTGACCTCGCTGACGATCGCGCACGGCGGGGCGAGCGCGGTCGATCTCGAGCCGACCGGCACGGCCGACCTCACCGACGACACGATCTACGACGTCACGTTCGACGACGATGTCGGCCCGGGCGTGCAGATCCGCCCGGAAGATGGCGACCCCACCGAGGGGCCGTTCGTCGACAGCGGGCTGATCGCGTGCTCGCGGTTCGTCGACACCACCGCGGTGGATCACTGCACGGTGCCCGATCAGCTCGCGATCCACGGCATCGGCGTGCGCGGCTGGACGATCCGCAACAACACGTTCGATCACGTCACCTGCCCGACCACGTTCAAGCGCACGATCTGGATGCGCGGCGGCAGCCGCGACACCCAGCTGATCGACAACCACTTCCTCGACTCGGCGATGAACATCATGCTCGGCGACGATCTCGGGCTGCCGGCGCGCGTCTACCCCGACGCGCTGCCGGTCGAGTGCAGCGACGAGGACGACAACCTGCCGCAGCACTGGGGCGGCGTGGTGTGCAACAACACGATCGCCGGGCTCGACCTGCCGCCGATCAGCGGCGAGCCCGAGACCTTCGAGGAGGGC
Source organism: Kofleriaceae bacterium (assembly GCA_035516595.1). Taxonomy (GTDB): domain Bacteria; phylum Myxococcota_A; class Polyangia; order Haliangiales; family Haliangiaceae; genus JABFXX01. The sequence continues at coordinate 15,059 of DATJAE010000406.1, read as the reverse complement.
ATCGCGCTGTGGAGCGCGTGCGATCCGTGGGTGCTGCACAACACGATCGTCACGCCGAGCGGCACCGGCACGTTCCACGACATCGAGTTCCGCTACGACGACACGTTCGCGCACCTGGTCAACAACCTGGTCGAGCAGCTGCCCGCCGCGCGCGACAGCGGCGTCGAGGATCCCGCGTACGCGGCGAGCGACGTGGTCTACGCCGGTGCCACCGACTTCGTGGACCCGCACGGCGGCAACCTCCACCTCGCCGCGACCGCGCCGGAGAGCTCGGGCGCGTCGATCCAGGGCCTCGAGCTGTGCGAGTCCGACGCCGACGGCATCGCGCGCCCGCTCGACGCCCCGACCGTCGGTGCCTACCAGCGCTAGGTACCTCGCCACACAGGATCTGATTGGTTGGGGCCGCCGATCCATCGCCGATCGCTTCGTTGCCGCTCCTTGCGTTACGCCCGGTAGCGCTGCGTCGCGGCGCCTCGCGCTCGGCGCGCCTCGGCAGCCGCAACCCATCATCTCCTGTGTGGCGAGATACTAGTGCCGGCGCAGCAGCTCGCCGAGCGTGTCGCGCACCTGCGGGTTGGTCTCGATCTCGTGGTGCTGGCGCAGGATCGGTACGACGTCGGCGTTGTCCATCTGGGCGAGCGCCGCGTGGGCGGTGTCGCGCAGCGCGCCGGTCTCCTGGCGCAGCACCATGACCAGGAACTCGCCGGCCTCGACCGTCTGGATCTTGCCGATCGATTGCAGCGCCGACTGCCGCACGCGCAGATCGGTCGACTCGCGATAGATCCGCGCCAGCGGGTTGAACGCGTGCGGGAAGTGCAGCCCGGCGATCGCGGTCAGCGCGGCCTCGCGCACCTTGTCGTCGGAGTCGACCAGCGCCTTGCGCACGATCACGAACGAGCGCTTGAAGTAGAGGAAGCGCAGCGCGCGCACCGCGGCGCGGCGGATCTGCGGCTCCGGCGAGCCGAACAGCTTCTCGAGCGGCGACAGCGCGGCGTACGACTGCAGCTCGCCGAGCTGGTCGGCGATCAGCACGAGCGTGTCGAGGTCGTTCTCGGCCTTGCGCAGCTGCGCGTCGGCGAGCGTGAGCAAGACGACCAGCGCGCGCCGGCGGATGCCGTTGGGGTACTTGAGGTCGCCGACGATCGACGCCGCGATGGCGAACGGATCGCCGTCCATCTCCCACTCGAGCAGATCGACGAACCAGATGTCGGCGTAGGCGTGCTGCTGCTTGAGGTAGTCCGGCAGGCCGGGCAGCTCGACCGGCGGCGACGCCAGCCCGCGATAGCGCTGCGCGATCGACGCGAACCGCTTCTTCGCGCGGTCGGGCAGCTCGAGCCCGGCCAGCCGCTCGAAGCACTCGCGCACCGACGGGTAGTCGCCCACCGCCGAGTGCTGCGACGCCGCGGCGAGCAGCGCGTTCTCGACCATCTGCACCGGCACGCCGGTCTCGACGTACTTCTCGGCGCAGCGCATCCAGGTCAACGCGCTGCGATGCTGGTAGTGGCGGTCGTACGGCAGGCCGGCGCGCGCCGCGAACGCCGCGGCCTCCTGATACAGCGTGGCCGCCGCGTGCAGCTCGCCGCGCTCGAGCGCGAGCTTGATGAAGTCCTCGTAGTATTGCAGGACGTAGAACTTGAGGTTGTCGTCGCGCAGCACGCGGATGCAGTTGACGTAGCCCTCGGCGAGGTTCTCGAACTGCGACGACTCCTTGCCGAGCTTGAGCAGGATCTGGAAGCAATCGAACGCGCGCTCGAGCTCGCCGACCAGCTCGAAGTCGTCGGCGACCTGCTCGAGCTTGCGCTGACTCTCGACCAGCGCGCGGCGCGCCTCGGACGATTTCGGATCGAGCCGCACCGCCGCGAGCCCGTAGTTGAAGTGGACCAGCGCGGCCTCGTACGGCCGCTGCGCCAGCCCGGGGTGATGGACCAGCGACCGCCACGCCGCGACCGCCTCGTGCGATTGCTTGGCGCGCTCGAACGCGACCGCGGCGTGGACCGGCAGCTTGGCCTGCTGGTAGAGCTGCGCCGCCTCGCTCCACTTCTTCTCGATCTCGGCCAGCCGGGCGCGCAGCGCGACCTGGCTATCGTCGACCAGCTGGGCGCGCGCCATGTCGAAGTAGTGCAGGTAGAGGTAGACGAACGCGGCCTCGCGGCTGCGCCCGAGCTGGCGGTAGAGGTCGCCGAGCCGGCGCAGCCAGTCGTCGTACTCGTAGTTGATGACGTGGGTCTGGCTGATCAGCTCGCGATAGTGACGCTCGGCCTCGACCCAGCGGCCCTGCTGGAGAAACGCCTCGGCCTGATCGGCGGTCGACTCGATCGAGTTGAACGTGCGGCGCGCCACCGCCCGCTACCGTACCGCAGGCGCGCTCACCAGTCGAAGCGGATGCCGCCCATGACGCCGTCGTCGGGCTTGTCGTTCTTCGTGCCGACGTGGCCGTTCGCGAACACCGAGATGTTCGGCGTGAGCTTGCGTCGGTACTCGGCGCCGACGCCCTGGCTGCCGGTCTGCGAGTAGCCGAAGAAGTCCAGGCTGTTCTGGCCCACCTTCTGATCGGCCGCGCGCTTGAGGCCGGCGGTGCCATCGGGCGACGACGAGGTCGAGGACGTGGCGGACTGACCGCCGGTGATGGACGCGAGCTGTTCGGTCGACAGGGTCATCATGCCCGCGAGCAGAGCAACCGCGATGCCACGGGAGCGCGCGCCGGCGAGCGAGCGCGTCCGCCGACTTGCCGCGCGCTGCGTCCCGCGGGCGACGCGATCGTGGGGCGCTGCCCCAGCCGGAGCATGGCTAGTCGACCTGCTAGGGCTTGATGACCGGCATGTTCCGCCAGCTCGCCGACGGCAGCGGCGGCTCGGGCGGCGGCGGCTTCTTGGGCTCGGGCTTCTTCGGCGCACGCGTCGCGTCGCCGACGATGTCGAGCGCGCGGCGCTGGCGTTCGGCGCGCGAGATCAGCGCATCGCCGTGGACGATCTGCGAGCGATCGAGCAGCGGGATGAACTCGGGCAGCTGGTCGGAGCTCGGCAGGCACACCACGCCGTAGAGGAACGCCTGCTGCTTGAGCGCGCTCGCCAGCTCCGGCTCGATGTGACACTGGCCGTGCGTGATCACGTAGAGCACGACCCGCCGCTTCTGCTCGCGGCGCAGCCGGGTGACCTCGACCAGCAGCTGGCGAAACACCTTGCCGTAGTTGCGGCCGCGCTCGCTGCGAAACGACAGGAGATACGGCACCGGGACCTGGCCCGAGCGCGAGATCTTGATCGTCTCGTGCAACCGCGAGTCGAAGAACCGCACCCAGATCTCGTCGCCCTCGAGCGTCAGCTTCTTGATCAGCGCGAGCGCGAGGCCGCGCGCGAACACCTGGCGCTGGCCGCGCATCGACGCCGAGCAGTCGATCAGCAGATATTGCAGCCGGCGCTCGTCCTCGCGCTGCTTGTCGCGGCCGTAGTAGAGCAGCTCGTTGTCGACCACCTTCTGCTCGAACACCTCGCGGTCGTACGCGAGCTCGCTGAGCACGAGCGAGTCGATGTTGCCCTTGCGCTCGATCGACGCGTAGCCGTCGACCGCGAAGGTCTGCGCGCCGGTCGACCGCCGGGTCTCGAGCACGCTCGGCAGGAGGTCGAGCGAGAAGTTGGCGACGTCGTTGGCCTCGGGCGAGCCGAGCGCGGCGAACAGGTCGACCAGGTCGATCGCGCCGCCGAGCGCCTCGCTGCCCGACGCCGAGTCTTCCTTGAACAGCCCGAGCAGGCGCACCGTGTCGAGATCGATCAGCTCGACCTGGGTGTAGACGTGCATCGACTGCGCGACCAGGTGCTCGACGAAGCCCCACAGGCTGCGCGGATCGAAGTCGCGGAAGTGGTCGGCGTAGTCGACCTCGCCGAGGATGCCGAGATCGAGCGGCAGCGCCTCGACGCCGGCGGCCTTGCTGCGATCGCGCCAGCGGTTGTACGTGTCGCCCAGGATGCGCGACAGCAGCACCGCGACCATCTCGTCGCGCAGGCGCAGGCCGGCGAGCCGCTCGGTGACCTCCGAGCTCGCGATGTTGTCGAGCAGGCGGCGGTACTGATCGATCTGCGGCTTGACCCCGGCCGGCAGCTGGATGCGCGCGAGCTGGGACTCGCGCGGCCGGAGCACGTAGCCGCCCGCCCCGCGCGACATCGACAGCATGACGCCGATGTCGTGGATCACGAACAGCGGCAGGTGCACGCCCATGCGCGCGAGCGAGTTCGCCCAGGCCGACGCGCGGACCAGCGCCATCGGCGTGTCGGTCTGCACGTGCGACAGCACCATCGTGGCAACTTGCCGCGCCACGTAGCTGCGCCTGCGCTCGGCCGGAATCGGCACGTGTGGAAGCTAGCACGCTCGCTTCGCACGCGAGCCGAGTAGGATGCCGCGATGCGACTCGCCGCCGTCCTCGCGCTCGCCGCCTGCCGCGGCGCCGCCAGCGGCCCGACGATCGGGGTCGACGCCTACTTCGGCTACGCGCCGGCCGGAGGCGTCACGGTGATCTCGCAGCACCCCGACGGCGAGGTGATCGACAGCGAGTCCGCCGATGCGGTGGGCCACGCGTCGGTGGTCGTCACCGGCGACGCGCTGATCTCGATCGTGTTCGCCGATCCGACGTTCGGCACCGCGGTCGTCACCGCGCAGCCGCCGAGCGACGGCAGCGACCTCGTGGTGCACGGCCCGGTGCCGTTCGAGCCGCCCACCGTCGCCGGCGCGCTCCAGATCGTGCCGATGGCGGCGATCGCGGCCGACGACTTCGCGATCGATCTGGGCTGCCAGGCGCCACACGCCCAGGTCCTGCCCGCGGTGGTCGACGTCGACGGCGCGTGCCTGGGCAGCGACGCCAACCTCGACGTCCTGGTGCGCGCGTTCCAGGCCGGCCAGCTCGTCGGTTACGCCGCGACCCGGCTCGACTTCAGCGCGGGCGCCGCCGAGTTCGACATCCCGAGCTGGTCGACCGATCCGCCGAGCGTTCCGATCACCGAGACCGGCGTGACCGCCGCGATCGACTGGACGCTGACGGTCGACGGCCTGCCGTTCGACGCGCAGCCGCTCGGCGCGACCGGCCCGCTGTGGACCGGCCTGGTGGTCGACGGCGCGACGGTGCACGCCGAGATCGCGGCGCCGCCCACCGCCGAGGACACTACCCGGCAGATCCAGGGCGCGCCCACCGCGATCGCGTTCACCACCGACGACTTCCTGCCGACCGTCGCGCCGAGCCTGGTGCTCGACACGACCCGAGGCACGGCGCTCGCGTGGGCCGCGGCCGACGCGGCGGCCGACGCCGACGCGATCGACGTCCAGCTCGGCTGGACGGTCGGCGGCAACGCGGTCGCCTGGGATGCGGTGCTGCCGCCGGACGCCGGCGCGGTCGCGCTGCCCGACGCGACCGGCGATCTCGCGTCGGCGCTCGGCCCGCCCGACGCGACGCCGGCCGCGCTGCTGCGCTACGTCGACACGTCCGACTACACCGGCTACGACGCGCTGCTCACCGGCGATCTGTTCGTGATGGGCGACCAGGGCACGAGCACGATCGCGCCGGTCCCCAGGAGCGGCGAGATCCGCACCGCGTCGGTGTCGGGCTACGCGCCGTAGTGAGCTACAGCCCGAACTTCGACGACGCGAACACGGTCTCGAGCAGCTGGTCGACCTCGCGGATCATGCGCGCGGCGGCGTCGCCGGGCAGCGCGGCGAGCGCGACCTTGATCTCGTTGAGGTTCTTGAGCTGGCTGAACAGCTGGATGTCGCTGAGCTCGGCGCCGGAGGTCAAGAGCTCGCGGATGAGGCCGAGCTCGGTGAGCAGGTCGTCGAGGCTGGCCGAGGGGCCGATGAAGCGGCGCTCGTCGGGGTGCTCGCGGTAGTACGCGTCGACCACCGGGTTGATGATCTCCTCGAGCAGCTCGACCTGATCGAGGTTGTTCCAGATATGGCGGAGGATGAAGAAGTCGCCGTCGTGGACGCGCGTGCGGCCGTCGAACACCGCGCTCGCGGCGAACAGCTTGAGCAGCTTGACCGCGCGGCGATCGCTGACCGAGATCCCCTCGCTGCGGATCTGGAAGACGAGTCCCTTGTACTTGGTCAGGAACTCTTCCGGGAACACCATGAACTTGTCGAAGTTCTGCTGGATGTGGCGGAGCTCGCGCGCCGCGATCACCGGGCGCAGCTCGCCGGTCGGCCGGCCCGCCGCGTCCATGCCGCGCCCCGTCATCTTGCGGAGCTCGAGCGAGACGCCCTTCTTCATCAGCTCGTGGAAGTGGTAGCTGTCGAGGTTGTCCGACAGCACGCGGACGAGGAAGCGGTCGAACATCGCGGCGAGGTTCTCGTCGTTGGGGACCTCGTTCGAGGCGGCGTACAGCGAGATCAGCGGCACCGGCACGACCTCGGGGCCGTTCTGGAACTTGCGCTCGTTGATCACGTGGAGCAGCGAGTTCAAGATCGCCGAGTTGGACTTGAAGATCTCGTCGAGGAACACGATCTCGGCGGTCGGCAGCATGTGCTCGAGCCGGCGCGTGTAGCGGCCCTCGCGGAACGCCGAGATGTCGACTGGACCGAACAGCTCGTTGGGCTCGGTGAACCGCGTCAGCAGATACTCGAAGTACCGCGCGTCGATCAGCTTCGCGAACATGTCGATCATCGCGGACTTCGCGGTGCCCGGCGGACCGACGATCACCATGTGCTCGCCCGCGATCGCGGACACGGTCATCAGGCGAATGATCTCCTGCTTGTCGAGGAACTGCGCCCCCATCTGCCGAGCCAGATCCTGGAAAGCAGCGCTCACGCGCGCGATGTCGACCGCGAAGCTGCGCGGTGTCGTGGGGGGAGCGACCATCGGGGCAAGGCACATTACCCGAAAACCGTTGGGCAGGCCTGTCGCTGATTCCGACTCAGCGCCGGAACTTGATCCGGGCAGGATGCCCCGGCTCGTGGCAGAGCGCCTCGTGGCGACTGCCGTTATCACGTAAGAGATTCGAGGGCATGCGACGGTCTCGCGCGGCGCGATGAATGCATCGTTGCCGGCGTCCAGCCCAAAGGTGACCACCATGAACCATCGCTTGCTTGTCGTTGCTTTGCTGGCCGGTTGTACCGGCTCGGCCCAGATCGTCGCCACGAGCCCGCCGCCCCCGCCGCCTCCCTCCGGAGGTGCGACCGTGGTGGTGACCGGACCGGCCTCGAAGCACCCCGCATACCTCCACGCCCTGTCGGATCTGCGGACCGCGCGCGCGTTCCTGCAGCGCCCCACCGGGGCGCCGGCGATCCGCTGGGACGAGAACCGCGCCATCGGCGAGGTCGATGCCGCGATCAACGAGATCAAGCGCGCCTCGATCGATGACGGCAAGCCGCTCGAGGATCATCCGCCGATCGACACCGGCATGGTGTGGGGCAATCGGCTGCAGAAGGCGGTCGAGCTGCTCGAGACCGCGCGGCGCGACGTCAACCAGGAAGAGGACAACGCGTTCGCGAGCGGGCTCAAGAACCGCGCGATCGGCCACATCGACACGGCCGTGCGGTTCACCCGCGAGGGCATCCAGATCGCGTCGACCGCGACGGTCGAGGTGAGCGCCCCGCCGCCGCCGCCCCCACCGCCGCCGCCGCCCGCCGCTGCCGCGCACCCGGCGTACCTGCACGCGCTCAGCGACATGCGCGCCGCGCGCGGCTTCCTCGAGCGTCCGGCCGGACTCGTGATCAAGTGGGACGAGAAGAGGGCGATCGATCGGATCGACTCCGCGATCGCCGCGATCAAGAAGGCGTCGATCGACGACGGCAAGCCGCTGACCGATCACCCGCCGGTCGACACCGGCATGCTGTGGGGCGGCCGGCTGCAGAAGGCCAAGGAGCTGCTCCAGCAGGCCCAGCGCGACATCAACGAGGAAGAGGACAACCCGAGCAACCGCGCGCTCAAGCACGCCTCGCTCGACGAGCTCAAGATCGCGATCAGCTACGTCGACGAGGGCATGAAGGAGGCGCGCATGATGAAGGCGCCGCCGCCGATGCCGCCCGGCCCGCCGGCGATGACCGATCACCCCGCGTACCTGCACGCGCTGACCGATCTGCGCCACGCGCGCGCACTGCTCGAGCGGCCGGCCCGGCCCGAGGTCAAGTGGGACGAGAACAACGGCATCCGCGAGATCGACGCCGCGATCAACGAGATCAAGGGCGCGTCGATCGATGATGGCAAGCCGCTGAGCGACCATCCGCCGATCGACGCCCACCTCGGGCACAAGGATCGCCTGCGCCGGGCCGAGGAGATGCTGCACAAGGCCGCGGCCGACATCGAGGAGCGCGAGGACAACGCGTGGGCCAAGGGCCTGCGCGGCCGCGCGGTCGGCCACATCCGCAACGCCGAACACGCGATCCACGAGGCGATCGAGGACCGCCGCCACTAGCCTAGGCGGTGGGCCGCACGCCGACCTCGCCCGGATCGCGTACCGGGACGTGCAGATGGCGTCGCAAGCGCGCCGCCAGCGCCTCGATCATCGCATCGCCGAGCAGCTCGGCGCTCTGCATGCGTTGCACGGTCCAGCGCGCCGCGAGCGCCGACATCGTGCCCGGGCGCGGCGGCCCCTTGGCACCGAGCTCGATGCCCGGCGGCACCGCGATCCGCGGATCGACCAGCGCGAGCGCGCCGGGCAGCGCGAACAGCGTCGCCAGCCCGCGCGGGCGCTGCGCCGCCGCCTCGGCGGCGAGCACGGTCGACAGCAGCGGCGACTTGGCCATCGGCTCGCGCATGGTGAGCTCGCCGAGGCAGAACAGCGCGGCGAGGTGGACCAGGAACGCCGCGACCGCGCGCACGTCGGCCTCGTCGGGCGCGCGCTCGAGCATCTGCTCGAACGCCGCGGCGAGCCGTGCCGGGCCGACCACGACCTCGCGCGGCGGCGCGTCGGGGACGAGGCGATACGCGACCGCGCGGGCCAGCTCGTGATCGCGCAGCACGAACACCGCGTCTTCCCAGTGCAACGGCGGCGCACCGGGATGGCTGTCGAGCAGCTGGGTGAGCGGCGTGCGGCGCAGCAAGGTCGCGATGATCGGCGCGGTGTCGGGCACCGCGAGCAGCTCGTCGAAGTCGACCACGTTGACCTCCTCGCGCACGCGCCGCAGCCCGCGCCACGCGGTGAGCCGGCGCGACGGCTTCTGGCCGTGAAACCGCGCGCGCCCGGTCCACCACGACACCGTGGTGTCGTGGCGGGTCAGGTGGAAGACGCGATGGAGCAGCGCGTGGCGCGCCATCACCCGCGTGCGGTTGGTGGTCAGGGGCTGGCTGACCAGACCGAGCGCGGTGTCGATGATCTTGCGGCGCTGGCGCTCGCTGACCGACCAGCGCTCGGCGCGCGGGTGGACCAGGAACAGCGCGTCGTGCAGCCCGGCCGCGAGCGCGAGCTCGTCGCGGTCGAGCACGAGCGCGGGCGGCCGCACCACGATGGTCGATAGCACCGCGGTGCGCGCCTCGTCGACCGCGACCAGCTCGGGCGTCGCCTCGCCGAGCTCGTGCTCCCAGCGATCGACGTCCTCGGTCGGGATCGGCGCCGACACGTGGAGCTCGCCGCCGGCGACCAGCGGCCGCACGAACGTGTCGAGGAACTGCCGGACGTGGATCCGGGCCATTACTTGTCGCCCGACGGCAGCAGCTTGCGGTCGGGCGCATCGGGGAAGCCCCACAGCGCGAACCGACCGACCGCGTCGTTGATCACCTGCGCGTCCTCGCTCGTGACGACCGAGTAGTCCTCGACCCCGGCGCGCTCGGGCTCGAGCTTGGCCAGCGCGCGGCGCTCGAGCGTCGCGAACGAGCCCTCGGCGATCTGGAACGGCCGGTCGTCGGGCGTGAACACGGTGACCAGGCCGGCGCCGTGACCGAGCGCGCGCGCCAGCACCTCGGGCGACACCCGCGGCACGACGTCCATGCCGAGCGGGACGAGCAGGCCCGGCGTGAGCTCGCATAGCAGCTGGCCGAGCGGGATCACGTCGAGGTTCTCCGAGCCGATCACGAGGATCCCGCGATCGGTGACCGCGACGCGGTGGCCGCGCAGCGACACCGGCGGCAGCGCGAACAGGATGCGCTTGAGCCGCGTGCCGTGCTCGAGCGGGATCAGGGTGGCGACCACGCGGCGCGGCGGGCCCATCGCGGCCGCGAGCCGGAGCTCGACGCCGATCGGCTCGGCCGCGCCGCCGCCGTGCGGCGCGGCCTCGCGCGGGCGATCGAGGTGGAGGTCGACCCGCGTGAGATCGGCGATGTCGCTGAGCGCGAGCGGGCCGGGCAGCGCGTCGACCCGATCGCCGGGCCAGAACACGTGGAACGTGTCGGGCGGGAACACCGACTGGCACGATGCGAGATCGATCGGGTGCTCGTAGCCGACCGCGACCGCGCAGCTCGCGCCGGCGGGGCGGAACACGTCGATCCCCGGCGTGCCGAGGAACAGGTGGAGGATGCGCTCGGGCAGGTTGCGCGCGCGGATCAGCATGTAGCCGCGATCGCGCGCGTGATCGTCGAACGCCGACGGCGACTGCGGATCGAACAGCCCGGCCTGGGCCTCGACCCGGTTGCGCCACAGGTAGCGGATGATGCCGTCGGCGAGGCCGTGCGCGACCGCGAGGTAGAGCTCGCCGCGATCGTCGGGGCCGAGCCGCTCGCCACCGGGCAGCTTGCGGATCGACAGCCGGAACAGCAGGCGCGCGAACGGCAGGTCGCCCTCGCGCGCGTAGGCCTGCGCGAACTCGTCGCCGTGCACCATGAAGTCGGCGTTCTGCGGCATCGCGCCGATATCGACCGCGTCGTAGCCGTAGGGCGAACGATCGTCGCGATACTTGACGAAGTGCTTCGCGGTGCCGGTGTAGATCGCGCCGCCGACCAGCCGCGCCAGCCGCGCCGCGCGATCGGACGCGTAGGACGACACCGCCGGGACGATGATCACGATCTCGCGGCTGCCGAGCGCGGTGCGCGCCTTGGTGATCGACAGCCCGGCCATCAGCTCGTCGAGCGAGGCCTCGGACGAGTACAGCCGCAGCCACGACACCGCGCCCTCGAGCGTCGGGAACGTCATCAGGCACGACCGCCCGAGCAGGATGCCGCGCGGATCGGGAGCGACGCCCGGCGTGAAGAACCGGGTCTGTCCCTGCGCGACGTGCTCGAGCGCCATCCCCGCGCAGCCTAGCATGACGCGCAGTTAGCGCGCGTGAAGCATCCGGCCGGCTCGCGCGTTGGATCCGTCATGCTGCGCGTCCTGGCCGTGCTGTGTCTCGCGCTCGGTTGCACCCAGGAGTACGACTCGTCGAAGCGCGCGGCGCCGCCTCCCAGGGTCACCGAGCACGCCGAGGCGCCTCCGCGCGCCACGCCCGATCCGTGGGCGCCGCAGGACCCGCCGTGGGGCGAGGTCAGGACGATCTCGCTCGAGACCAGCGGCCTCGGGGTGTGGCGCGGCCACGTCTGCGGCTGCGCGTGGCGGATCGAGGTCGATCTGGTGCGCGGCACGATCACCGCGACCGACCCCGACGGCAAGCCGCGCGTCCGGTCGATGGACCTGCGCGAGAGCGGCCGGCTCGCGACGATGGCGTGGATCGCGCGCCTGCCCCCGCTTCCCAAGCAGAGCCACAGCGCGACCGACTACAGCGAGCGGCTCACGATCTCCGATGGCGCTCACACGTTCTCGGTCGAGAACGCGGGGCCGATCGAAGGCGCGGAGCCGGCCAAGCTGGTGGCGGCGCTCAACGTCGCGGCGCGCTGGCCGAAGGTCGATTAGTCCTGCTTGAGCTGGACGTCGACGCGGCGATCCGCGGCCCAGCCCGCCTCGTCGGTACCGGTCGCGTCGAGCGCGCCGCGCGTGGTGACGGCGAGCTGCGGCGACTGCACGCCGAGCCGCTCGAGGTACTGGCTGACCGAAGCCGCGCGCCGCGAACCGAGCCCGAGGTTGTACTCCTCGGTACCGCGCGGATCGGCGCGACCGATCAGCGAGACCGCCTTGCCCTTGAGCGGACCGCTCACCATGCACTGCGCGATCTGATCGAGCACGTTGCGGTCGTCCGGGGTCAGCTCGTCCTTGTCGTAGTCGAACTTCGGATTGACCGCGCTCTGCTGCGCCGGCTTGAGGTTGCACAGCGCGACCAGGTCGCTCGACACCGCGAGGTTCGGGCTCACCTTCTGATCCTGCGTGACCTGCGGCGCCGGCTTGTCTTGCTTGGCCTCGGGCGGCGGCGGCGGTGGCGGCTGCGCGGTCACCGGCGGCTTGTCGTGATGGCACGACATGGCCGCGGCGGCGAGCGCGAGGGCGAGCAGGGTCCTCTTCATGGCATCCTCCGTGGGTGCCCAAACCTCTACCACGGCTGTGCGGCGCGATCCTGCTCTTGGCGCTGATCGCGGCGTGTGGGAGCAAGGCCGATCCGGGCAAGGCCCGGGACGCGGGACCGGCCAAGCTCACCGTGGCGCCGCTCGCGATGCCGGCGCTCGGGGTCGATCGCGTGACGCGGTTCAACTTCATCTACGGAGACGGTGCGGGCGCTTACGGGACCGCGCTGAAGGCGCGCGCCCGCAAGGACTGGGAGGGCACGGTCAAGGCATGCGGCGAGGCGCTCGACAAGGATCCGCTCGAGCTCGACGCCCAGCGCCTGCTCGCGAGCGCGCTCGCGCTACAGGGCGATCACGCCGCGGCGGTCGATCACCTGGTCGCGGCGCTCGCCGCCGACTACTACCGCTACGCGCCGACCCTGGCCGAGCCGGATCTCGACGCGTTTCGCAGGACCCCGCACGGCCAGGCGGTGGCCGCGCTCGCGCAGCAGATCCACGACGAGTACGCGCGCCGGATCAAGACCGGCGTCTGGCTGGTCGGGCGGCGCAGCTCGTTCAAGTGGCCGGACAAGCCCGGCGTCCAGCCGGGCGCGACGCGCGGCGAGCTCTACGCGTACGATCGCGACAGCAAGCGCTACCTGCGGCTCACCCACACCGATCATCAGGTCGCCGGCTTCGTGCGCGCGCCGTCGGGCGGCGAGGTCGCCGTGCTCGGCTTCGATCGGATCGATCGCGGTGACGGCGACACGCCGCCGGTGATCGCGCGCGGCTGGCTGCAGGTGGTCGACACCGCCGAATGGAAGCCGATCGGCCAGCGCGTCGTGCTGCCGCCGGCCCGCCAGATCGCGGTCGGCTACGGCGCCGGCGATCAGCTGCTGGTCGCGCTCGCGCAGGCGAGCGGGCGCTGGACGGTGGGCGACCCGGTGGTGTCGTCGGTCGATCGCACGACCGGCAAGCTGACCAAGGTCGCGCCCGCGCCGATCGTGCCGCGCATCGAGCTGACGCTCGACGACGCCCGCCGGGTCGACGCGGCGCAGGGCGTGAAGGTCACGCTCGCCGCGCAGGGCGTGGTGTCGGCGATCGCGACCGACGGCGGCGTCGCGATCGCGATCCCCGAGTCCGGCCAGGCGCTCGACACGTCGATCGCGGTGACCCAGGGCCACGTCGCGTTCGCGACCGCGGCCGACCCGTGCGCGAAGGACACCGCGCCGTCGCTCTACGTCGCCGACGCCCGGACCGGCGCGCTCAGACACCTGTTGTCGGCGCGCAGCCGGTTCGCGACGCGCTGGATCGACGGCAACGTGCTGGCCTACGAGGACGGCGATGGCGCGATCCGGCTGTGGGACGCGCAGATCGGCCGCGAGGTCGCGCGCCTGGACGACCGCGCCGGGCTCGCGCTCGACGTGCTGGCGCCGTCGCCTGCCCCGGTCTGCACCTCCGCGCCGGTCGCGCAGCCGGCCGGTGCGGGCTCGGACGAGCTACCGCCCGAGGAGGGTCCGGTCACCACGCCGACGCCGTGAGGTATCGTGGGACGGCATGAACGTCTACCTCGTCCGCCACGGCGATGCGGTCCCGCAGGAGGAGGCCGGCAGCGATCGCGATCGCTGGCTGTCGCCGCGCGGCCGCGAGGCGGCGCGCGTGCTGGCGCGCCTGCTGCGCGACCAGCGGCTCGAGCTCGACGCGATCGTGTGCTCGCCGCTGCCGCGCGCGGTGCAGACCGCCGAGCTGCTCGCGGCCGGCCTGGACTACCTGCGCGGCATCGCGTCGCTGCGCTGCCTCGAACCGGCGGCGCAGCCCCAGCTCGCGGCCGCCGCGATCACGCGCGCCGGCGACGCCGTGCTGGTGGTCGGCCACGAGCCGTCGATCTCCGCGCTCGGCGCGTTCCTGCTCGGCCGGCCGGCGTTCCCGCCGTTTCGCACGGCGCAGTGCTGTGCGATCGAGGGCGGCAAGCCGACGTTCTGCGCGCGCGCCGATGTCGATCAGGTCCAGCCGTACTTCGTCGAGTGATCACCGCACCGGCCCGGTGCGCAGGGTCTCGGCCACGAGGTCGAACAGCTGGTCGCGCGAGATCGCGAGATACGCCGCGGCGCCGGCCGCGAGCATCGCGAGCGCGACGTGGACCAGCACGCGCCGGGCGCCGAGCGCGCCCCGCCGCGCCCGCGCGGCCTCGAGCAGCGCGCCCGACAGCCACGCGATCGCGAGGCCGGCGAGCGCGATCGCGCGGACCGCGCGGCCGACCAGCGGGTTGCCGCTCGACGCCACGATCGCGAGCAGCAGCGCGATCGGCGCGAGGAACACGACCTCGATCGGCGGGCGCGCGATCCGGCGCGCCGCGGCTCGCCAGGTCCCGGCGTCCCGGCGCAGCGCGATCACCGCGACCAGCGCGATCGCGGCGAGCATCGCCCACGCGGCCAGCCGGACGCGATCGCGCAGCTCGGCGCGCGCGAGCTCGGCACGCAGATCGGCCGCCACCGCCGGATGGTCGATCTCCGCGATCTCGGTGCGCGCCTGGTCGAGCTCGCCCGCGCGGATCAGCTGGCGCGCCAGCTCGGCGGCCGCCGGCAGGCGATCGCCCGGCCCGGCGATCGCCACGGCGCGCCGCGCGGCCGCGATCGCGCGCTCGCGATCGCCGTCCCGCGCCCAGCCGCGCGCGACCAGGATCAGCGCCGCGGCGCCGCGCGGATAGCCGGGATGGCTCGCGATCAGCGCCTCGAGCGCGCGCAGCGCCGGCGTCGGATCGCCGCGCGCCTGCATCTGCGAGGTCAGCCGCTCGTGCTCGGCGGCG
>DATJAE010000405.1:0-9151 GCA_035516595.1 Kofleriaceae bacterium | reverse complement strand
GAGCGTGCGCGCGTCGCGATCGATCTCGTTGATGATGATCGTGCTCTTGGTGTGCTGGGTGCGATAGTCGGTGCCCGACACGTCGGGTAGCCACCACGCGTCGGCCTCGGTCGACACCACCTTGCCAGCCCCGACGTGCTCGACCGCGTGCTCGATCAACGGGCGCCAGCAGTCGAGCTCCTGGATGTCGATGCCGTAGAGCGCGCGCAGCTCGTCGTGCGGCGGCTTGAAGAACGTCCACTGATCGCCCTCGAAGTCGATCGCGACGACGAACGGCAGCATCGCCATCGGCTCGCAGCCGGTCGCGTGGACCAGCTCGATCCACACGTCGACGTAGCAGTTCTTCTCGAGCCACGCGCGATCGTCGGCGTGCAGCGCGTGGCGCCGGTACGCCGCGGCGTCGAGCGCCAGCGCCCTCACGGCCATAGCTGGGCCCGCACCTCGCTCGGCCACGCGCCCGGATCGAAGCCGTGGGTCTGCAGCAGCGCCATCGCGACGCGCTCGAGCCCGAACCCCAGGCACGCGGTGCTGGCGACCTCTCCGTCGGAGGTGCGGATGCCGAACGCCTCGCCGAAGTGACGCTCGTGGAAGTTGAACGAGCACACCGCGGTGGGGTGCTGCTCGGAGATCACCGGCACCAGCACCTCGAACTTGAGCTGCTGGGCGCGCTGGTTCTGCGCGAGCAGCTTGCCGCCCTTGCCGAAGAACGGATCGGCCGCGACGTCCGAGCTCGCCGGCAGGCCGAGCGCCTGGAGCAGCCCGAGGCCGCGCGCGAGCCACATGTCGCGCCACGCGACGACCTGCTCGGCGGTGCCGCAGCGCACGAACTCGCGCACGCGGAACGCCTGCATCCGGGTCGGCTCGGGCGACGGCTCGTGGCGATACACCCAGTTGAGCATCGTGACCAGCCGGCCCTCGGGCGGGACCGTGCCGGAGAACGACGGATACACCGGGTAGCACGCCGCCGGGTTGAGCGTGACCCCGGTCATCCCCATCGCGTCGCCCCACGGCTCGCCCGCGTGGATCCGCTCGGACAGCTTGCGCGCGTCGAGCTCCTTGCCGAAGAAGCTGTGCACCGTGCCCGCGAGGTGCGGGAACGAATCCATGTAGTCGGTCTTCTCGAGCACCGCGCGATCGATCACCGGCGGATACACGAAGTACGCGGCGCCGTCGTGCTCGGCGAGCCGGCTGACCGCGGCGTTGAACCGATCGATCACGTCCTCGAACACCGCGCTGCGCCCGAACGCCCCCGGCGCGCCGACCGGGACGATCAGCCCGGCCGCGACCAGGCCGTCGTGGAACTTCTGCGGGTCGTACTCGGTCGCCGGCATCACTCGTCCTTGAAGACGAGCAGCATCGACGCGCTCTTGCCGGCGATCCGCTCGTTCGACACCATCAGCGCGGCGGACAGCACGTCGCGGTAGTGCCGGCCGACGCTCAGCTTGCTGTCGTTCTTGTACGCCATGATGCCGATGATCTGCAGCGCCTCGTGGACCAGTCGCGGCGCGGCCTCCGAGCAGCTGATCTTGAGCTGGTTGAGCCGGAGCGCCCACGCCATGCCGTCGAGCTGCGCGCGCCCCGCGTCACCGTCGCCGAGCTCGTCGAACTCGATCGCGCAGCGCTCCCAGTTGTGGCGCATCGCCTGGAGCTCGACGTGCGCCCGCGCCAGCCGTGCGGCGTTGGGCGGCACGGTGCCCGGCTTCTTGCGCGCGGCGTCGCGCACCGACTGCGCCGCGCGATCGATCGCGTCGGCCGCGATGCCCCACCACAGCGCCGACCACAGGATGTGCGAGTACGGGACCATGGTCTGCGCCGAGCTGTCGCCGAACGAGCCCGGCACGATCTGCTCGACGCTGCCGTCGCCCGAGAACTTCGCGCCGGGGCTGCACGTGCCGCGCATGCCGAGCGTGTCCCAGGTCGAGGTCGGCTCGAGCGTGTAGTCGCCGCGCTGGAACAGCACCAGCACCTGGTCGCTCGGTCCGGCGTCGGGCGCGCGCCGGCAGGTCACGAGCTGGGCGTCGGCGTGCGCGCCGTAGCTGACGGTGGTCGCGTCCTTCTCGAGCTTCACCTGGTCGCCGTCGATCTCGGCCGCGCAGATCGACGACCGGGTGTCGCCGAACGTGCCGTTCTCCGACGTGATCGACGCGATCAGGTCCTGGTGCTGCACCACGTGGTCGCGCAGGTAGCGCTCGAAGTACGGCGAGCCCGCGCCGTGGCGCGCGATGCAGGCGACCTGGATGTGATGCATCGCGAGGATCATCGCCGAGCTGCCGCAGCCGCGCGCGAGCGCCGCGCACTGATGGCCGAGCGCGAGCATGCTGGCGCCGGCGCCGCCGTACGCCGCCGGCGCGGCCGCCGAGAGCAGGCGCGCCTCCTTGAGCGCGGCGAACGTCTCGTGCGGGAACCGCGCGCGCTGGTCGACATCGCCGGCGTGCTTGGCGGCGACGTCGGCCGCGATCGCGGCGGTGCGCGCGACCAGCTCGCTGGCCTTGACGGAGGAGCGCTGGGTCACGTGCCGACGATAACCCAGTTGCGCGGCGCCGGGCGGCCGTGCGATTCACGGCGCGATGAGCGAGACGATCCGCCACGACGACGGCCGCGTCGAGCTCGCCCACCCCGAGGAGCTCGCGCGCTCGCCGCTGCACAACCACGACCTCGCGCCGGTGCCGGTCGCGCGCCGCACGTGGAACACCTGGGACTTCGCCGCGCTGTGGGTGTCGATGGCCCACTGCATCCCGACCTACACGCTGGCGGCGGTGATGATCGCCGACGGCATGGCGTGGTGGCAGGCGCTCGCCACGATCCTGGTCGGCAACTTGATCGTGCTCGTGCCGATCCTGCTCAACTCGCACCCCGGCACCAAGTACGGCATCCCGTTTCCGGTGTTCGCGCGCGCCGCCTACGGCACCTACGGCGCGAACCTGCCGGCGCTGATGCGCGCGCTGGTCGCGTGCGGCTGGTTCGGGATCAACGCGTGGATCGGCGGCACCGCGCTGCAGGCGTTCTTCGCGTCGATCTGGCACGGCTGGCCCGGCGCGCTCGGCGCGTTCGACGGCTTTCCGGTCACGCAGTGGATCTCGTTCCTGCTGTTCTGGGGGCTCAACATCCTCGTGATCTTCCGCGGCATGGACGTGCTGCGCCGGGTCGAGCGCTGGGCCGCGCCGTACGTGCTGGTCATGACCGCGATCCTCGTGGTGTGGGCGGTGCGGCGCGCCGGCGGGCTCGGCGCGATCCTCGACCAGACCTCGTTCGATCCGAGCGCGAAGGGCCTGACGCTGTGGCAGGTGCTGGTGCCCGCGCTGACCGGCACGGTCGCGTTCTGGTCGACGCTGTCGCTCAACATGCCCGACTTCACCCGGTTCGGCCGGTCGCAGCGCGAGCAGACGATCGGGCAGGCGGTCGCGCTGCCGACCACGATGACCGTGTTCGCCGCGATGGGCATCGTGATCACGTCGGCGACCGAGGTGATCTATCACCAGCGGATCTGGTACCCGATCGATCTCGGCGCGAAGTTCGGGAGCCGGATCGTGGTCGGCATCGCGATGTTCACCGCGGTGATCGCGACGCTCGCGGTCAACATCGCGGCCAACGTGGTGTCGCCGGCCAACGACTTCGCGAACGCGTTCCCCAAGAAGATCGACTTCAAGCTCGGGGGCCTGATCACCGGGATCCTCGGCATCGCGATGATGCCGTGGGAGCTGCTCAAGGATCCGGATCGCTACCTCAACGGCTGGCTCGGCGGCTACGGCGGCGCGCTCGGCACGATCGCCGGCGTGCTGATCGTCGACTACTGGGTGCTGCGCAAGACCGTGCTCGATCTCGGCGCGCTCTACACGCCCACCGGCGCCTATCGCTACAGCCGCGGCTGGAACCTCTACGCGGTGATCGCGACGGTGATCGGCGTGAGCTTCGCGCTGGTCGGCGCGTTCGTGCCGCCGCTCGCGTTCCTCTATCACTGGTCGTGGTTCGTCGGGTTCGCGGTCGCCGGCGGCATCTACTGGGCGGTGATGGCCGGCACTCGCTTCAGGTCGCGATCGTGACGACGGCCTTCGCCGTGTCGTAGCTGGTCGGGTAGACCTTGAGCGGCTGCTGCGCGGGGCCGACCAGCACCTCGCCGGTGAGCGCGAACTGCGAGCCGTGGCACGGGCAGCGCAGCTGGACCAGGCTGGCGTTGTAGTCGACCGGGCACCCCATGTGCGTGCACACGTCCGACAGCGTGGCGAACGTGCCCTGCGCCGAGTGCACGACGATCAGCGTGTCGCTCGTGATCTCGATCTTCATCGCGCCGCCCACGTCGACCAGCGCGGCGTTGGCGGGATCGTTCAGATCGAGGCAGATCATGTCGTCGCCGCAGCTCGCGATCGGGGCATCGCCGCTCCCGACGCGCGCGGCGTCGCCGGTCGCGCCCGCGTCGAGCTCGCCGCCGTCGATGCCTCCGCCGCTGCCGGGCAGCTCGGTGCCACAGCCGGCGAGCGCTGCCGCGGCGGCCGCTCCGAGGCCCTGAAGGATCGCGCGGCGCGAGCAGGTCGAGCACGACATGGCTCACGATGAAAGCAAGCTGGGTGCCGCGTGAGACGACGCGTACTCACGCACGCGTTCGCAGCATTTTTGCTTGCTGGCCTGTGAAGGAAGTTGCACAGTCGCCGCGCATGGCAAACCTCGCGGTCGGCGATCAGCTCGGCGAGCTCAAGATCCTCGGCGCGATCGGCGAGCACCAGTTCCGTGCGGCTCACGTCACGCGCCCACTGCGCGCGATCGTCACGATCGGCTCGGCCGAGAACTGGCGCGACAGTGCGATCCGGTTCCTGCGCGCGTCGCGCCTGGTCGAGGCGCTCGATCATCCGGGCATCGCGCGCGTGCTCGATCACGGCGTGCTGCCGGATCGCCGGCCGTGGCTGGCGTGCGAGGTGCCGAGCGGCATGCTGCTCAAGGACGTGATCGTGCGGCGGGCGATGCCGGTGGTCGAGGTGATCGCGCTGGTGCGCGACGTCGCCGACGTGCTCGCGTACGCGCACGCGCGCGGCGCGCACCACCAGGCGCTGTCGCTGCACGCGATCGTGCTCGCGACCGGCGCGCGCGCGTTCCCGCTCGTGGTCGCGGACTGGGGGATGGGCGAGGACGACGGCGGCGCGTTCGCCGCTCCCGAAGGCGCGCGGGGCGATGGCCGGGCCGACATCTACGCGCTCGGCACGATCGCGTACCGCGCGGTCGCCGGCCACTTCCCCCAGGACGGCGCGCGCGATCTGCGCAACGCGCCGGCCGCGCTGGCATCGCTGATCGCGCGCATGCTCGACCCGGACCCCGAGGCGCGGCCGAGCGCTGCCGACGTGCGCGGCGCGGCGCTCGCGCTGATCGCGACGATCGTCGATTCGCCCGAGCCGGAGGACGGCGACGACGTCGCGCGCGCGACCCCGCGGTTCGCGATGCCCAAGTGGACGCCGTCGCCCGACGTGCCGATCACGTCCGAGGTGTCCTCGACCGTGGCGGGCGAGATCGCGGTCAAGCCCGAGAAGCCCGAGAAGCTGCCCGAATGATCCGCCGCGCCGTGCTCGCGCTCGCGCTCGCGGCCTGCGGAGGCGCGCCGCATGCGGCGGGCACGCCGCTGCCGCCCGAGCCCGCGCCGCCCGCGCCCGCGCCGCCGCCCGCGCCGCCGCCCGCGCCCGCGCCGCCGCCGGTCGCGGCCAGGCCGACCTTCCCCGGCGTCCCGGCGACCAAGGTCGGCGATCAGCTGGCGTGGGTGCTCGATCTGATCGTCCACCGCCACGGCCAGACCGACAAGGACGAGCTCGCCGCGCACTTCCATCCGTCCTTCCTCGCGCAGGTGCCGCCCGAGCAGATGCTATCGCTGCTCGGCCAGATCGCCGGCAAGATGGCCGACCTCGCGGTGACCGGCGCCAAGGGCGACGATCACGACCTGCTGGTGCACGCGACCGCCGGCAAGGACAGGCTGCGCATCCAGATCTCGCTCGATCCGAGCTCCGGCCTGATCCAGGGCCTGCTGTTCCAGCCCGACGTCGACCTCGGGCCGAAGCCGGCGTCGTTCGACGAGGTGCAGCAGCGCGCCGCGGCGCTCGCGCCGAAGGTGCAGTACCTGGTCGCCGAGCTCGACAAGGGCACGTGCAAGCCGCTGCACGAGCTCGCGCCGCGCGACGAGCTCGCGCTCGGCTCGGCGTTCAAGCTCTACGTCCTGCTCGGCGTGGCCGACAAGGTGATCGCCGGCAAGCTCGGCTGGGACGATCAGGTCGCGATCCGCGACGACTGGAAGAGCCTGCCCTCGGGCACGACCCAGAACGAACCGGCCGGCACCAAGCTGTCCGTGCGCGAGCTCGCCCAGCGCATGATCTCGATCAGCGACAACACCGCGGCCGACCACCTGCTCTACACGATCGGCCGGCCCGCGGCCGAGGCCGCGCTGCGCGAGGCCCACCACGCGCACCCCGAGCTCGACGTGCCGTTCCTGTCGACCCGCGAGCTGTTCCTGTTCAAGCTCGGCATGCCGGAGGCCGAGATCGCGCGCTACCTCGCGATGTCGCCGGCGCGCCGCCGCAGCTACCTCGACAAGACGCTCGCCGGCAAGGCGCCCGACCTGTCCGGAGCCGCCGCATGGACGACCGCGCGCCACATCGACAAGCTCGAGTGGTTCGCGAGCGCGGACGACATGTGCCGGGTGATGGCGACGTTGTGGCAGCGCGGCCAGGATCCCAAGGCGCAGCCGGTGTTCGACATCCTCGGCAAGAACCCGGGCCTGCCGATCGATCACAAGGTGTGGCCGTACGCCGGGTTCAAGGGCGGCTCCGAGCCGGGCGTGGTGAACATGACGTACCTGCTGCGCCGCGATGACGACAAGTGGTTCGTCGTGACGTTCGGGTTCAACGCGGCAAACGGCGGCACGCTCGAGGAGGACAAGATCTTCGGGCTGGTCGCCGGCACGATCGCGCTACTCGGCGAGCAGCGCTAGGCAGGGTCAACCAGCCGGGGTCGCGCGTGCTCGGGTCAACTGGCCCCGATCGCAAGGCCGCGGATCCGCGGCATCGCGGCGAGGCACGCGCGGTGCAATCGCGCGAGATCGATGGGGCCCCGTCGCATCGGCGACTACCGGATCGCGGGCGAGGTCCGGCGCGACCATCGCACGATCGTCTACGTCGCCGACCACCAGGCGCTCGATCGCCAGGTCGCGCTGCGCGTGATGACGGCCGAGGCCGCGCGGCTGCCGCGCGCCGAGCTCGGCTTCCTGAACGAGGCGCGGGTGCTCGACCGGCTGCACCACCCGTGCGTGCCGCGGGTCTACGAGTGCGGCGTGCACGCCGGCCAGGCCTGGTTCGCGACCGACCTGGTGATCGGGCCGAGCCTGGCGGAGCTCGTCGCGGGCGGCGCTCGGATCGACGTGGCGTGCCTGCTGCGCGATCTGTCGGCGATCCTCCAGCACGCGGCGCGCCGCGGGATCGCGCTGCGCGGGATCGCGGCCGATCGCGTCGCGTGCGTGGCGCACCGCGGCGGGATCGTGCTGTGCATCGACAACTGGAGCTTCGCGCGCGGCGTGCTCGACGCGCCCGGCGACGTCGCGGCGTCGGTCTACGCGCTCGGCGTGGTCGCGTTCCAGGCGATGACCGGCGTGCTGGCGTTCGCCGCGAGCACGATGGCGTCGCTCGCCGGCCAGGGCTCGGTGCGATCGTACTGGCCGCACGCGCCGCGCGACGTCGCCGCGCTGCTCGACCGCATGCTCGCGCGCGACCCGGCGCGCCGGCCGACCCTGGCCGAGGTGCACGACGCGGCGCTGCGCCTGCTCGATGGCCCGCCGATCGCGCCGGCGCCCGATTTCGACGAGATCACCCACACCGACATCGCGATCGCGGGGTGAGTCGCGCTACGCTAGGTGCGCGGCTGCTCCCGCACCACCTTCGATGATCGGCCCATGCCCGATCACGCGATGAAGGCAAAGGGGAGGCTTCTCCTCGAGCAGATCACGATTCGCTCCTCGCGCGCGGCGCGGGGCATGGGCTCGCGGCGCGTCGCACGAGGCAGCGACGATGACCGAGAAACGCGATCTCAAGCGCCGCATCCGCGAGCGCATGGCTCATACCGGCGAGGCGTACACCGCAGCGCGCCGCCACGTGCTCGACGCGCGGCCCCAAGGCGCGATCGCGGTGATCGACGTGCTCGACCTCACCGAGCACGGCGCGCGGCTCGGCCTGACCTGCCGGATCGGCATGTTCCCGCAGCTCGCGGCCGAGGTCGATCCGGTCGCGGTGGTCGAGCGGCTGCGCGGCGTCCTGGTCGCGACCGCCGGCGACCCGGCGATCGAGCTGTGGCACGCCGCCGTGCTGCGCGGCGAGCGCCCGCCGCGCCCGCGCCTCGACGTCGTGGCGGTGCGCCGGTTCTCGCGCCGGGTGCTCGCCGGGCTGGGCGGCGTGTCCGCCGACGGCACGCTGCTCGGCATGCACGTGCCCGGCGCGCGCGGCGTGGTGCCGGTGCTCGCCGTGCTCGCGCTCCACGCGCGCTCGCTCGCCGCGCAGCTGCCGCCGCGCGTCGTGCTGCGAGCGCCGGATCCGACCGGCGATGGCATGTGGGGTGTGTGGTGAGCGCGGGCGAGCTGCGCCGCGCGTTCGCCGAGCTGGTCGCGGCGGGCCAGCCGCGCGCGGTGATCGACGCGTTCGCGACGGTCGAGCGCGAGCGCTTCCTCGGCGATCCGCCGTGGCTGATCGGCTCGCTCGCCGATCCCGCCGTGCCCTACCTGGCGACGCCCGACGCCGACCTGGCGCATGTCTATCGCGACAACGTGATCGCGCTCGTGCCCGACAAGCAGCTCAACAACGGCCTGCCGTCGGCGCACGCGCGCTGGCTCGCCGCGGCCGCGATCGCGCCCGGCGATCACGTGCTGCACGTCGGCGCTGGCACCGGCTATTACACCGCGATCCTCGCCGAGCTGTGCGGGCCCGCCGGCCGCGTCGTCGGCTACGAGCTCGAGGCGGCGCTGGCCGAGCGCGCGATCGCGGCGCTCGCGACCCGGCCGTGGGCGAGCGTGCGACACGGCGACGGCGGCACGCCGGATGCCACGTACGACGCGATCTACGTGTGCTGCGGCGCGACCCACGCGCGCGACGAGTGGCTCGCCGCGCTGCGCCCGGGCGGCCGGCTGGTCGTGCCGCTCACC
>DATJAE010000404.1:0-34566 GCA_035516595.1 Kofleriaceae bacterium | reverse complement strand
GATCACCCAGCGCATCACGACTGCGCTCCGCTGATGCCGGGCTACGATCACAGCGCGATCGATCGCAAGTGGCAGGCGTACTGGGATCGCGAGCAGACGTTCGCGACGCCGACCGATCGCACCCGGCCGAAGTACTACGTGCTCGACATGTTCCCCTATCCCTCGGGCGACGGCCTGCACGTCGGTCACCCCAAGGGCTACACCGCGACCGACGTGGTCGCGCGCGCCAAGCGGATGATGGGGTTCAACGTGCTGCGCGTGATGGGGTGGGACAGCTTCGGCCTGCCCGCCGAGCGCCGCGCCGAGCGCACCGGCGAGCATCCATCGGTGATCACCGCGCGCAATATCGCCACGTTCAAGGCGCAGCTCCAGAAGCTCGGGCTGTCGTACGACTGGTCGCGCGAGCTCGCGACCAGCGATCCCGCGTACTACAAGTGGACGCAGTGGATCTTCGAGGTGCTGTACGAGCGCGGCCTGGCGTATCGCGCCGAGGTGCCGGTGAACTTCTGCCCGGCGCTCGGCACCGTGCTCGCCAACGAGGAGGTCCACGACGGCAAGTACATCGAGACCGGCGATCCGGTCGAGAAGCGCCTGCTCGAGCAGTGGATGCTCAAGATCACCGAGTACGCCGATCGGCTGGCCGAGGATCTCGAGGGCCTCGACTGGCCGCCCGGCACGTACAAGGCGCAGCGCGACTGGATCGGCAAGTCGATCGGCGCCAACGTCGTGTTCGAGGTGGTCGGCTCGGGCGAGCGGATCACGGTGTTCACGACCCGCCCCGACACGCTGTTCGGCGGCACCTGGGTCGTGCTCGCGCCCGAGCATCCGCTGGTCGACGCGATCACCACGCCGGCCCAGCGCGCGGCGGTCGCCGCGTATCGCGAGGCCGCCGGCAGGCGCAGCGAGCGCGAGCGCATGGTCGAGGCCGCCGACGCGCCGAAGACCGGCGTGCCGACCGGCGCGTTCGCGAAGAATCCGGTGAGCGGCAAGCACATCCCGATCTGGATCGCGGACTACGTGCTCGCGAGCTACGGCACCGGCGCGGTGTTCGCGTGCCCCGCCGGCGACGAGCGCGATCACGCGTTCGCCAAGAAGTTCGGCCTGCCGATCGTCGAGGTCGTGAAGGGCGGCGACATCGAACGGGCCGCGTTCACCGGCGACGGCCCGCACGTCAACTCGGAGTTCCTCGACGGCCTGTACAACGACGACGCCAAGACCAAGGTGATCGCGTGGCTCGCCGAGCGCGGCCTGGGCGAGGCCAGCATCCGCTACAAGCTGCGCGACTGGCTGTTCTCGCGCCAGCGCTACTGGGGCGAGCCGTTCCCGCTCTACCTCACGCCCGACGGCAAGGTCCACGAGGTGCCCAAGGACGAGCTGCCGGTCGTGCTGCCGAGGATCGACGAGTACAAGCCGACGCCCGACGGCCAGCCGCCGCTCGCGCGCGCCAAGGACTGGCTGCCCTATCGCGGCGGCACGCGCGAGACCAACACGATGCCGCAGTGGGCGGGCTCGTGCTGGTACTACCTGCGCTTCCTCTCGCCGACCCGCGACGACGTCGCGTGGGATCGCGACGAGGAGAAGTACTGGATGCCGGTCGACCTCTACGTCGGCGGCAGCGAGCACGCGGTGCTGCACCTGCTGTACGCGCGGTTCTGGCACAAGGTGCTGTTCGACGCCGGCCTGGTGTCGACCAAGGAGCCGTTCGTGCGCCTGTTCCATCAGGGCATGATCCACAAGACGTCGTTCCGCGACGCGCGCGGCAAGTACCACCACGACAGCGAGGTCGAGCAGCGCGGCGGCGTCTGGTACCTCAGGGGCACCGACGAGCCGGTCGAGACCAAGCTCGATAAGATGTCCAAGAGCCGCTACAACGTGGTCAACCCCGATGACATGTGCGCCGAGTACGGCGCGGACGCGACCCGGCTCTACGAGCTGTTCATGGGCCCGCTCGAGGACGGCGTCGAGTGGGAGACCACCGGCGTCGCGGGGACGCGGCGCTTCCTCGATCGGGTGTGGCGGCTGCTCGTCGATCCGGAGACCGACACGCTGACCACCAAGGTCAGCGAGGACGCGCCGGCCGACAACCGCGAGCTCGAGCGCGCGCTCCACGCCGCGATCAAGAAGGTGAGCCACGCGGTGACCGACCTGCGCTTCAACACCGCGATCGCCGAGATGATGGTGTTCGTCAACGAGGCGACCAAGGCCGCCGCGGTGCCGCGCGCGTGGTTCGAGATGTTCGTCAAGGTGCTGTCGCCGTTCGCGCCGCACGTCGCCGAGGAGCTGTGGCAGCGGCTCGGCCATCGCCAGTCGATCGCGTACGCCGCCTGGCCGGCCTACGACGACGCCAAGCTCGCGCGCGACGTGATGGTGATCGCCGTGCAGGTCTCGGGCAAGCTGCGCGGCCAGATCGAGGTGCCGCTCGACGCCAGCGAGGCGACGATCGTCGCGGCCGCGAAGGCCGACGACAAGGTGCAGGCGTTCCTCGCGGGCAAGGCGATCAAGCGCGAGATCTACGTCAAGGGTCGGCTGGTCAACCTGGTGGTGTGAACATGACCGAACGCGACGCGTGCGCGCTGCTCAAGGCGCGGTTCGAGAAGGCCGGCTATCGCATCGCCGAGAACGTCGCGTTCGACGAGCATGGCGTGCGGTTCGAGATCGACGGCTACGACGCGGCCCGGCGGGTCGGCTACGAGTACCTGACCGACGAGGCCGGCGACGGCTGGGACGTCGACGCCGACGTGATCGCGGCGCTCGCCGCGCGGCGAGACGCCGGCGAGCTGTTCGTGCTCGTGGTCGACGAGGCCGACGCGCCCGATGCGGCGACGCTCGGCGCGGCGGCCGATACCTTCCTGCACCAGCTCGCGGCCGAGGCGAAGCCCGCCGCGAAGAAGCCGGCGGCCAAGACGGCGGCGGCCAAGACGCCGGCGGCCAAGACGGCGGCGGCCAAGACGCCGGCCGCCAGGAAGCCGGCGGCCAGGAAGCCGGCCGCCAAGAAAGCAAAGCGCTAGGCGCTCGCGCTCGGACCCTGCTGGCCGGCGATGCCGCCGACCGCGGTCTGCGCGAGGTCGGTCGCCGCGCGCGTGGTCTCGCGCGCCGACTTCACCGCCCCGCCGACCAGGCGTTCGACCGTCGCGAGCGTCTCGCCGACGCCCTCGTCGATCCGCTGGGTCAGCTTGCGCGCGAAGCGGAACAGCGCGGCGGTGGTCTTGTCGGCGAACTCGATGCCGCCTTCGACCGCGGCGCGCAGCTCGGTGCGCGCGTCCTGGAGCACGGCGATCGCCGTGGTCTGGCTGCGGTCGACCACGTCGAGCGCGAGGTGCGCGACGCCGGGGACGACGCCGTTGGAACGGAGCTCGGTCTTCTGGGTGGCCATGATGGGTGCCTCCTTCATGACTCACAGCGTAAGACGCACTGCGTTACAAGCAATGCTCGGTTCGATGACATCTTCTAACGCATCGCGTTACTGACCTGGAATCACACGTAAAGTAAAGTCGGTCTCATGGAGCGCGAGTTCATTCCGGTCCACGTCGCCATCCTCACCGTCTCGGACACCCGCACGCTCGCGGACGACAGCTCCGGCCAGCTGCTGGTCGACCGTCTCACCGAGGCCGGCCACGACGTCGCGGCGCGCGCGATCGTCAAGGACGGCGAGCTCGCGATCCGGGCCCAGCTCGAGCGCTGGATCGCCGACCCGGCGATCGAGGTCGTGATCGCGACCGGCGGCACCGGCGTGACCCCGCGCGACGTCACGCCGGAGGCGCTCGCACCGCTGGTGACCAAGCCGATCCCCGGCTTCGGCGAGCTGTTTCGCTTCCTGTCGTATGCCGAGATCGGCAGCTCGACCGTGCAGAGCCGCGCCGAGGCCGCGCTGTGCGGCACGACCTACGTGTTCCTCTTGCCGGGCTCGCCCTCCGGCGTGCGGCTCGGGCTCGAGAAGATCCTCATCCCGCAGCTCGACCATCGCAGCAAGCCATGCAACTTCGTCATGCTGCTTCCGCGGATCAAGCACGAGCGCAGCGGGCGAGGTGAGGCGTGACCATCCGCGGCAAGTGCCACTGCGGCAACATCACGTTCGAGCTGGTGTGGGAACCGGATCCGACGGAGATCGCGGCGCGCGCCTGCACCTGCACGCTCTGCACGAAGCACGGCGGCGTGTGGACCGCGCCCCCGGCCGCCGGGCGCCGCGTGGTCGTGCGCGATCGCGCCGCGCTCGCGAGCTAGGAGCGGGGCACGCGCGCCGCGCAGGCGCGGATACCGGTCGTGCACGCCGCGACGCGCCCGACGCACGTCATCCGCGCAGGCCATGCTTGCGCAGTAGCGTGAGCAGATACGGCCGGTCCATGCGCGCGAGCCGCGCCGCCTCCGACGCGTTGCCCCCGGCGCGATCGATCAGCTGGCGCAGGTAGTCGGCCTCGAAGCGAGCGAGCGCGGCGGCGCGGGCGTCGCGGTAGGAGGCGAGCGCGCCGGGCGCGATCGCGAGCGGCTGGCGCGGGCGATCGCCGAGGTCGAGCTCGCCCATGACGAGCGCGGCCTCGACCACGTTGCGCAGCTCGCGTACGTTGCCGCTCCACGGGTGGGCGCGCAGCTGGTCGAGCGCCGGCGCGAGCGGGCCGAGCTCGGCCACACCGGTCAACCTCTGCACGAAGTGCGCGACCAAAGGCTCGATGTCCTCGGGGCGCTCGCGCAGCGGCGGCACGCCGATCTTCGCGACCGCGAGCCGGTAGTACAGGTCGGCGCGGAAGCGCCCGGTGTTGACCTCGGCGCGCAGGTCGCGGTGGGTGGCCGCGAGCACGCGGACGTCGACGTCGACCTGCGCCGCGCCGCCGACCCGGGTGAACGCGCGCCGCTCGAGCACGCCGAGCAGCGCGGGCTGGACGTCGAGCGGCAGCTCGCCGATCTCGTCGAGCAGCACGGTGCCGCCGGCGGCGCGCTCGAACGCGCCGGCGCGGCGCTGGTCGGCGCCGGTGAACGCGCCCTTCTCGTGACCGAACAGGATCGACGCGATCAGCGATGCCGGCAGCGAGCCGCAGTCGACGATCACCAGCTCGCGATCGCGGCGCGGCGATGCCTCGTGCAGCGCGCGCGCGATCACCTCCTTGCCGGTGCCGGTCTCGCCGTGGATCAGGACGGACGAGTCGACCCGGGCCAGGCGGTGGACGAGCCGGGCGATCTCGCGGATCGCGTCGCTGTCGCCGACCAGGTCGGGCGAGCGCGGCACGTCGCTCGGCAACGGCGGCGCGACCGACGAGCCGGCGTCCTCGACCGCGAGCGCGGTGTCGCCGATGCGCAGCCGGGTTCCGGCCGGAACGATCGCGCGCTCGATCCGCGCGCCGCCGAGCCACGTGCCGTTGCGACTGCCGAGGTCGGTGATCTGCACGCCGTCGGGCGTGCGGCGCAGCTCGAGGTGGTAGCGGCTGACCGCGGGATCGGCGAGCACGAGCGCGTTGTCCTCGCTCGTGCCGATCGCGAGCGCGCCGTCGTCGGGTGCGCACGCCTTGCCCGCATCGGGGCCGGCCTCGACCACGACGCGCAGCTTGTGGACGAGCCGCACCGGTCGCGGCTGCAGCTTGGTGCGCGGGAGATCCGCCATCGCGCGCAACATCTATCATCGATGGCCGTCGCCCACGACGAGAATCGTCCCTGTTGGATGCGGCCAACAGATCCGCGCGCAAGTCGCGCACGATCGGCGGCATGCGCGGGGCACGCGGGATGCACCGCGGCGCGCCGGAGGTTTCCATGCGTCGTCTCGCAGTGGCTCTCGTGCTGTCGATCTCCGCATCGGCGAGCGCCGATCTGACCCAGATCACGAGCTTCGGTTCCAACCCGGGCGGGCTCGACATGTACGAGTACGTACCGGCGGGCTTGCCCGCCGGGCGTCCGCTGGTCGTGGTGCTGCACGGCTGCACGCAGAGCGCATCGTCGATGGTGAGCGCCGGGTGGAACACGCTGGCCGACCAGTACCAGTTCGCGGTGCTGTATCCGCAGCAGACCTCGACCAACAACCCGGTCGAGTGCTTCAACTGGGCCGGCGAGTACGGCAACCTCGCCGACATCACGCGCGGGCAGGGCGAGAGCGAGTCGATCGTGCAGGGCGTCGACTACGAGATCTCGACCCACAAGGTGGACGCGCACCAGGTCTACATCGCCGGGTTCTCGGCGGGCGCGGGGTTCACGGCGGTGATGCTCGCGACCGCCCCCGACGTGTTCGGGGCCGGCGCGATCATGGAGGGCCTCCCGTACATGTGCGCGACCAGCGTGTCGGGCGCGTACAGCTGCCAGAACCCGGGCGTGACCAAGACGCCGGCCGAGTGGGGCGATCTGGTGCGCGCCGCGTACAGCGGCTACTCCGGGCCGTGGCCGCGCGTGCAGATCTGGGCGGGCACATCCGACACCACGGTCGTGCCGGCGAACGCGACCGAGCTGGTCAAGCAGTGGACCGACGTCCACGGCACCGATCAGACGGCGGATCAGACCGCGATGATCGGATCGAGCTCGTACGCGGCGTACCAGCTCAACGGCACGACCGTGGTCGAGACCTACACGGTGAGCGGGATGGACCACGCGGTGTCGATCGGCAACGAGAGCGGCATGACGTGCCCGGGTACGACCGCCGCATACTTCGAGGACCACGCGCTGTGCTCGACCATCCGCGCGGGGCGATTCTTCGGCGTCGTACCAGGCGGCGGCAGCGGCAGTGGCAGCGGCAGTGGCAGCGGCAGCGGCAGCGGCAGCGGCAGCGGCAGCGGCGGCTCGACGCCGTACGTCGCGATCGTCGCGCCCGCGGATGGCTCGACGGTGAGCGGCCCGGTGACGATCGTGGTCGCGGCCGGCGACGACGCCGGCGTGACCTCGGTCGACGTCGCGGTCGACGGCACGATGCTCGGCTCATCAAGTACGGCCCCGTACCAGTTCATGTGGAACGCCACGGTCGACGGCAAGCACGCGATCGTCGCGACCGCGCACGACGCCGCCGGTCAGACCGCGATGGCGACCGCGAACGTCACGGTCGGCGCCGGCGGCGCGGGTGAGTCCGGTGGCAGCGGCGATGGCCTGCCGGCGTGCAGCCTCAACGCCGGCGGCGCGAGCGGCACGGGGTGGGCGCCGATCGCCGCGGCGATCGTGCTCGCGGTCAGAATCGGCCGGCGACGCCGAGCGTGCCTGGCCCGGCGGTGATCGCGAGCGCCGGCTCGCGGCGGTGGGCGACCAGCGCGATCGCGCTCGCGATCGCGGTGGCGGCGGCGACTCCGAATCCGATGTTCGCGGCGAGCGCCCACGCGCGCCCGCGGTTCTCCACCGCGCGCAGCTCGGAGTAGTCGTGCTCGGTGGTGTCGCCGCGCAGCTGGTTCCACTCGTCCTGCGCGACCGACGTCCGCCACGCGCACACGCCCGCCGCAGCGAGCGCGACGCCGCTCGCGATCGCGTAGGTCGACCACCGCGCGTAGATCGATGTGCGCGGCGGCGGTGGCGGTGGCGGCGGAGGCGGCGGCGCGGCGCGCGGCAGGGCCGCGACGAGCACGCGGTTGCCGTGATCGTCGAGCCCGACCACCTCGATCGCGCTCGCGCCCGCCGGCAGATCGACCGCGAACACCGGCCCTCCGGTCGCCGCGAGCTCGCGATGCAGCCCGGCCGGATCGACGAGCTCGACCACGACCGATGCCACCAGGTGCAACGGATCGGGCGCGACGTTCACCGCGAGGTGCGCGCCGCTCCGCGTGGTCGCGGCGCGCAGCGGCCTGGTGGTGGAGCGCGCGGCGTAGAATGGCGCGGCGATCTTCGGCGAGGTGCCCTCGGGCAACGCGAGCTCGGGGCGCAGCGCCAGCGCGCGGGCGAAGTGATCCTCGGCGGCGAGCGCGCGATCGAGCCCGGCGTCGAGCTTGCCGGCCTCGACGTGGAGCTCGACCAGGCGATAGACATCGGCGCCGCCGCCGGCGAGCGCGGCCTCGACCAGCGCGAGCGCGCGCTCGTACTCGAGCCCGGCCTCGAGCTCGCGCGCCTCGGCGAGCACGTCGTCGGCCAGCGCCGGCGCCGCGAGCCCGACGATCGCGAGCACCGCGAGCGCGCGTGTCATCGCGGCAGCTTACCAGTCGTCGAGCACGATCGGCGCCAGCGCCCTGCCGGCGATCACGGTCACGCGCACGTCCTTGTGGCGGCCGTCGCGCAGCACGGCGCGCACGCGATGCGGCCCGGCCGGCACCGGGTGATGCACGATCGGCGTGACCCCGAGCTGCTTGCCGTCGAGGAAGATCGTCGCGTACGGCGTGGAGTCGATGCTGATGAGGCCGGTGCCGGCGCGCTCGCGGACCACGTGCGGCACCGCGACGCTGGCGTCGGGCGGCGGTGGCGGTGGCGGCGGTGGCGGCGGCGGCGCGTCGATCGCGGCGTCGCGCGGTGGTGCCGAGGCCACCGCGAGCGCGTCGGCGGCCGCCGGCGCGTGCCCGCCGCGCGGGTAGAGCGCCACGATCGCCGCGCCGGCGCCCACCGCGCCGAGCGTCGCGATCGCGAACGACGCGCCGCGCCGCCTGCGCCGCGGCCGCTCGATCGTCGCGACCTGCGAGCCGAGCGCGACCGCGCGCCGCGTGCGCTGCGCGGTCAGCTGCTCGCCGTGCTGCTCGGCGAGCGCGGCCGCGATCGCGGCGGCGCTCGCCAGGCCGCCGAGCGGCGCGATCGCGGCGTCGAGCGCGTCGGCGAGCTCGCGCGCGCTGGCGAACCGCGCGTCGCGGCGGCGCGCGAGCGCCCGCGCGATCACGTCGGCGACCGCCGCCGGCACGGCGGGATCGATCGCGTCGGCGCGCGGCACCGGCTCCTCGAGGATCGCGCGCGCGGCGAGGTAGTCGCTCGCGCGCTTGAACAGCCGCTGGTGGGTGCACAGCTCGTAGAGCACGATGCCGAGGGCGAACACGTCGCACCGCCGGTCGAGCGGCTCGCCGAGCAGCTGCTCGGGCGCCATGTACTGGGTCTTGCCCTTGATCGTGCCGGCCTCGGTCTCCGCCGCGCCGCGCACCTTCGCGATCCCGAAGTCGAGCACCTTGACCACGCCCGCGGTGGTGACGAACAGGTTCGACGGCGAGACGTCGCGATGGACCAACCCGAGGCCGGCGAGCTCGTGCGCGTGGTGCAGCCCGGCGCACGCCTGCGCGATGATCGCGCACGCGACGCGCAGCTCGCCGCGGCGATCCGGCTCGCGCGGCCGTGCGATCAGCTCGGCGACCGGCACGCCGTCGAGGTACGGCATGACGATGAAGTACTCGGCGCCATCGCGCCCGAGCTCGTAGACCTCGCACACGTTCGGGTGGTCGATCCGCGCGACCAGCTTGCCCTCGTCGAGGAACATCGCGACGAACTGGCGCGACGCGACCAGCTCTGGCAGCAGGCGCTTGACCACGACGATCTTCTCGAATCCGGCCTCGCCGGCGAGCCGCGCCAGGTGGATCTCGGCCATCCCGCCGGTCGCGAGCTGGCCGAGCAGCTCGTAGCGACCGAGGCGGACCGGCGCGGCGGGCTCGGCGGGGTGGTATGACAAGCGTCGCTATCATGCCGCGGATCGCGATTGCCTGCGCGGTGCTCGCCGCCTGCTCGTTCGACGCGAATTACCGCGGCGGCCGCTACGCGTGCAGCGACGGCGTGTGCCCGACGGGCTACACCTGCTCGGCGGCGAAGCAATGCGTGACCGGCGGCGACGCGGGCGCGGTCGACGCGACGATCGATGCGCCGCCGCACGCGCTGACCTGCGCCGACCCGGCGCCGTTTCCCGCCGCCGGCGGCGCGACCTCGGGCACCACGGTCGGCCGCAACAACACGATCACCGCGATGTGCGACGGCTTCGTCATGAACGGCCCCGACGCGGTGTATCGCGTCGACACCGCGGCCGGCGCGCAGCTCGAGGTCTCGCTCACCGCGAGCTACGCCGCCGCGGCGTACGTGATCTCGCCGTGTCAGACCGAGCCCGCGACGCCCGCGTGCGAGGGCAACATGCTCGCCGAGCCCGCCTCGCCGCTCGCGCTCGCGCCGGCTGCCGGCACGCACTACGTGATCGTCGACGGCACCGACGCCGCGCTCGACGGCACGTACGTCCTGACCGTCACCGTGCACTAGCCTGTTGGCCGCCGCCAACACCTGGCGGATCGCGCCAACACCGCGT
The DNA here is from genome assembly GCA_035516595.1 of Kofleriaceae bacterium. GTDB lineage: Bacteria > Myxococcota_A > Polyangia > Haliangiales > Haliangiaceae > JABFXX01. Next base: position 24,428 of record DATJAE010000404.1, on the reverse strand, counting down.
CGCCGATGCGCGCGCGCTTGCGCGGGCACGCCGGTTGCTCGAGGCGCGCGCATCATGCGTGTCCTCGTATTGCTCGCGACCGGCTGTACGCTCGGCGGCACCGGCAAGCCGCCCGGCGGCGGCGACCAGGGATCCGGAATCGATCTCGCCAAGTGCAAGGCGGCGCTGGCGAGCGCGCCGATCGCACCCGCCGGCTTCGACTATCACGATGCGCTGCCGACCGCCGTCCACAACACGTGGGACGGCAAGACGCTGCCGCAGCCCAACGATCCGAGCTACCCCGGCGGCCACTACCGCACGATCGCGCCGGACGCGACCGGCGCGATCCACCCGGGCTGCACGACCGCCGGCCTGATGTACACGCCGGCCGCGATCCCGGGCTATCCGTGCGCCGCGCAGGACTTCGGGTTTCCACCGGGCGTCGTCGAGGACACGACCAAGCCGATCGTGATCCTGGTGCACGGCAACTCCGATACGCCGGCCGGCTACATGAAGTTCCTCGCGGCCAATCCGGCGTCGCTCGACTTCCAGGCCGACACGGTCGCGCGCGATCAGCTCGCCGATCTGCTGCCCGCGCAGGGCTTCCGCACGATCGCGATCGACATGCGCACCGACAAGGTCGACGACGCGCCGAGCCCGGAGAACACCGACACCGGGAACACGCCGCTCAACAGCGATCACGGCTGGACCGTGCCGCTGATCGAGGAGCTCGTGCGGGACGTCGCGATCGCGTACCCCGACCGCCAGATCTCGCTGGTCGGGTTCTCGCTCGGCGCGACCGCGGTGCGCGACGCCGTGCGCCGGCTGTGGGTCGAGTACATGGACAAGACGTGGGACGTGAACATCTTCACGCGGCTGTCGGCGGTCGTGCTCGCGTCCGGCGCGCACCACGGCGTGTCGACGTTCTCGGCCGAGTGCGGGCTCAACTTCACGATGCGCGGCACGGTGACCTGCGAGATGGGCGAGCGCAACGGCTACACCGAGACCACGTTCGCGCGCCCGCTCGATGGCCCGGCGTTGCCGACCTCCGATGGTTCGTTCGGCGGCTGGTGGGAGACGCCGTGCGCCGACGGCGACTACGCGTACGGCACGCGCGGCAACTGCGGCGGCCACGTCGTCGCCTACACGACGATCACGATGCAGGACCTGCCGAACGGCACGCAGCAGGACGAGTTCGTGTCGGAGGCCGCGTCGCGGATCTATCCGCTCGACTGCGCGAACAACCTGCTCGACGCGCTCACCGACTTCGACACCAGCGGCTACTTCTACAACGGCTACTTCCGCAACCACTTCGGCAGCGTGCGCAGCGACGCCGGGCTGGCCAAGGTGGTCGCCGCACTCGGAGGGATGTGATGAAGGCGGTGATCACGGCGATCGTGCTGGTCGCGACGAGCGCATCAGCGGGGACGAGCAACGACGGCAGCGAGATCGAGATGGACCCGCCGGCGTCGACCCAGGCCGCGGGCAGCGGTAGCGCGGCTGCGAGCGCCCAGCCGCGGACCGCGGCGGCGGCCGGCTCGGGGGCCGACAGCCTGCCGGACCCGGGGCTCGCGGCGGCCGGGGGCACGAGCGACGGCGTGACCGCGAGCGCGAGTCCGCCCGCCCGCTGGCTGTCGGTCTACGGCGCGGTCGCCGGCGGCGTCGAGCTCGAGAGCATGCACCAGCTGCCCACCGATCACACCGCGCCGCAGAATCCGACGCTCGCGATCTCGCGGCTCGGCGTGCACGGCGGGATCGGCGAGCACATCACGTTCGCCAGCCTGTTCGAGGCCTCGCTCGGCGGCCCGCTCGGCTACGGCGCCTCGGTGTGGGAGGGCGAGGCCGAGCTCGCGGTGCTCGATCAATGGGTGCGCTACCAGCGCGGTGGCTGGGCGGTCGCGGTGGGGCGAGTCGACGACCCGGCGAGCTTCGACTACGTCTCGGAGCACGTCGCGGATCTGCTGCTCGCCGACATGTACACCCGCGATCCGCTGCTCTACTCGGGCGCCGACCGCGGCAACGGGATCTGGGCGAGCTACGCGATCACGCCGCAGCTCACCGCCGGCCTCACGCTGCACTCGACCAACCCGACCGGTATCACCGGCACGCTGATCATCGGCGGCAAGCTCGTGCCGTTCGACCGGCCGTTCTACCTGGCCGCGGCGCAGTTCGGCACGAGCCAGGACGATCTGCCCGACCAGAACCTGCACATCTACTTCGGGACGCCGTCGCTCGTGCTCCACACCGAGCACTTCGACGCGCAGACCGAGCTGCAGCTGTACAGCCTCGACACCCAGGTGTCGTCGAACATGGACCAGCCGATCCGCGGCTTCAACTTCCGCGCCGGCGCGCGCGGCTGGGTCGACACCGCGGCCGGCCGGCTCGCCGCGTTCGGCAACGTGTCGCGCAACGAGAACGAGATCCTCGATCCGACCGACTCGCTGTATCGCCTGCCCGATCTGTTCAAGTCGTACACGGTGTCGAGCGGCGTCGATCTCGACTTCCACAAGCACGACGGCGTCGGCTTCCAGTACGCGATGGTCGACACTCGCTCCGAGGGCGTCCACACGCGCCAGCACTACCTCAACCTCGGCACGACGTTCTGGATCGAGGACTCGCTCGCGATCGGTGTGCGTGCGGCTGTGTTCGCGCAGCAGATCAGCGGCGACATGATGACCACCGGCGAGCGCTCGCTGTTCGTCACGGCGCGACTGGTGCTGCGATGACGTGATAGCGTGGAGCATGGCCAGCGGGCTGGAGACCGCTCTGCAGAAGGCGCTGTCGGTGCGGCTCAACCTGCAGATCAGCCTGTCGCAGCTGCCGATCATCGAGGAGTGGATGGACATCCACCTCGATCGCTGGCTCGAGCACAATCCGACGCCGCCCGACATGCCCGACGGCGAGGGCGTGAGCTACCTCGCGATGCTCGGCAGCGACCTGCGGCGGGTGTGGTGGGGCGCGTGGGGCGATCCGCGCGGCTTCGTGCCGCGCATGGCCGACTACTTCAAGCTGTGCAACATCGCCAAGAGCGACGCGCAGCTGCTCGATCAGATCGGCGAGCAGCTCGAGCCCAAGCTGGTCGGATCGTGGATCGGCGTGTGGGGCGGCAGAGTGTCGACCGGCTGGCACTTCTGGGATCCGCATCCGTGGCCGACCGTCGAGGCGATGTTCGGGACGCACGAGGCGAAGTACCAGCTCAAGAAGTGGGTCGAGGACCACCAGATCGCGCGGATCGAGCGGTTCACCCAGTCGATCGGCGACTCGCCGTTCTCGGAGGTCGAGCTCGCGATCCCCGGCGAGACGGTCGACGCGCAGGTCGAGCTCCTGTCGCGCGGGTTCGAGCACTTCACCGGGGCGCCGCTCGATCGTGCGATCGTCGAGCGCTTGCGCGGCGCCGGCGTGCCCGACTTCGCGCTCGCCGTGCGGATCCGCGGCGGCAAGGTCGTGCGGGTCGGCGGGCTCGCGCCGGGCATCGCGCAGGCGGCGATCGTCGAGCTGTGCGGCGACGCCAAGGTCGCGGTCGATCCCAAGCTCGGCAAGCTGATCGGCGCGCTCGGCGAGGGCATCACGCGCGTCGAGTACGGCCGCGCCGGCGAGCGCGCCGGCGTCGACGTCTACCTCGAGCCCAGCGAGCCCGCCGCGAAGATGCCTCCGAGCAAGCCGCCGTCCGAAGCGAACTAGTGCGGGCGGATCACCTGCTCGCGAGCGACGACGCGCTGATCGCGCAGTGCGAGGTCGATCGCTACCGCGCGTCGGGGCCGGGCGGCCAGCACCGCAACAAGACCGAGAGCGCGGTGCGGCTGCGCCATCGCCTGACCGGCGCGACCGCGATCGGCGAGGACAGCCGTTCGCAGGCCGAGAACAAGGTGCACGCGGTGCGCCGGCTGCGCGCCGCGATCGCGCTCGGCGTGCGCGAGCCGGTGCAGCTCGACGGCTACCGGCCGTCGCCGCGGCTGGCCGCGCTGGTCGCGGGCGGGACCGCACCGCTGGGCGCGCGCACGAGGCTGACCGGCGAGTACTGGGCCGGGATCGCCGAGCTGCTCGACCTGCTGGTCGCGGGCGGGCTCGAGATCGCGGCGACCGCGCAGCGGCTCGGCACGACCACCGGCGCCCTGTCCAGGTTGCTGCTCCACGACGACGCGGTCGGCCGTGCGGTCAACGACCTGCGTCGCGCCGCGGGGATGCGGCCGCTGCGCTAGAAACCGCGGCGCGCGAGCGGTGTCCCAGCAGCATGATCGCCGCCGCGGCCCGCCGGCCGCTCGCATGCGGCGAGCGCCGCGAGGTTCGTGATCGAGCTCGACGGCGCGGTCGGAGCTCACCACGTCGACCGCGATCACCCCGCGATCGATCGCTGCCCCGACGCGACGATCGCGAGCTTGCACTTCGCGCCGCCGCATCGCGGCGCGGTCGTGGTGCAGGACGTGCTCGACGGCGACGCCGCGCGCCGGTGGGCGCGCTAGCCGAGGCGGCGCAGCACGCGCGGCGTGAGCAGCGCGCGCAGCTTCATCGCGCCGGGCGAGGGGCTGCCGTCGAGCCACACCGCGCCCGACTTGCGGAGCTGGATCTGCTCGCCGGGCGCGCGATCGCCGAACGCGAGCCACGCGATCAGCTCGCCGAGCCACGGCTCGTGGCCGACCACGGCGACCGAGCTCGCGCCGTCCTCGCCGATCAGCGACAGCAGCTCGAGCCGCGGCGACTGGCACAGCAGCTCGGTCGCGATCGGCTCGGCGTCGCGCAGCGGCGCCAGCAGGTGCGCGGTGCGCGCGGCGCGATGCCACGGGCTGGTCAGCACGCGGTCGAACTGCCAGCCGAGCGCGCGCATGCCGCGGATCGCGCGGCGCAGCTTGCGCTCGCCGTCGCGGGTGAGCTCGCGTTCGCTGTCGGGCTCGCCGGCGGTGGCATCTTCGGCGGTCGCGTGACGGATCACGAACAGTTGCATGCGCGCGAATCTAGCGCGTCGGCGGACAGCGGTCATCGAGTCGCCGGGACAGCGCCGTGGCGCCGCGATCGCGTGGTAGACCCCCATCATGGCGAACGACCTGTGGCGGCTCGGCGACGAATACCGCGGCGAGCCGCTCGATCCGGACCGCTGCGACCCCGATCCGATCGTCGAGGTCCGGCGCTGGCTCGCCGCGGCGATCTCGGCGGGTCTGGCCAATCCCAACGCGATGACGCTCGCGACGGTCGACGAGCGTGGCCGGCCGGCGGCGCGCGTCGTGCTGCTCAAGGGGATCGACGAGCGCGGCCTGGCGTTCTACACCAACTACGACAGCCGCAAGGCGCGCGACCTCGCCGCGCATCCCTACGCGGCGCTCGTGCTGCTGTGGGATCCGCTGCACCGCCAGATCCGCGTCGAGGGTGCGGTCGAGCGCGTGTCGGCCGAGGACTCCGACGCGTACTTCGCGTCGCGGCCGCGCGGCAGCCAGCTCGGCGCGATCGCCTCGCCGCAATCGCAGCCGATCGCGAGCCGCGCGCTGATCGAGGAGCGCGTCGCCGTGCTCGCCGCGAGCTACGGCGATCGCGCGCCGCCGCGGCCCGCGCACTGGGGCGGCTATCGCGTCGTGCCCGACATGATCGAGCTGTGGCAGGGTCAGCCATCGCGCCTGCACGATCGCGTGCGCTACCGCCGCGACGGCGCCGGCTGGATCAAGGATCGCCTGGCGCCGTAGTTAACCCGGCGCGCGCGCTCGCGATCCCGGGCTTAGCTTGACATCGTGTATTTCATACACCAACTTAGTGTCCGATGGACACGATCGAGATCGCAGCGGCGCAGGTCACCGGCGCGCGCCACCTGCGCGCCACGCGCAACGGCCAGGATGCCGCGGCGGCGTGGACCGAGCGCGATGCGGCGGCGATCGTCGTGTGCGACGGATGCTCGGCCGGCGCGAGCAGCGAGGTCGGCGCGCGGCTCGGCGCCGCGCTCGCGGTGCGCGCGATCGCCGAGCGGCTCGGTGCGGGCGAGCGCGCCGACGATCCGGCGCTGTGGCACGGCGTGCGTGCCGCGCTGGTCCGTGCGCTCGGCGAGCTCGCGGCGCAGCTGCCGCGCGGCGCGTTCCACGACGCGCTGCTGTTCACCGTGGTCGCGGCCGCCGCGGGCGGCGAGCGCGCCGCGGTGTGGGCGATCGGCGACGGCGCGTTCGCGATCGACGGCGCGGTGCACGCGCTCGGCCCGTTCGCCGACAACCAGCCGCCGTACCTCGCGTACGACCTGCTCGGCGAGCCCGCGCAGGCGCGCCTTTACGGCGCGAACGGCGCGCGTGCGATCGCGGTGGCGACCGACGGCGCGCTCGAGCTGCCGGGCGGGCTCGCGGCGCTGTGCGATGCGCGCCACGGCGAGGCGCTGCGCCGCCGGCTCGCCGTGCTCGCGCGCGATGACGAGCGGATCTGCTGGAACGAGCGCCGGGTCGCGCGGGCGCCGGCGGCGCTGCAGGACGACTGCGCGATCGCGCTGCTGCGGAGGCCGCGATGAACGCGGTGTGGATCGACGGCGCGCGGGTCGAGCTGCGCCCCGACCGCCTGCTCGGTCAGGGTGGCGAGGCCGAGGTCTACGATCTCGGTGACGGCCGGGTCGTGAAGTGGTGGAAGCCGCCGGGCCACGCCGACTTCGCCGGCCAGCCCGCCGCGCAGGCCGCGGCGGCGCGCCGGCTCGCCGAGCAGCCCGCGAAGCTGCGCGCGCTGCCCGGCAACCTGCCCGCGGCGGTGGTCGCGCCGAGTGCGCTCGCCAGCACCGACAAGCGCGGCGGCAAGGTGTGCGGCTACGTGATGGCGAAGGTCGGCGGCACCGCGCTGCACGCGTACGGCGAGCCGCGATGGTGGCGCGAGCATCCGATCGATGGCGGCGCGCTGGTCGCCGTGCTGCTCGCGCTGCACGACGCGATCGCCGGGTTGCACGCCGCGGGCGTGGTGATCGGCGACTGCAACGACCTCAACATCCTGGTCGATCCGGCGCCGTCCGGCGGCGTCGCGGGCCCGCGCGTCCACCTGATCGACGTCGACAGCTACCAGTACGGCGGCTTCGCGTGCGAGATGTTCAGCGAGCGCTTCGTCGATCCGCGCCTGTGCGGCGCGCAGCTCGCGCCGGAGCGCCCGCACGATCGCGACAGCGACTGGTTCGCGTTCGCGGCGATGGTGCTGCGCACGCTGCTCGGCGTCGGGCCGTGGGGCGGCGTCGCGAAGCACTGCGCCGCGGGTCAGCGCGCGCTGCGCCGGGTGAGCGTGCTCGGCGACGGCATCGTGTATCCGCGCGCGGCGCGTCCGATCGCGATCCTGCCCGACGAGCTGCGCGACGCGCTGCGCGCGATCTTCGAGCGCGACGTGCGCGGCGCGTTCCCGCGCGGCCTGCTCGAGCGCCTGCGCCTGCGCCGGTGCACCCAGTGCGGCGAGGATCACGCGCGGTCGCGCTGCCCGGCCTGCCAGGCGCTCGCGGTCCAGCCGCCGGTCGTGGTGCGCGGCCGGCTGCGCTGGCAGGCGATCGCGCCGGGCGAGGTCGCGCCGCCGGCGGTCGCACTCGGGCGCACGCCGGTGCGCGGGGTGTGGCTCGACGGCGGTGCGCTGTGGCGCGAGACCCGGCTCGGCCCCGAGCGGATCGGCGGCGTGCTCGCCGGCCAGACCCGTGCGTGGCTCGGCGACGCGCTCGGCGTCGGGTTCTACCGAGCCGGCGGCTACGCGGTCGGCTTCGTGTTCCGCCGCGACCGCGGCGCGCTCGACGACCGCGTCGCGCTGCCGCCGATCCGCGGCCAGCTGATCGACGCGCACGCCACGATCGGCGACGACCGCGCGTGGCTGTGGCTGGTGTGCGCCGAGCGCGGCCAGCTGGTCACGACCTGCGTCGTGATCGGCAGCGACGCGCGCGTGCTCGCGGCCGAGACGCTCGCCGACGCGCCCTGGGTCGCCGGTGCCGCGGGCGCGTGCGCGATCGGCGAGCTGCTGTTCGTGCCGACCGACGAGGGCGTCGCGCGCGTCGAGCTGGTGGGCGCCGCCGGGCCGCGCAGCGCCCCCGCCGGGGGGCGCGGAGTGATGATCGCCCCGTCCCGCGTGTTCGCCGAGACCGCGCCGCTGGTCGGCGCCGGCGATCGCCTCGCGCCGTGCGCCGGTGGGCTCGACGTCGTCCGCCGCCGCGACGCGCTTCGCATGTTCCTGACCTGACCCAAAGGAGACCCAGATGCTGCCGATTCCCGACTTCTTCGACCCCGCGCACGCCGCGGCGTGGAGCTATCGCCCCGACGCCGCCGCGCTCCATGCCGCCGCGCACGCTCACCGCGCGCGCCATCGCATCAAGCCGGCCGCCGCCGACGAGCGCCGCGTCCACCTGCTGCTGATCGACGTGCAGAAGGACTTCTGCTTCCCGGAGGGCACGCTGTACGTCGCCGGGCGCAGCGGCACCGGCGCGGTCGACGACGCGCGGCGGATCGCCGAGTTCATCTACCGGAACCTCGGCGCGATCACCGACATCACGACGACGCTCGACACCCACCTCGCGTACCAGATCTTCTTTCCGAGCTTCTGGCTCGATCGCGGCGACCACCCGCTGTCCGCGTTCCGGACGGTGAGCGCCGACGACATCGCGGCGGGCGAGGTCCGGCCGAATCCCGCGATCGCGAAGTGGCTGTGCGGCGGCAACTACACGTGGCTGTGCAAGCAGGTGCTGCACTACTGCCGCGAGCTCGAGCGCGCCGGCAAGTACCAGCTCTACCTGTGGCCGCCGCACTGCCTGCTCGGATCGGACGGCCACGCGCTGGCCGGCGTGATCCACGAGGCGCGGCTGTTCCACGCGTTCGCGCGCACCGCGCAGTCGCACGTCGAGGTCAAGGGCGGCAATCCGCTGACCGAGAACTACTCGGTGCTGCGGCCGGAGGTGCTGTCGCGATTCGACGGCGCGCCGCTCGCGCAGCGCAACACCCAGTTCGTGCAGACCCTGCTCGCAGCCGACGCCGTGATCATCGCCGGCCAGGCCGCGAGCCACTGCGTGAAGAGCACGATCGACGATCTGCTCGGCGAGATCGCGGCCCAGGATCCCGCGCTCGCGTCGAAGGTCTATCTCGTCACCGACTGCATGTCGTCGGTGACCGTGCCCGACGGCAAGGGCGGGCTGGCCGCCGACTTCACCGCGCAGGCCGAGGCCGCGCTGCAGCGGTTCGCCGCCGCCGGCATGCACCTCGTCACGTCCACCGATCCGATCGCCAGCTGGCTGCAAGGAGCATCATGAGCGACGACAAGAAGGTCAAGAAGCTGCTCGACGACGCGCACGAGGCCGGTGCGCTGTCGCAGAGATCGCTGGCCGCGCTCGACGTGGTCGACGTCGGCGCCCAGATCCAGGCCGGGCTCGGCATCGCGATCGACGACGTCGCCGCGAGCGAGGTCGTGCTGGTCACGATGATGCCAGACGACTCGAGCTCGATCGCGCAGGCTGGAAACACCGGCGCGGTGCGCGACGGCCACAACCTCGTGCTCGAGGCGCTCGCAAAGTCGAAGCAGGCCGGCGAGGTGCTCGCGCACACCCGCTACCTCAACGGCTTCGTGCTCTATCCCTACACCGCGCTCGATCAGGCGGTGGAGATGACCGCGGCGAACTACGATCCGCGGCTCGGTACGCCGTTGTTCGACCAGACCGCGGTCGTGCTCGGCACCGTGATCGCGAAGGCGCAGGAGCTCGCGCAGGCCGGCATCGCGGTCCGCACGGTCACGCTGATCATCACCGACGGCGGCGATTACGGTTCGCAGCGCTGCACGCCGAACGACGTCGCGGCGATCGTCGGCGACATGCTCGGCCAGGAGAACCACGTGGTCGCGGCGATGGGGATCAGCGACGGCTCGACCGATTTCCGCGCCGTGTTCCGCGCGATGGGCATCCCGGACCGCTGGATCCTCACGCCGGGCAACACCGCGAGCGAGATCCGGCGCGCGTTCCAGGTGTTCTCGCAATCCGCGGTGCGTGCGACGCAAGGCGCGCAGCTCGGCGGGTTCTCGAACTGACATCGCCGCCCGGCGGTGTGGCGCTGCGGAGACAGCGTGCGCGGGGCTTGCCGGCATTTTCCGCGATGGTCCGGCGACCGCGAGGCCTCGCGCTTGCAGCATCACGTCGCATGCGCAAGACGCCGTGGTGGTTCGTCGTGATCGCGCTCTACGTGTCGTCGCTGTTCCTGCCGGCGGTCACGCTCGCGCCGCATCGAGCCGACGGTGCGGCGAGCGCGAGCGAGGTGCTGGCGGTCGCCGCGCTCGGGCTGCGCGCGCAGGGGCTCGCGCTGGTCGCCGCGCTGATCGGCCTGGGCCTGGCGCTCGCGACCTCGCTCGCGCTGCGCGACGAGCTGGGCGCGCTCCACGTCGGATACCTGGTCTGGCTGGGCAGTCTGCTCGCGCTCGCGGTGATCGCCTCGACTCAGCGCGCGAGCCCGCACGACGACGCGACCTCGTCGCGATAGCGCAGCCACGCGGCGAGCGTGCGCTCCATCGCGTCGAGCACGCCGGCGTGCTCGCTCGCGGGCACGTGGTCGAGCAGGATCCGCCACGCCGCCGCGCGGTGGCTGCCCTCGACCCGGCGATGCGCCTTGGTCAGCGCGAGCGCGTCGACCGGCAGGCCGTAGTGCACGACCAGCGGATGCTGGTCGAGCGGAGGCGCGGGGCGGCGCGGTGCGCTGGCGTCGAGCTCGCCGCGCTCGTGGTCGGTGCCCTCGAGGAAGATCGTCGTGACCGCGGCGGCCTGCGCCCAGCCGCGACGCCGGATGTGCTCGTCGAGCACGTCGCGGAACGCGCGCGCGGCGGGCCCGAGCTCGATCGCGTCGAACCGGCGCAGGTCCATGCCGAGCCCGCGCGGATACTCGAGGAACAGCTCGGGGTGCGGCTTGCCGGCGATCACGCCGCCGGTCTCTTCCTCGTAGAGGTTCTCGGCGAGATCGCGGCGGACCTCGGCGATCGGGCACTGCACGTAGGCCCAGCCGACCATCACCGGAAAGTCACGTACGTAGGTCGCGTACTCCTGCTCGAAGTGGAGGTGCAGGCGATCCTTGGCGACCCGGCCCGACGTGAACAGCGGCCACGCCCAGTGGACCTTGCGCTCCATGATCGCCAGCAACGCCTCGCGGAAACCGTCGCGATCCACGCTTGCACTGTACGGCATGCGCGCGACATGGCCAGTTTCGGCGTGCCGGCGTCACGGGGCCGGGCGAACCGCGGCATCGAGCGCGAGATGCAGCACGGGCGGCGCGCCGGCGAGCGACGCCGTCGCCCCGCGGATCGCGAGCTCGGCCGGGACGTCGGCGGCGCCGAGCTGCGCCACGAAGATGTCTTCGAGCAGCTGCGCGAACGCGTCGGTCAACGCGCCGTGAAAATCGGCGCCGCGATCGCGCAGCGCCGCGACCAGATCGGCGTAGCACGGCACGAGCGTGGTCGGCGTGCGCTCGCACGCGAGCTCGAGCGCCCCGAGGTCGACCGCGACCGGCGCGCGGCCGGCGAACGTGAAGTCGAGCGCGCCGAACACGCGGCCGGTCGTGGTCGCACGGCCGTCGGCGATCGCGACGCGCGCGTCGGCGGCCAGGCGCAGCGTGCCGGCTCGTGCTCCCGCGGCGATCACCGGCGGCAGCGCGAGGTGCAGCGGCGACAGCCGGATCGACAGGTACTCGGTCACGGTCGGATCGGCGTTGAACCGGCGGTCGAGCCCGACCGCGGCGAGCTGGCGATCGAGCCAGCCGGTGCGCCATAGCTCGTAGAGCATCGCGTCGAGCGCGCCCAGCTGGAGATCGAGCGCGAGCCCTGTGTCGGCGGCGGGGACGGGCCACGGCCCGTCGGGCAGGCGCGGCGGAAGGACGGCGCGATCGATCGGATGGATCGCGACCGCGAACGGCAGCGCGGCCCACGCGCCGTCGGCGATCTCGATCGGCGCGTCGCAGTAGCTGAACGCGAGCGTCTGATGGTCGGGCAGCTCGAACGGCGGGGGCGGCGCGAGCGTGGTGACGAGCAGATCGTCGAGCTGGCGGCGCGCGAGCAGGGTCGCGATCCGGTCCGCGCCGAGCTTGTCGGAGAGCCACTGCTCGAGCGCGTTGTCGAGATCGAGGTGCGCGCGCGCCGCGATCGCGAAGCGCAGGGACGCGCCCGCTCGCTCGGGGACCAGGCCGAGCGTGATCGGGACGCGCACGCGCTCGAACACGACCGTCGCCGATGCGCGGAGGTAGCCGTGCGGCGCGCGGCCGACCATCGCGCGGTCCTCGGGGTGGCGGTCGAGCTGCGCCCAGCGCAGCGCGAAGTCCTCGATCCGCTGGTAGTCGCCGACCGGGAAGATCCGCTCGCCGCGCAGCGCGCCATCGATCGCGTCGGCCATCGCGCGCGCGACCGTGCCGCGGCCGGCGTGACCGTCGTCGAGCAGGCGCTGGCCGATCACGACGCGGCCGCTGCACGGCGGCGCCGCCGGATCCTGGAACGGCCCGACCAGCTGGGTCGCGCCGACCTCGCGCGTGATGCCGCCGCGGTACGCGATCGACCACCGGCGCCGCACCAGACCGGGCGGGGCGCCGTCGTCGTGGATGGTCACGCGCGACGCGATCGCGGGAGGGACCGCGCCGTCGAGCGCGAGCTCCGGCGCGGCGAGCGGGGCGTCGAGCTCGATCGCGAGCTCGCTGCCGCGGCTGTGCGCGGCGAGCGCGACGAACCCGACCGCATGCGCGGCCACCAGCGCGACGCCGGCGAGCGTCGCGGCCTTCACAGCCGGAACACCACGACCACCGTGACCAGCTCCCACGCCACGACCCACAGCGTGCACGCGACCACGCTCGAGGTCATGCCGCGGGTCACCGCGTCGGCCTCGGGCTTGGCCGCGCCGCCCTTGGCGACCACGTCGCTCGCGATCCCCCACGCGAACATCCACACGAGGAACGCGGCGCGCACGGCGTAGCGCAGCCGCTCGGGCCGCGGGTCGATCACATCGGCGGTGAGCAGCTGCCACGCGTGGTCGACGCCGTACGCGCGGCACACCAGCAGGCCGCCCGCGATCATGCCGAGCGCGAACAGCGCCGCGACCGCGAGGTAGCACAGCGCGAGCGCGAGCCACGCCGGCGCCCACAGGTAGGCGCGACGATCGACCCCGAGCGCGTCGAGCGCGAGCGTCTGCCTGGTGAGGCCCATCGAGCCGAGCCACGCGTTGGTCGCGCTGCCCGACGCGGCGACGAACAGCAGCGCCGACAGCGCGGGCGCGAGCGCGATCACGTAGGCGCCGCCGATCTGACGGAGCAGCGCATCGGGCCGCACGCCGGCGCCGCCCACCTTGCTGATCACGAACAGCACCGTGTAGCCGATCAGCGTCGACACGATCGCGTAGAACGGCAGCGGCCGGACGAGCGTCTGCGCGATCACGCGGCGCGCGATGATCGCGAAGTCGCGCGGGTGGCGGACCAGCTGGACCGGCGCGCGCACCGCCGCGATCGCGGCGACCCGGAACGGCGCGGCGATCGGCTCGATCACGCGGCCGAGCCAGCGCCGTCGCGTGCCGCGCGGCGGCTCGCCGGGCGGGATCGGGCGATCGCCGTGGCGCTCGAGGTGCTCGACCAGCGCGCGCTCGAGCTCGGCCAGCCAGCGCGCGCGCTCGTCCGCACCGTGCGCCGGATCCTCGAGCGCACCGGGCCAGCGATCGGCGAACAGCTGCTCGAGCCTGCGATGCTCGAGCGAGAGCAGGAACAGCCGGTCGGCGACGCCCGCCGCGAGCGCCACGTCGTGTGTGACGACGATCGCCGAGATCCCGAGCGCCTTGACCTGCTCGCGGATCAGCCGCGCCAGCACGCGCACGCGGTGGGGATCGAGCCCCACCGACGGCTCGTCGAGGAACATCAGCTTGCGCCGGCTCGCCAGCACGCGCGCGACCGCGACGCGCTGGGCCTGGCCGCCGCTCAGCTCGCCGACCCTGGTGCCCGGTGCCGCCAGCGCGGGATCGAGCCCGACCCGGCGCAGCCAGTCCGCGGCCTCGTCGCCCCCGGCCGCGCGCTCGCCAGGCGCGGCGTGACGCAGCGCGAGCTCGAGGTTGCCGCGCACGTCGAGGTGATCGAACAGCGCGCCGCGCTGCGGGACCAGACCGAGCTGATCGCGATCGAGCTCGAGCTGCGCCGCGACCACCTCGAAGCCCGCTGCGGCGAGCTCGTCGCGCTCGAACAGCACGCGGGCGAACGTCGACTTGCCGGCGCCCGAGCCGCCGAGCAGGACGACCACCTCGCCCGGCGCGATCGAGAGATCGATCCCGTCGATCAGCACGCGGCCATCGGGCAGCGCGACGCGCAGGCCCCGCACCGACAGCGCGCTCGGTGCGTTCGCCGGCTCGGCCACCATCGGCCAGACCGTAGCAGACACGTCCTACATCGCGCCGGTTGCGGCGCGCCAAGTCCGCGCGGACGCGAGTCAAGTGGAAACCGATCGAATCGCGGAACCACCCGCGCGAGTCGGTGTCACACGCTCCGATCGCAAGGACGTCGCCGAGCGATCACGACGGCCGCGAGGCCGCGCCGCCGCGCGCTCGAGTGAGCGCTGCGCGAGCGCGGATCGGCCGCGGCCCGGCGCCCGTGCGCCGTCGACGGAGGTCTGCCATGTCGCCCCGAGTCACGTTTCGCATCTTCCGTGGGACCCAGCTGCTTCGCGAGCAGACGCTCACCCAGAGCGTGATCAAGATCGGCAAGCTGCCCTCGGCTCACCTCTACCTGGACGACGAGTCGGTCAGCCGCATGCACGCGATCGTCGAGATCGATCGCGCGGGCGTGATCCATCTGATCGATCTCGGCTCGTCGCGCGGCACGTTCGTCAACGGCCAGCGCATCAACAAGGCCCGGCTCGAGTCGGGCGACATGATCGCGCTCGGCGAGCTGCGCATCGAGCTTGTCGTGACCCCGGACGTCGCTGATGTCCGAATTCCGGCCGTCCAGCATCCGGCCGTCCAGCATCCGGCCGTCCCGAGCCCAGCTGTCCAGGATCCGGCCGTGAGTGTCCAGCCGCCGGCCCTTCCGCCCGCGATCGTCCGGCCACCGGCCAGTCCGGCGCCGATCGTCCCGCTGCCGGCCGTCCGCGAGACAGTCGTCCGGCCACCGGCCGTCCGGGCACCGGCCGTCCCGATTCCGGCCGTCCTGCATCCGGCCGTCCGGTATCCGGCCGGCGCCGCGATCGTGCCGGACGGCGCGGAGGAGCCCGGCGCCGAGGCGGTCGAGGTCGCCGCGATGCTCGGCGACAGCGTGGTGGGCGTGAAGCACTGCATGGACCCGCGCAGCGGAACGATCAAGCCGAAGACGTGGGCGCTGCTCGGCGGGGCGCTGGCGTGCCTGGTCGCGTCGCTCGCGTCGTTCGCGATCTCGGTGAGCACCGCGGCGAGCAACAAGGCCGCGCTCGAGGCGTGGACCCACGCGCACAAGCCGCCCGGTGCGTTCCGGCCCGAGATGCTGTCGCCGGCCTACGACCTGGTCGCGTTCGGCGGGCTCGCGCTCGCGCTCGCGGGGATCGCGCTCGCGCTCGTCCGCATGCGCGACGAGCGGCGCAGCCCGTACTACCGGGTCGGCACCGCGCCGGGCGTCGAGCAGCCGCTCGATACCGCGCCGGCGCCGAGCTTCCCGCTCGTCGCGCCGGCGGGCGACGACTTCGTGTTCAACTACGGCGCCGGGATCGACGGCGAGCTCGCGGAGAACGGCACGACCACGACGTTCGCGGAGCTCGCCGCGTCCGGCCGCGCGCGGCCGTCGCCGAGCGTGCCGGGCGCATACCAGCTCGCGATCTCGCCGCGCGCGCGGATCGTGGCGCGCTCGGGCCAGACCACGTTCAGCGTGCGGGCCGTGCCCAGGCCGCGCCGCCACGCCGCGCCGCTGTTCGCCGGGCTCGACTCGCGGATCATGACGTACGTCGGTGGCTCGCTCGCCGCGCACCTCACGATCTGGCTGGTGCTCCAGCAGATCCCGGAGGACGCCGGCGCCGCGAACGTCGACATCACGTCGATGGAGGCCGACGGGATCCACGCGCACGTGATCGATCACGACGACACGACGCAGCCCCCGCCCGAGCAGGACAGCACGGGCAGCGGCGGCAACGACATGGCGATGAGCAGCGCGATGCCGCTCGACGAGGGCCAGTCCGGGCGGCCGACCGCGACCACGACCGGCAGGTTCGCGATGAAGCAGCGCGACGAGGATCCGCAGGTCGCGCGCGAGCGCGCGATCGAGGAGGCGCGCGCCAGCGGCGTGATGGGCGACATGCCGGCGCTCACCCAGGCGATCACGTCGATGACCGCGACCGCGGACTTCGACTCCGGGTTCGACACGACCGACGCGTGGGGCTCGGTGTACGGCGCCGAGGCGGGCGAGTCGCGCGGCACGTTCGGGTTCGGCCTCAAGGGCTACGAGCGCGGCGGCGGCTGTCTCGGCGGCGACTGCGGCATCATCGGCACCGGCCGCTACGCGACGATCCCAGGCGGCCGCGGCCCCGGCGATGGGGCCTACGGCATCGGCGGGTTCCCGCACATGCGGCACTACGCGCCGGTGCCGCCGCCGGTGAAGATCTGTGCGAGCTCGACCACGCGGTGCAGCGTGAGCTCCGGCCTCGACAAGGAGATCATCCGCCGCTACATCAAGCGCAACCTCGACAAGATCCGCTACTGCTACGAGAAGGAGCTGATCGCGCGGCCCGACCTGGCCGGCGAGGTCGCGGTCAACTTCTTCATCTCGCCGCTTGGCAACGTCCAGAGCTCGAAGGGGAGCGGCTTCGATCCCGTGGTGTCGAGCTGCGTCGCGGACGTGATCTCGCGCATCGAGTTCCCCAAGCCGCAGAACGACAGCGGCGGCGTCGAGGTGAACTACCCGTTCGAGTTCAACCGCGCCGGGCGGTGAGCTGGCGCGCGCGCCACGCCGACGGCGGCATGCCGACGACGCGGCGAAACAGCGCGCTGAAGTGCTGCGGCGACGCGCAGCCGATGTCGTACGCGATCTCGGTCAGGCTCGACGCGGTCTCGACCAGCAAGCGCTCGGCCAGCCGCACCCGCGCGCCGTCGAGCTCGCGCTGGAACGAGCTGCCGGCGCCGCGCAGGTCGCGCTGCAGGCTGCGCGGCGCGCGGCCGATCGCGCGCGCGGCGCGCGCGAGCGAGGTGTCGGCGAGGTGGCCGTCGAGCCAGCGCCGCAGCTGGACGAGCAGCGGCGGCATGCCGCTGGCGGCGGCCACGATCGCGTCGAGCGGCGCGGCGAGCTCGCCGGCGCGCAGCCAGGCCGCGGCCGCCGGCAGGTCGTCGACCACGCGCACCGGATACGGCGCGCCGGCGACCTGGTAGAAGCCGGCGACGGTCGCGCCGAGCAGGCCGCCCGGCCGGACCAGCGCGAGCCGCGTGACCTGGGTGCGGAACGCGTCGAAGTTGCTGCGCAGGTAGCGCGCGAGCACCGCGAACGCGCGCGGGTCGCCGGTCTCGAGCCGGCGGACGTCGACCAGCGACGCGTGCGGCGCGGCGTCGAGCTCGAGCGCGAGCAGCGGCACGATCCGCCGCAGGTCGAGCTCGCTCGGGGCGCCCCACAGCGCGAACCCCCACAGCGAGCGACGCGCGCAGAACACCAGCGCGTGGGGCAGCGCGAGGTACGCGCCGACCGGCGAGGCGCGGTAGTCGTCGGGATCGGCGGCGGCGCGCACGTCGCGAGCGTACCGCGGTGGCGCGATCATGTAAGCGGTTGGCGCCGCGATGACAGCGCGCGAGCCTCGCGCGCGCGATACCCGCGGCATGGCGTTCGACTTCTACATCGCGCTCGACGGCCACGGCCTCAACGGCTTCGAGGGCTTCGCCGGGATCGCGCGGCTCGCGTGCGACCCCGCGCGCGAGCGCTGGGAGCCCGAGGTGCGGTTCTACGACGGCGTCGCGGGCGGCCACGCCGCGCAGATCGCGCCCGGCGGCACGATCGGCTTTCTCGGCAACCTGTCGCAGCAGCTGCTGTTCTTCGATCCGCACACGCTCGCCGAGGTCGCGCGGTTCTCGACCCTGCGGTTCCGCGCGCCCGAGCTGTTCTACGAGAGCCAGACCCACGTGGTGTGGCTCGACGACGAGCGCTTCGTCACCGCGATCGGCCGCGAGCTGTGGCGGTTCGCGCTGCGCGACCTCGAGCACCCCGAGCCGCTCGGCGCGCACGGCGTCACGCTGCCCCACGCGATCAAGCGCACGGCGTCGGGCCGCTACCTCGTGTATGGCGCGATGGACGTCGATCACCGGTACGCGAACCAGCTCGGCATCTTCGATCTCGAGACCGGCACCGCGCGCGTCGTCGCGCTGCCGGCGACCGCGTGGCACCTCGGGTGTCATCCGACGCGCGACGTGTGTTACGTGCCGACCCAGCGCTGCATCCCGCAGGACGGCGACTTCACCGAGTACGCGATCGCGCACTTCAAGAACTACCTGTTCGAGATCGACGTGCCGGCCGCGCGGGTCGCGCGCCACCTGGCGATCCCGAAGGACATGCCCGGCGCGCTGACCAGCGACGTGGTCGTGACCGAGGACGAGGTCATCTACAACTGCTGCGCGTCGGGCGTGCTCGCGCGGGTCCGGATCGACCAGCTCGCGCACGTGTCGTGGGTCAACGAGCGGCCTCGGCCGCGCGAGCAGCTGCGCGCGTGGCGCGCCGGCGTCGGCAACCTCGTCGAGATCCTGTCGCGCGTGAACCTGCCCGACGCCACCCACTGGTTCGTCAAGGCGATCCGGATCGCCGGCGGCAGCGCGGTGGACGGAAGCTACGGCCTCGGACTATCGCCGGACCGCAAGCATCTGCTGTCGGCGCACCGCGGGCTCAACGAGGTGATCGTCTACGACTATCCGGCGCTCACCGTCGCGCGCCGCGTCGCGTTCCCGCCGATGCGCGCGTTCTACAAGCACCTCGGCCGGTTCGCCGACACCCGGCTCGGCTTCCACCACGCGACGCTGGTGACGCGATGACGCGGTTCACGCCGATCGAGGACGCGTCGTCGTTCCGCCGGATGGCCGCCGCGATGTGGCGCAGCCCGCGCGATCCGTCGATCTACGGCAGCATGGACGTCGACGCGACCGCGTCGCTCGGGTTCCTGCGTCGCCACCAGGAGGCGAGCGGCGTGCGCCTCACGATCACCCACCTGGTCGCGCGCGCGGTCGCGCTCGCGCTGCGCGATCAGCCGGAGCTCAACGGCAAGGTGCGATTCTGGGGGCGGCTCGAGCAGCGCGAGACGATCGACGTGTTCGTCACGGTCGCGACCGCCGGCAACCGCGATCTGTCGGGCGCGCGCATCGACCGCGCCGACCACAAGTCGCTCGCCGAGCTCGCGCGCGAGGTCGCCGAGCGCGCCGGCGCGATCCGCCGCGGCGACGATCGCAGCTATCGCACGAGCAAGCGCGCGTTCGCCCAGCTGCCGTGGTGGCTCGCGCGGCCGGCGACCTGGCTGTCCGACGTGCTGGTCAACGAGCTGCACGTCGATCTCCCCGCGCAGGGCATGCCGAGCGATCCGTTCGGCTCGGCGATCGTGACCTCGGTCGGCATGTTCGGGATCGACGCCGCGTTCGCGCCGTTCGTGCCGCTCGCGCGCTGCCCGATGCTGATCCTCGTACCCGAGGTGCGGCCGCGACCGTGGGCGATCGGCGACCGGGTCGAGGTCCGGCCGGTGCTGCGGCTGTGCGCGACGTTCGATCACCGCCTGATCGACGGCGCGGCGGCGGGGCGGTTCGCCGCGCGGCTCGGCGAGCTGTTCGCCGCGCCCGACGACCTGGCGTGATCACGCGGTCGCGCGACCGTGGCGGCTCGTGCGGAGCGCGCTGGTCGTCGCCGACGCGCCCCGCGATCGACCCAGCTCACAGGTGGCTGTCCGGGATCGCGAGCACCCACTTGCGCCACTTCGGCTCGAACGTGTCGAGGCTCTCGCCGAGCACGGCCTCGAGCGCGGTCTTGCCGGTGCGATCGCCGGTGTCGGCGAGGAACTTCGTGTAGAAGTCGCGCAGCTGGCCGTGCTCCTGCAGGTAGTAGACGAGGTAGCGCGCCTGCGCGTAGGCGTCCCACCGCGCGTTGTAGAACTCGTCGCGCGAGGTCGCGAGCAGCTCGGCGAGCTGCGGCAGCGTGTCCTTGCGGATCTCGCGCTTGAGCTCGGGCAGCCGCCAGTTGGGCAGGCCGATGATGTGGCCGGCACGCTCGCTCGGCCGCTCGAACAGCGACGCCAGGCCCTCGTTGAACCACGACGGCACGTCGGGGAAGTTCGCCTCCATGTACGGATGCACCAGCTCGTGTGACAGCGTGCCGAGCCCCGACACGTTCATGATCAGCGCGCTCGCGTCGGGCGAGTAGTAACCGTAGGGCGTGTCGGGCGTATCGTCGAAGAACCGCTTGGCGCCGCGCCGGAACGAACGCTCGTCCTTGAACAGCCAGACCTCGATCAGCTTGTCGGGCCGCTTGGTGAAGAAGTCCTTCTCGAGCAGCTGGACCTTCGAGCGCAGGAAGCCGGTCGCGATCCGGCGGACCTCGCGCGGCGAGCCGTCGCCGACCACGACGAACGGCGGCTCGACCAGGATGGTGTAGTGCTCGCCGGCGAGCTTCTTCTCGAGCTCGGCCGCGCGATCGTCGAGCTCCTGCCGGGTCGGCTCGGCGGCGGCGAGCGTTGCGAGCGAGGTCACGAAACCCAGGGCCAGCGCCAGTGTCCGCATCATGACGAGAGACGTGCGCAGTTTCGTCGAGTTGCGTGCGTTTCGCGCCCAAGGTCCGCGCGCGCCGCGGTGTCGGCTAGGCTTGCCGGATGACCGGGCCCGCTCGCCCGATGCGCGGCCTCGTGCCGCTGGAGCTCGCGGCGCTCGTCGGGATCGCGCTCGTGCCGATGCCGATCCCGCGGGCGATCCCGTTGCTCGGCGTGGCGAGCGTGTCGCGCTGGCTGCGCGGGCACAGCTGGGGCGAGGTGATGCACGGCCGGCGCGATCAGGCCGGGATCGCCGCGCTGGCCGGCGTCGTCGCGCTCGTGCTCGCGCTCGCGGTCGGCACCCCGGTGATCGAGCTGGTGAGCGGGCGCGACGTCGAGTGGTCGCAGTTCCCGATCGTGCGGGGCAGCGCCGCGCAGCTGTTCTCGGTCGGGCTGATCGTGGTGCTCGGCGTGGTCGCGATGGAGCTGGTGCTGCGCGGCTGGGTGGTCGAGCGCGTGCTCGAGCTGCGGCGCGGCAGCGCGGCGCTCGCGGTCGCGGTCGGCGCGCTCGCCGAGGCGGCGATCGTCGACGGCGACGTCGTCGCGCGCGCCGGCGGGCTGGTGTTCGGCATCGCGCTCGGCTGGCTGTACATCGCGGCCCGGCGCAGCGCGGTCGCGCCGATCTGCGCGCGCCTGACGTTCTCGCTGATCGCGATCGTGCTCGAGGCGCTGCGCCTGATCGGATAGCGCTGGCGCGGCCACCCGCCCGCGTTACACTGGATCGGGTGCGGCTCGGCATCCTGTTCGGTCTCGCGCTGGTGGTCGCGACCGCGCACGCCGCCGATGTCGCAGGCGACCTCGACGCGGTCCGCAAGGCGGCGCCGACCTGCGATCGCACGCGAGCGCACTGCTTC
Organism: Kofleriaceae bacterium; assembly: GCA_035516595.1. Taxonomy (GTDB): domain Bacteria; phylum Myxococcota_A; class Polyangia; order Haliangiales; family Haliangiaceae; genus JABFXX01. Next base: position 2,943 of record DATJAE010000404.1, on the reverse strand, counting down.
GGCATCCAGCTCCACATCGCGGCCGACGCCCACGGGCTGGCGGCGTCGCCGGAGTGGATCGCGACCCAGGTCGCGACCGCGAACCGCCACTTCGCGCGGCTCGACGTCGGGTTCGAGGTGGTCGGGGTCGACCAGCTGCCCGAGTCGGCGCTGCACGTCGCGAACCGGCGCGAGCGCGACGAGCTCGCGGCCGGCCGGCTGGGCGGCCCGGTGATCCACGTGTTCGTGGTCGGTCAGCTCGACGATGTCGACGAGGAGGACGCGATCGCCTACGGCGTCACGTGGCACACCCGCACCGACGATCGCAAGTACGTCATCGTGTCGAACGCGGCGCTCGAGCGCACGCTCGCCCACGAGCTCGGCCACTTCTTCGGCTTGCCGCACTCGACCTACGCGATCAGCATCATGAACAAGTCGGAGCGCGACGACCCGCCGATGGACCAGCGCACGTTCGCCGACGAGGAGATCGAGGCGATGAAGCCGGTGCTCCACCGCCTGCTGCGCGATCACGTGATCGCCGACGTCCGTTAGAGCTCGCGGTTCACCACGCGGCGCAGCGTGTCGGCGTCGATGTTCGAGCCCGACAGCACGATCGCGACGGTCTTGCCGGCGAGCCGGTCGCGCAGCGCGCGCAGCCCGGCGAGCCCGGCGGCGCCGGCGCCCTCGGCGAGGTTGTGGGTCGTGCGGAGCAGCACGCGCACCGCGTCGGCGATCGCGGCGTCGGGGACCGCGACGAAGCCGGCGAGCCCGTCGTGGAGCGCGTCCCAGGTGAGGTCGTAGGTCGCGCGGGTCGCGAGCCCGTCGGCGAACGTGTCGGCGCGCTCGGTGGTCAGCCTGCGGTGGGCGTGCCACGAGTCGTGGATCGCCGACGCGCCCGCCGCCTGCACGCCGTAGACCTCGACGTTCGGGCGGAGCTGGCGCGCCGCGGTCATCGTGCCGACCGCCTGCGAGCCGCCGCCCACCGCGACCACGATCGCGTCGAGCTCGGGCGCCTGCTCGCACAGCTCGGCGCCCATCGTGCCGGCGCCGGCGATGACCCGCGGGTCGTTGGTCGAGTGCGCCATCACCAGGCCGCGATCGACGACCAGCCGGCGCGCGACCTCGACCGCCTCGTCGTAGTCGCGCCCGGCCTCGATCAGCTCGGCACCGTAGCCGCGCATCGCGGCGTTCTTCTCGGGGTTGTTGCCGTGCGGCACGCAGATCACGACCGGCACGCCGAGCTCGGCGCCCGCCCACGCCAGCCCCGCGCCGTGGTTGCCGCGGGTGGCCGCGACCACGCCGCGCGTGCGCTGCGCCGGCTCGAGCGCGGCGAGCAGCGCGAGGCCGTTGCGCACCTTGAACGCGTTGGTCGGCAGGTGATTGTCGTGCTTGACCAGCACGCGCACGTCGCCGCCGACCTCGGCGTCGAGCGTCGGGTAGTGGCGCAGCGGGCTCGGCGCGAGGTGGGGCGCGATGCGGCGGCGGGCCGCGACGATGTCGTCCCACGTGATCGGCCACGTCATGTCGCGACTGTAGCTCGGCACGTGCCATCCGGCGGCGCCGGGGGCACAATCGCGTCGTGGAAGTGTTCTTCCTCATGATGGGGCTGTGGCTGGTCGTGGCGGTCGCGCTCGGCATGCGCCGGCCGCGCGGCTTCGGCGGCGCGGCGCTGCGCGCCCGGCTCGACGCGGTGTACGGCGAGCCTCACGAGCTGGCGCGGGTGACCCCTGCGGCGTTTCCCGAGGCCGACCTCGAGTTTTACGACCGCGCGCGCCGCGAGCTCGAGGGCCGCGGCTACCACTGGCTGGCCGACGTCGAGGACCTCACGCTGTCGCGAATCTACCCGCAGAACCGCACGTTTCTCAGGTTGTTCGTCGACGGCGGCCGGATGATCCGCGCGAGCGCGTATCACCTGCACCCGCGCGGCGTCGTGCTGTCGCTGCTCCAGCTCGTCCAGCTGTTCCCGCGCCACCTGCGCGTGATCGAGCTGGTCAGCGAGATCGGCGGCGAGTTCCTGGTCACCGCGAACACTCACGGCGTCGACCGGCTCGAGCCGCCGCCCGAGGCCAAGGTCGAGCGCCTGCCGCTCGCGACCAGCGTGATCGAGGTGGTCAAGCGCCACGAGAAGCGGATCACCGAGGCGGTGCGCGCTCACCCCGAGCGCGCGCCGGCCAACTTCGAGACGCTCGACGACGTGCTCGCGTCGCTCGCGCGCGCGCACCTCGCGATGGCGCGCCACCGCCAGAAGGTCGGCGGGCTGTCGCGCGACGAGCTCGAGCGGCTCAAGGGCCGCCCGCTGTCGGCGACCGAGGAGGCGTTCCTGCGCGAGGTCCAGGGCAAGCCCGACCCTACGCCTTGATCTTGCTGCGGACGACCTGCAGCGTGACCTGACCCTCGCCGCGCTGGAGCGTGATCGCGACCGCCGTGCCGGCGACCCCGCGGATCTTGGCGATCGCGCCGTCGAGCCCGATGTCGGTGACCGGCGTGCCGTCGACCGCGGTGATGCGATCGCCGGTGACGATCCCCGCGGCCTTGGCGCCGCTGCCGTCGATCACGCGCTGGACCAGCAGCGTGTCGCCGTCGGCCCCGAGCGCCACGCCGATCCCGACCAGCTCGATCGCCGGCGTGTCGCCCGACAGCGGCGTGAGCTGGAGCGCGAGCGGACCGAGCTCGTCGCCGTCGCTGGCGGTCATCCCGCCCTCGATCCGCACGTTGAAGCCGTCGGCGCCGATCCGGATCGCGAGCGGGCCGGCCGGGATGCCGGTCAGCTCGAAGCTGCCGTCCTCGCGGGTGACCGTGCCGGCGTTGGACGGCTCGGTGCTCGCGCCGCCGTCGCGCGCCTCGCGCATCACGCGCGCCCACTTGACCGGCGAGCCGTCGACCGCCGAGGTCACGGTGCCGCGCAGGATCGCGCCCTGGCCGACCGCGAGCTCGAGGTTGGTGGTGCCCGCCGCGGCGGTCGTG
>DATJAE010000403.1:0-18393 GCA_035516595.1 Kofleriaceae bacterium | reverse complement strand
GCCGCCCGGCGCGAGCGGGTGGCTCGATGCCGCCACGCCGGTCGCGGTCGACGCGCAGCTCGAGCCCGGCGATGGCGCGGTGCTGCCGCCAGGCCTCGGCCACCTCGACGTCGACTTCGCCGCCAATGACGCCGACGACGTCCACCGCGTGGCGATCACCGCGCCCTACCTCGATCTCGCGATCGACGCGCCGGGCGCGCCCGGCCCGCGCCACCTCGAGCTCACGCCGGCCGAATGGGCCGCGGTCGCCGCGACCGCGCCGAGCGCCACGCTGTCGGTCGCGAGCACGCACGACGGCGACGCCACCGCGCGGGTCGCGAGCGCGACGATCGCGCTGTGCGATCTGCCGATCGGCCCGCTCGCGTTCAGCGGCGCCCCGGTCGACGCGACCGGCACGCTGACCGCCGGGCCGCAGCTCTATCGCTACGATCCGGCGGCCGCGCAGACCGTGCCGTTCGTCGCGGCGCCGGCGGGCGGCTGCATCGGCTGCCACGAGTCGATCTCGGCGGACGGCACGCGCATCGCGGCCGCCGGGATCGACAACGGCCTGTTCGTCGGGATGATCATCGACACCCAGCGCCAGACCATCGCGACGATCAGCGACGACAAGGCGTGGACGACCGCGGCGTTCGATCCGAGCGGCGCGCTGGTCACCGCGTTCGAGGGCGGCGGCCAGCTCGCGCTGCGCGACGCCAGCGGCGCCATGATCAGCGCGATCGCGACCGGCGAGCCCGCCGACTCGCCCGCGATCTCGCCCGACGGCAGCGCGCTCGCCTACGTCGCGCTGCCCACGCCGTCCGACACCATGGTCGGCACCGCGCTGCGCGTGCGCCCGTGGAGCGCGGCGAGCGCGCAGGTCGGCGCGCCGATCACGCTCGCCACCGCCGCCGACGCGGTGTCGCCGACGTTCTCGCGCGACGGCGCGTGGATCGCGTACGCGATCACAGCCGGAACCGAGAGCGAGCTCGCGGCCGCGACCGCGATCGTGCGGGCGGACGGAAGCGCGCCACCGATCGCGGTGTCGGCGGGGATGGGCGACGGCTACCTGCGCTGGGTCTCGCCGTTCGCGAGCGCGCGGGTCGGCGGCGCGGCACCCGAGCCGATGGCGTGGCTCGCGATGGCGTCGCACCGCACGATCGGCGGCCGCGCGCTCGCCGGCAGCAAGCAGGAGCTGTGGCTGGTGCCGTTCTACCCGGCGCGCGGCGCGGTCGGCCGCCCGGTCCACCTGCCCGGCCAGCCGGCCGAGCTCGCGACCCTGCACACCCCGCTGGCGCTAGCCCAGTGAATCGCCCAGGCCCTCGGCGAGCTCGTCGGCGCGATAGCCGCGCGACAGCTTCTTGCCCGGCTGCTCGAGGTAGAAGTAGTGGCAGCGATCGCGCTCGCTCCACACCACGTACTCGACCGACGCGTGATCGCCGGCGTGGCTGCCGACCAGGACCGTCACGGTCTCGCCGACCACGAACCGCGCGACCCGCTCGAGCGTCATGCCGCGGCGATGCCCTGGCGCAGATACGCGACGGTGTCGACCAGCGTGAGCTGCGGATCGCGCGCCTCGAAGCCGAGCTCGGTGCTCGCCTTGCGCGAGTCGATCCACCAGTAGTGCTCGGCCATCTCGACGCTGATCCGATCGACCGGCGGCTCCTTGCCGCGCCAGCGGTAGAGCTCCTCGACCACGCTCGCGCCCCACCTGTTCCACCGCGCCGGCAGCTTGAGCCGCGGCGGCGCGACGTTGGCGACCCGGCCGAGCCGCGCGAAGAACTCCGCGGTCGTCCAGTTCGGCCCGCCCAGCAGATAGCGCTCGCCGGCGCGCCCGCGATCGAGCGCGGCCGCGGTCGCTGCCGCCGCGTCGCGCACGTCGACGAAGCTGATCCCGCCGTCGGGGATGGTCGGGATCTGGCGGCGGATGAAGCGGCGCACGTCGCCGGTCGACGACAGCCTGCGGTCGCCCGGCCCGAGCAGCAGCGACGGGTTCACCGCGACGACCTCGATGCCGAGCCGCGCGCCGTGCTCGAACGCGAGCCGCTCCTGATAGATCTTGGACGCGTAGTACGGCCAGCCGGCGACGATCTCCTCGGCGTACGGCGCCGACTCGTCGAGGATCTCCTCGCGCCGCGACACGCCGATCGTGCCCGAGGTCGAGGCCAGCACCATCCGGCGCACGCCGGCGGCCGCCATGCGCTCGAGCACGCGGCGCGTGCCGTCGACGTGCAGCCGCATCATGCGCTGCGCGTCGTCGGGGTCGCGCGATACCGCGCCCGCGAGGTGGAACACCGCCGACACGCCGTCGAGCGCGCGCTCGAGCTCGTCGCCCTCGAGCACGTCGCCGCGCACGTGCTCGATGCCGAGGTCCTCGAGCACGCCCGAGCGCGAGCGCGCCAGGCCGCGCACGATGTGGCCGTCGCCGGCGAGGGCGCGGCACAGGTGCTCGCCGAGGAAGCCGGTCGCGCCGGTCACCAGCACGCTGGTCTTCATCGCAGGTCCTCGCCGCGCTCGGCCTGCGCGGCCCACTCGGCCACCGGGGTCGTGCCGGACTCGCCGAGCGTCCACGCCGCGTCGCGCGGGGCGAGCCGGCGGATCACGCCCTCGACGTGATAGGTCACCGCGCGGTACTGCTCGCTGCGGCTGCGCTCGCCGGCGAGCCGCACGACGTCGTCGTGGGTCAGGAACGGCCCGACGTGAGCCGCGACCCGCTCGCCGCGCCTGGGCAGGTAGCGGCCCTTCGGCATCGCCTCGTGCGTGCCGTGCAGGTAGATCGGCAGGATGCCGCACTTGTTGGTGAGCGCGAGATAGCCGAGCGACGGCTTGAACTCGGCCATCACGCCGGTCTCGCTGCGCGTGCCTTCCGGGAAGATCAAGAGGATGTAGCCGTCGCGGATCACCTCGCCGGCCAGGCGCAGCGACTCGCGCAGCGAGCCGTGGCGCTCCATCGGCACGACGTTGGTGAAGTTCTCGAAGTACATCCGGCGCACCGGATCGTCGAAGAAGTAGTCCTTCGCGCCGAGCGCGACCAGCGCCTCGCCCTGCTCGCCGAGCGCGTACTTGACCAGGCCGGTGTCGAGGTGGCTCGCGTGGTTGGCCGCGACGATGTAGCCACCGAACGGCGGGACGTGCGCCGCGCCGTAGACGTCGGTGTCCAGCACGCGCTCGTAGAGCGCGCGCATCCCGCCGCGCAGCGCGCGCCGGCCGAGCGCGACCAGCGGGCGCGGCACGTCGATGTCATCCTCGCGCTCGGCGGCGGCCTTGGCCTCGGCGCGCTTCTCGCGGCGCAGCCGGTCGCGCCTGGGCTGCTCGCTGCGCGCCTTGGCGCCGAGCCGCGCGACCAGCTTCTCGACATCCGCGACCGTCTCGAGCGTCGACAGCTCCGCCGGATCCGGCAGGTTCACGCCCGCGGCCTCGAGCGCGACCGCGAGCTCGGTCAGCATCAGCGAGTCGAAGCCGAGCTCGGCCAGCGGCGTCGTGCTGCTGATCGTCCCGCGCTTCCGCTGCGAGACATCGGCGAGCATGTCGTGGATCCACGCGTCGCTGCGCTCGGCGAGCTGCTTGACCTCGGCGCCGCCCTTGATCGCGCGCTCGAGCCGCTGCAGCTCCTGGATGACCTCGCGGCGCTTGACCTTGCGGGTCGACGTCTTCGGCAGGTCGTGGTCCCACAGGTGGAACACCTTGAGCCGCTTGTACATCGGCAGGCCCTTGCTGACCTGGCGGACGTGCTCGCGCACCGCCTCGCGCACGGCCTCACGATCGCCGCGATCCTCGTAGTCCGGCACGATCAGCGCGGCGACCGTCTCGTGGCCGGCCTCGCCGGGCAGCCCGACCACCGAGACCTCCTTGACGTACTCGCTGTCGCCGTAGAGCTCCTCGAGCTCGTCGGGATAGACGTTCTCGCCGCTCGGGCCGAGGATCATCTCCTTCTTGCGGCCGACGATGTAGAGGTTGCCGTCGCCATCGATCCGCCCGAGGTCGCCGGTGTGCAGCCAGCCATCGACCAGGGTCTGCGCGGTCGCCTCGGCGTTCTCGAAGTAGCCCGCCATGACGTTGGGGCCCTTCGCGACCACCTCGCCGATCCCGCTGGCATCGGGCGCGTCGATCCGCACGTCGATCCCGGGCAGCGGGCGGCCGACCGACCCCGGGATCAGCTTGTCGCCGGGGCGCGTGACGGTGAGCACCGGCGACGACTCGGTCATGCCGTAGCCCTCGTACAGGTTGAAGCCGAGCCCGCGGAACGCCTTCATCGTATCGGCCGGCAGCGCGGAGCCGCCGCTGATCAGCAGGCGCATCCGGCCGCCGAGCTTGCGGTGCACCGGGAAGAACAGCAGCTTGCCGGTCGCGAGGTCCCACGGCAGCTTGTCGCGCAGCGAGCGATTGAGATCGACGACCGAGTCGAACGCCTTCTCGACCAGCACGCCGGCCTCGCTCACGTTCTTGTAGATCTTGCGCTCGAGCAGCTGCCACAGCGCCGGCACGCCGACCATCCCGGTCACGCCCTCGTCCGCGAGCGCGCGCGCCAGCGGATCGGCCTCGATCTCCTCGAGGTAATCGATCGACGCGCCGTGGACCAGCGGCATCAGGAAGCCGGCCGAGAACTCGAACGTGTGATGCAGCGGCAGGACGCTCAGCAGCTTGTCGTGCTTGTACAGCGTGAACAGCGACGACAGCTTGCTCACCATCGACGTGAAGTTCTTGTGGCTCAGCATCACGCCCTTGGGCGTGCCGGTCGTGCCGCTGGTGAAGATCAGCGAGGCCAGCGCGTCGCCCTTGACCTCGGGCACGACCGACACCGCGCGATCCGGCTCGGTGAGCAGCTCGTCGAACGCGAGCACGCGCGGCGGCTCGGGCAGCACGCGCGCGAGGTACTCTGCGAGCGCGGGATGCGCGGCCGACCACACCACCGCGGGATCGCCGTCGTCATCCGACACCGGGATCGCCAGGTTCGCCTCGCCGGCGAGCCGCTCGGCGACCCGCCGCGACATCACGATCGCGCGCGCGCGCGACGCGCGCAGCAGGTTCACGACCTCGGCGAGCGTGAGCTGCGCGTCGAGCGGGACGCACGCCGCGCTCGCCAGCAGGATCGCGAAGTACGAGATGCCCCACTCCGGGCGGTTCTCGCTGATCAGCGCGATGCGATCGCCCGCGCCGATCGACAGCGTGCGCAGCACCGCCCCGCCCTGCCACGCGAGCTCGCCCATCTGGCCGTAGGTGTACGAGATCGGCTCCTGCCCCTCGTCCTTGCGGAGCAGGCGCAGCGCCGGCCGGTTGCGGTGCAGCTTGACCGTGGCCTCGAACAGCTCGACCAGCTCCTTGTAGGTGTAGACCGTCTTCGGCTTCTGCCCGAACTCCTCGTCGAGCTTGTCGAACGTCCATTTCTGCAGGCCGGGGAAGTGGGTGTCGAGCCAGTAGGCGCGCCAGTCGACCAGGTGGGGCGCCCAGAGCAGCTTGTCCTGATCGGCCGGCGTCACCCGCGCCCACAGCGCGCGGATGTTGTCGCAGCGGAACGCGATGTCGTGATCGTGGGTGAACGGCTTGAACAGCTCGACCAGCTCCTCGATCTGCCCGGTGAACGCCGACACCTTCGCGAGCTCGTCGCGCGCGCGCTCGGCGATCGCCAGGGCGCGCGGCGCGCCCCAGCGCGGCAGCTTCTCGTCGATCATCTCGATCGCCGCGTCGGCGAGCCGCTTGAACATCGGCGCCGAGAACCGCTCGAAGTACTCGTAGCTGACCGGCTTGGCCTCGAGCCGCGCGCGGATCCGCGAGCGCAGCTTGTCCTCACCGCGGTCGGCCTTGTCGCGGTAGTGCGCGCGCACCGCAAGCCCGGTGAGCTGGGTCAGCCGCTTGCTCGTGATCGAGTTCGAATCGCTCGTGCCGAGCTGGTACACCGGCTCGTGCTCGCCCGCGAGGATCGCGGCGGTGGCGAGCAGCATGCCGGCGGCGATGAAGTCGACCGGGATGACGTCGAGCTTGGTCGCCGCCCCGGTGGGCACGTTGCGGTGGCCCTTGAGCATCAGGTACATCAGCGGCGCGGTCGTGTTGAAGCCCTCGTTCCACCCGGGGAACGGATAGCGGACCGCGGTCTCGACCACGGCGGGCCGCACGATCGTCGACTGCACCGTGCGATCGGCGAGGATGATCTGCTCGCCGAGGCTCTTGGTGTAGGTGTACGTGTTGGTCCAGCCCCAGTGGCGCGCTCGCTCCATCCCGAGGTCGGTGAGCACGCGGTTCATCCAGATCTTGCGCTCGCGCGCGACCGCGAGCTTGAGATCGGCCTCGTCGTCGGGATCGCGCCGCTGCTCGCGCAGCGTCTGGGCCCCCTTCTCGCGGAAGTCCGAGATGTGCTGGCGATCGCTGGAGCGCTCGCGCGCCTGATCGATGATCTTCTGGCAGTCGGCGATCTCGGCGGCGGCGTCGAAGTCGCGATCGAGCAGGTCGTGCTGGCGCGGGAAGTAGCCGACCACCGCCTCGTCCTCCCACACGTCGCCCTCGCGCTGGCCCGCCACGTAGCAGGTCGACACGTGGACCAGCCGGGCGCCGAGCCGGCGCGCCAGGTCGAGCACGTTCTTGGCGCCCATCGAGTTGATGCGCAGCGCGCTCTCGAGCGACGGCGCGAACGACACCAGCCCGGCGCTGTTGATGATGACGTCGACCTTGAGCCCGGCGAGCTGATCGTCGGTGAAGTTGCACAGCGGGCGGCCGATGTCGCCGGGGAGCGCGACGATCTTGTCGCGCATGAACGCGTCGTAGCGATCGCCGTGGACGTCGCGCAGCGGATCGAACGCGGGGCTGGTCGCGACCTTCTTGAAGAACCGCTCGTCGGCGGTGTTGCCCGCGCCCGGCCGCACCAGGCAGTACACGCGCCCGACCTCGGGATAGCGATGCAGCAGCATCGACAGCGTGACCTTGCCGACGAAGCCGGTCGTGCCGATGAGCAGCACGTGCTTGCCGCGCAGGATCTCGGCGACGTCGAGCCGGCCCTTGCCGGTCACCGGCTGGCGCAGCGCCGGCAGCGGCGCGTGCTGCGCACCGGGCCAAGGCGTCGCGGCGGTCCACGTCGCCTCGGTGTCGAGGAAGTAGCCGCCCTTGCTCGCGTTGTGTCCGTTGCCCGCGGCCATGGCTCACATCACGTCGCAGATCATGTACGGCGGGTGATGCATCATCGAGATCTGCGCGCTGCGCCCCATCGTGCTGCGCGCCATCGCGATCGCCTCGGCGACCGAGCCGGCGGTCTCCCAGCCCATGATCTGTGGCACGGTCGCGTTGTCGGCGCCGACGACGATCACGCGCGACACCTTCTCGCGGCCGCGCTGGCCCCAGTACCACATGTAGCAAGGGTGCGCGCCGTGGTAGGCGTTGCCGCGCCGGTACATCTCGATGTAGCTCGGGTTGTACGCGAGCTCGTCCTGGTACTTCTTCTCGATCGTGTACGCGTCGGTGGTCTCGGTGAGGATGCGGTTGAAGAACTCGATGTAGCTCGGGTGGTGGACCGGATCGAACCTGTCCGAGCACGGATGGGTCAGGATCAGCACGCCGCCGTCGCGCAGGATCGGCTGGTGGCGGTACATGTGATAGAAGTAGCCGAGCGCCATCACCTGCACGAGCAGCGGGTTGAGCGCCTTGCTGTTGACGTTGTACGGCGAGATGTACGGGATGCCGAACAGCAGGATGTCGGCGGGGCCGTCGACCTCGACGCAGTTCTGCTCGTTCTGCTTGGCGAGCGTGCGCTGGTGGGCCGGCTCGCACGCGCCGGCGTAGCACGCGATCAGCTCGTAGGCGGCGGGCGTGCGCATGAACAGCTCGCGGCGCGCCGCGAACGGCAGCTTGTCGAGCGCCCACTTCATCGCCTGGTACTTCAGGCGGTCGGTCTCGGTGAAGTCGTCCTCGTTCTTGGTGAGGAACGACAGCGGCCCGTCGAACGCACGGTTGTTGAGCACGGTCTCGATGTGGAACACCTTGAGCGTCTGCTCGACCAGCTCGCCCTGGCGCTTGAACGAGTGCGCGAGGAAGCTGGCCGGCGGATCCATGTACGAATTCGACTCGACGATGCTCCTCGGGTGGTGGTGCGCCTTGAGGCTCTCGTAGCCGCACAGCCCGACCGCCATCGACTTGTGGCCGCCGTTCATCGGCACGAAGTTGAGGTTCACGTAGATCGTGAGGTCGCTCTCGGCGACCCGGCGGTTCATCTCGACCAGCTCGCCGTGCCCGGTGTGACCGAGCACGACCATGCCGTCGGGATCGCAGCCGTCGTGGTTGTACAGCCGATCCGGCGCGTACTCGTCCCACACCTTCTGGCCGACCATCCGCTTGATCTCGGTGTCGGTCATCCGGCGATGCAGGCCGAGCGCGACGACGATGTGGACGTCGTCGACGCCGTGGTCGGCGAGCATCTCGCACACGATCTCGAGCACGACCTGGCGCACGTCGGGCGTGCGCATGATCGGCAGCGGCATCGAGATGTCGTCGACCGCGATCGTGACCTTCATGCCGGGCGACAGCAGCGCGTGCAGCGGCTCGGAGTCCTCGGGGTGGTTGAGCGCGTAGCGGATCGCCGCCTTGGGATTCGCGACCGGCGTCATCGGCCGCTTCGGATAGATCACGCGCGTGCCGACCGGGAGGTCCTCCATGATCAGGTTCTCGCCGGAGAACATCAGCCGTGGCGCGGAGTCGCTGTCGATCGTGACGATGTGCTCGCGGGCGTGCGAGCGGATCCTGGGGCGAATGGCGCGCATCACGACCTCCGGATGTGGCGCGCGGGGGCGAGCCCTTGCGGGCGGCGCGAGGCGGCGCGGGCGGGTTCTTCGTCGAGCTCGAGCACGGGCCAGTCGTAGCTCCGCGCGACAGAGCGCAGCCGGAAGTCCGGGTTGCACGCGGTCGGGTGGCCGACCACGGCGAGCATCGGATAGTCGCTGAAGCTATCGGAGTACGCCCACGACTCGGCGAGATCGATGTCGTGCTGCTTGGCGTAGTCGCGCATGATGTCGGCCTTGGTCGCGCCGGCGACGAACGGCTTGTTCAGCTTGCCGGTCGCGTAGTGATCGACGAACTCGAGCCGGTTCGCGATCAGATCGTCGGCGCCGAGGTAGCGCGCGAGCGGCTTCATCGTGAAGTCGAGCGCGCCCGACACCAGGACCTGGCGCACGCCGGCGCGCCGGCTCTCGTCGATCAGCTGCTGCGCGCGCGGATAGATGTTCGGCTTGATGACATCCTCGAACAGCTCGTCGGCGAGCACCACGAGGCGATCCTCGCTCGCCCCCTCGTACGAGCGGTAGAAGATCTCGTTGAACCACTTGCGCGACAGCTTGTCGGCCGCCCAGAACACCGGGATCGACAGCGCGGTCTTGATCGTGCGACGCACGCTGTCGGACAGCGACGCGTGGCGCGACGCGTAGAACGCGAACGCGTGGACGATGTTGATCTTGATGAGCGTCCCGTCGACGTCGTAGAACGCCGCGGAATGCTTGTACTTCGGGGCCCGTAGCATCGGGAGTCGGGTGCACTCTGGACCACGCCGCCGAGCGCTGTCAATGGTCGTCCAGAGCCGAACGCCCGAGCGCTTTCAGTGGCAATCCTGCACGAGATCCATGACCAGGCCGGCCCCGCCATCGTACGCGTACGTCGTGCCGGTCCTGCCGGCCGCGATCACCGTGCCGGTGAAGTCGTAGGCGCTGGCCGAGAACGACGCGTAGGTGGTCGGCGCGACCAGCACGCCGCCGTCCGGTGCCATCACGACGTAGTAGATCGCGTGATCCGTCGGTCCGGTGCCGTAGCTGACGCCATCGATGTGGTAGCCGTCGGGCGTGGCGTTGATCGTCGGCTCGTTGAAGCCGCCGTCCGCGGACGAAGGGATCACGAACGCCAGCGCCGCGGGTGTTCCATCGTCGCCGACGCTCAGGAAGTGCGCCTGCTCGATCGCGGAGTCGGCGAGCACGACGCCGAAGCCGCCCGGCCCCGCCACGATATCGAGCCGGAACCCATCCGGAAGCTGGGTGAGCGCGACCGGTGAATCGGCCGCCAGCGACGGGCGACGGACGTGCAGCATGTAGGGCGCGTCGCCGGCGTCGGTTCCCGCGATCAGGTAGGCATCCGCGCTCGCCGCGAACCCGGTCATCATGGTCAGGGTCGACAGCGCCGGATAGGTCTGCTCGGTACCGAGCAGACCGCCCGCGGCGACCTCGCGCAGGTGGACGAGCGAATCGCCCGCGCCGAGCCACGCGACCGCGAAGCGATCGCCCGCCCACACGATCCGGAGGTAGTTGGCAGCCACCGCGGTGGTCGCGACCGCGAGCTCGCCGAGCTTGGTCGGCGCGGCGTTGCCGCTGAACGTGTAGCGCGCGAGCTCGAGCCCGTTGGGGGAGGCCCAGATCACGTCGGCCTCGCTGCCGTTCCACGCGATCCCGCGCGTCCACTCGGGAAACTCCACACCGGGGCCGACCGGCACGATCGCGGCGGCAGCACCGAGGCCGCCGGCGTCGACCGTGGCGATGTAGTCGTTGCTGGCGTCGGCGTAGAGCACCGCGTAGCGGTCGCCGAGCCAGACCAGCCCGACGTCGTCGTCCACCGGGTTCCAGCTCTGCGCGAACGCCGCGCACGGACAGCCCTCGTCGACCTGGCCGTCTCCGTCGTCGTCGATGCCGTTGCACAGCTCGATCGCTCCTGCTGCCGCGTCGCCGCGCGCATCCGCGGCCGGCGCGCCGGCATCGGGCCCGCGCGCGGTGAAGTCGATCCGACCACAGCCGGTCGCACACGCGACGACTACGAGCAGACGCCCCACCATGCCATCATGGCATGGCCCGCGGTTTCCGTACGTGCGAGACACCACTCGCCGGGCCGTGGCTTGCGGGATATGGTGCAGGCGTGCGAGTTCCGGTCTGGCTCACCCTCGGCGTCGCGGCGGTCGTCATCGCGTTCGGCGGCTTTCGCATCTACCTCGCGACCCGCAAGCGCGCGGCCAACGAGGCCGACGCCAAGCGCGGCGGCGCGATGGGCGGCGGGTTCTACAAGATGAGCCCGCGGACCCACCTCCTGGTCGGCGTGGTCTACCTGCTGCTCGGCGGCGCGCTGATCGCGACCTCGCTCGGCTGGAACCCGCTCGGCGGCGCGTTCGGTCCATCGACCCAGACGCCGCCCAAGAGCGAGGCGCCGACCAAGGGCGGCATCCCGATCGATCAGATCCAGACGCCGAACAAGAAGTAGGCACGACCGCTCGCGCGCGCTCGTGCCACACCACGGCGCGAGATCAAAGGATCTGGAGCTTGCGCGAGTGCTCCGCCTGCTCGCCGATGTACTCGAGCACGTGCGGGTGGGTCATGATCAGCTCGCGGAAGTCGGCCGCGGGCAGGCACAACGCGAGGCTCTTGCCGCGCGCGACGACCTCGCTGCGGAACACGCCGTTGGCGAGCAGCGCGGTCTCGCCGATCAGCTCGCCGGGGCCGAGCATCGCGAGCTGCTGGCCGTTGCGGCGCACCGCGAACGCGCCGGCGAGCACGATGTAGAGGCCGTCGGGCCGCTGGTTGGCGGCGAGCAGGATCGACCCGGTCTGGACCTCGAGGAACTTGAAGCGCGACGCGAGCAGCGCGCGATCCTCGTCGCCGAACGGGCGGAACAGCGGGCTGGTGCGGGTCCAGCGATCGACCAGGCGTTCGCGCACGAAGCGCAGCACCGCGGCGAGCACCTCGCCGTGCGAGGCGAGCACGCTCGACAGGGTCGGACGGTCGATCCGCAGCAGCTCGGCATCGCCGAGCGCGGTCACGGTGGCCGAGCGCGGCTGGTCGGTCATCAGCGCGACCTCGCCGATGAACGCGCCGGGGCCGAGCCGCGCCATCTCGACCCGCGGCGGACCCTCGGCCTGGACCGAGACCTCGCCCTCGACCACGACGTAGAGCGCGTCGGACGGATCGCCCTCGCGGAACAGCACGTCGCTCGTGGCGAGCTGGACGAGCTGGAGCTGGCTGACCAGCGCCTCGAGCGCCTCGTGCGACAGCCCCGCGAACAGCGGGGTCGCGGCCAGGGTCGCGGCCGCCGCGGCGTGCATCATGCGCGGCTCGGGCAGCGGGATCTCCTCGATGTCGGCGAGCTCGAGCTCGGTGGCGTCGTCGATGTTCATCGGCGTGAGATCGAGCGAGTCGCTGGCCGGCGGCTCGACCTCGATCACCGGGATCGACGGCCGGGTGCTCTCGAAGTCCTCCTCGTCGATCGGGATCACGAACACGCCCGAGCTCTCCTCGCGCTCGAACGCGTTGGGCACCTCGTTCTTGAGGTTCACCGAGTCGATGCCCTGGCCGGGCGGCAGGGTCACCGGCTTGCTCTTGGTGCGCGCGACGTTGATCGGCGGGCTCGACGACGCGGTGCGCGCCCGCTGCAGCTGCTGCGGCGTGATCGTGCGCGGCGCGACCGGCGAGCCCGACGTGGTGCGGCTGCGGCGCACGCCGTCGGGCGGCGGCGTCGTGGTCGGGGCGCGGCGCAGCGCGGCGACCGCGGCGTTCTCGGCCAGCGCCGGGTTGTGCTCGGCGACCACGACGGCGCGGGACGGCCCGGCGCCGATCTGCTCGTTCATCGCCGCGATCCGGCGCAGCGCGCCGTCGTTCTTCGGGTCGATCTGCAGGATCAGCTTGCAGACCGCGATCGCCTGGACGAGGAAGCCGTTCTGCGCGTAGCGATCGGCCGCACGGGCGTACGCCTCGATCGCGTCCTTGTCCTTGCCGAGCCGGCGATAGGTCTCGGCCGCGCGCTTGGACCACTGCGCGTCGCGCGGCTCCATGTGCTCGAGCTCGAGGTACGCCGCGAGCGCACGCTTGTACTTGCCCGAGGCCGTCGCCTCGTTGGCTTCCTCGCGCAGCTTGCGAAGATCGCGCACCATCGAGAGACCGCCACTATAGCAGCCCTTCCATCATCTGCGCGTGGGCCAGGGCGATGTGCGCGGTCACCGGTCCGGCCGGCAGCTCGCGCGCGTCGAGCCGCGTGATCGGCACGACCCCGCGCAGCGCGCTGGTCGCGAACAGCTCGTCGGCGGCGCGCAGCTCGGCGAGCGGGAGCCGGCGAACCGCGTGCGGGATCGCGAGCCGGGCGCAGATCGCGAGCACGCGGGCCCGCGTGATCCCGGGCAACGCGCCGGCGAGCGGCGGCGTGACCACGCGGCCCGCGACCACCGCGAACACGCTGGAGGTGGCGCCCTCCGCGACGTCGCCGTCGGGGTCGAGCCGGATCGCCTCGTCCGCGCCGGCCGCCGCGGCGAGCTCGCGCGCGACGAGGTGATCGAGGTAGGCGAGCGCCTTGTGGCCGGCCCCGGCGCGGCGCGGCAGCGGCCAGTCGACCACCGCGGCGGCGAGCGCGACCGGCTGCGCCGGCAGCGGCTCGACGATCACGATCGACCGGCCCGGACCGAGCGCCGCGAGCCGCTCGCCGAGCGCTCCGGCGCCGCGCGTGAGCACGATCCGGATGCGGTGCTCGCCCGCGCCCGCGGCGGCGATCGCGTCGCGCACCGACGCCGCGAGCGCCTCGCGCGGCATGGCGCGCAGCGCGAGCGCCTCGGCCGAGGCATAGAGCCGATCGAGGTGGGCGTCGAGATCGACCGCGACCCCGCGCCAGGTCCGCAGCACCTCGAACAGGCCGTCGCCGTAGAGCAGGCCGCGATCGAGCACCGAGATCTGCGCGCGCTCGGGCGCCACCAGCGCGCCGTCGATCGCGATCTTCACTCGCCGGCCTCGGCGAGCACCTCGCGCGCCGCCCGCAGGTCGGTCTCGGCGGCGAGCCGCCACAGCTCGGCGTCGGGCAAGGCCGGCCCGGCGAGGCAGGCCTCGTACGCGGTGACCGCGCGCTTGAGATAGGCGATCGCCCGGCCGCGCAGCGTGCCGCGGATGCCGGCGGCGACGCGCGGATCGAGCTGGCCGGGCAGCTCGATCAGGAAGCCGAGCGCGAGGTCGTGGTACAGGCTGCCGATCCGGTAGTCCGACGCGATCTGCGCCAGCCCGCCGTGCTCGGCGACCGCGCGGTAGCGCGCGACCACGCCCTCGGTCGCGTCCTCGTTGGCGCCGAGCAGGATCTCGAACGCGCGCGGCTGGAACCGGCGCACCACCGCGAGCGCGCGCTCGGCGTCGGCGAACGCGTCGGCGACGCGCGGGTCCGCGCCGGGCAGCGGCGTGCCGATCGGCGGGCCGCGGCCGTCGCCGGTGCCGCTCGCCGCGACCACGTCGGCGCGCAGCTGGGCGAGCCCCTCGGCGACCGCGACGTCGTTGGGGGCGAGCGCCGCGGCGCGCGCGCCGAGATCGAGCGCGTGGTGGGTCTTGCCGGCGCGCGCCTCGAGCTGCGCGAGGTGGAGCGCGGCGCGCGCGGCGATCGGCGGCGGCGCGTCGCTCGCGGCGAGCAGCTTGTCGTAGGCGGCGCGCGCGGCGGCGTCGTCGCCCGACAGCTCGGCGAGCGCGCCCTCGCTGTAGAGCGGCGCGACGCCGTCGAGCGTGGTCGTGATCCCGCGCGCGGGATCGGCGGCCGCGACGCGCGCCGGCGCCGGCGGGGGCGCGTGCGACGCCGGCGGTCCGGACTGGCCGCATGCCGCGACCACGACCAGCGCGAGCCGAAAACTCGGCTTGGCGCCGGCACCGAAGCGGTCCCCACCGGAAGATGAGAGCCTCGATGCCGGCGCCATCGCCTCGCCCATCCCCTTGGTAGCAAGGGCGAGCGAGCGCCGGGTCGTGGGTCGGCAACGCGGTGTCACGGCCTCGCAAAAGCTTGTCACGATCTTGTCATCGCGGGCTCCAGCGGACCGCGTCGCGCGGGAGATCGAGCTTGTAGCCGGCGCCGTGCACCGTCACCAGGTAGCGCGGGCGCTCGGGCTCGTCCTCGAGCACCTTGCGCAGCTTGACCAGGTGGTTGTCGACCGTGCGGGTGTTCGGGTAGTCCTCGTAGCCCCACGCCTCGTCGAGCAGCACGTCGCGGCTCACCACCTCGCCGGGCCGGCGCGCGAACACCTTGAGGATCGCGAACGCGCGGCTCGGCAAGTCGAGCCGCTTGCCGGCGCGGCTCGCGACCTGGCCGACCAGATCGATCTCGATCTCGCCGAGCGTGAGCGCGACCGGATCGGCGGCCTCGCCGGTGGCGCGGCGCAGCACCGAGGCGACCCGCGCGAGCAGCTCCATCAGCGAGAACGGCTTGGTGACGTAGTCGTCGGCGCCGAGCTCGAGCCCGCGCACGCGATCGAGCTCCGCGCCGCGCGCCGACAGCATGATCACCGGCACCCGGCGCGCCGACCCGCGCGCCTGGCGGATCCGCCGGCACACCTCGAAGCCGTCGATGTCGGGCAGCATGACGTCGAGCACGACGAGATCGAACTTGCCCGAGCTCGCGCGCTCGGCGCCGTCGCTGCCCCGCGCGACCGCCTCGACCTGGTAGCCCTTCGCGGTGAGCGTGTCCTCGAGCCCCATGCGGATCGACGGATCGTCCTCGACGACGAGGATCCGGGTCACGCGGCGACCTCCGGCTCGTGCGGCGCGCGCGGCAGCCGGATCGTGAACGTCGCGCCCTCGCCCAGGGTCGAGCTCACCGCGACCGTGCCGCCGAGCGCCTCGACGTGGCGCTTGACCAGCGCGAGGCCCAGGCCGGTGCCCTCGACGCCGGAGCGATAGGCCTCGGGCGCGCGATAGAACTCGCGGAAGATCCGCGCCTGCTCGTGCGCCGGGATGCCCGGGCCGTGGTCGCGCACCGCGATCCACGCGGCGAGCTCGTCGGCGCCGGCCGAGACCTCGATCGCGCGCTCGCCGCCGCCGTACTTCGCCGCGTTGGCCAGCAGGTTCAGCACCGCGCCCACCACGACGTCGCGGTCGACCAGCACCTCGGCGGTCATCGCCTCGGGAGACACCGCGAGCTCGATCGGATTGCGCGCGCCGCGCTCGGGGTCGCGCAGGGTCTCGAACGTGGTCACCGCGTGGCGCGCGAGCGGCCCGACGCGCTCGCCGGTCGGGGCGTAGCGCCGGGTGCCGCGCTCGATCTGCGCGTAGTCGAGCAGGTTGGCGATGAGCAGGCCGAGCCGCTGGCTCTCCTGCACGATCACGCCGTGGTAGCGCGCCATCTTCGCGGGATCGCCCTGCGCGACGCCCTGCTCGAGCATCTCGGCGAACATGCGGATCGAGGTGAGCGGCGTCTTGAGCTCGTGCGACACGGTCGACACGAAGTCGCTCTTGAGCCGCGCCAGCTCGCGCGCGCGCGCCGCGCCGCGGATCGTCGCGAGCAGGCCGAGGCCGAGCGCGATCGCGAGCGCCGAGGTGTAGATGACGTGGCGGCTCGAGCGCTCGCGGATCACCTCGTCGAGCGGATCCGGATCGGTGATCGGATCGACCAGCGCGACCGCGAGGTGCGGCAGCGCCTCGCCGAGCGGGACCTGGGCGAGCGGGCGCAGCTCGTGCGGCGGCAGCGCGCCCGCGGGCAGGACCAGCGCGCGCACGTCGGGCGCGACGTCGTCGCCGGGCTCGTGGCCCGCCGCCTGCTCGAGCATCGCGGCATCGACCGCGATCCCGGTGGTGCCGCCGTCGGCGCGCCGCCGGTAGATCAGCGTGCGCGCCGGCTGGTGGGTCGCGGCGCGGCCGCGCCACGCGATCGTCGCGGTGCGCGCGAGCTCGGGGACGTCGTCGGCCAGCCCGGCGGCGGCGCGCGCCTCGGTGCGCAGCGCGGTCATGCGCTCGCCGAGCGCGTCGCGCCGCGTTACCAGCTCGGGCGCGAGGTGGGCGTCGCCGATCTGGCCGCGCAGCCGCGCCACCACGCCGAGCACCTGATCGGCCTCGACCGGATACGCGCCGCGCAGCACGGCCTCGGCGAGCTCGAGCAGCGCGGCCGGCCCGGCGCGCTCGGCGCGCAGCGCGGCGCTGACCAGCGGGACCGGCAGCCCGTCGAACCGGCGCTCGGCGAACCGGCGGTCGAGCTCGGCGAGCGCGGCGTCGGCGCGCGCGGTGTCGCCGAGCCGCGCGTAGACCCGCGCCAGCCCGAGCAGCGCGAGCGGCGCGCTGTCGTCGGCACCGGCCAGCTGCTGGTAGAGCCGGCGCGCGTCGCCGGCGCACGCGTCGGTCGGACACGCCTCGGCGCGCTGCGCCGCGTGCAGCCGCGCGAGCCGGCCCTGGCGGGTCGCGAGCTCGCGCACGCAGTCCTCGAGCCGGCCGGTGCACGGCGTGCGATCGATCGCGCCCGGCTCGGGCCCCGGGTGCGGCGCGGCGCGCGGCGCGCGCAGCTGGCCGGTCGCGTCGATCGAGAACTCGTAGCGCCCGAGGCCCGCGGTGTCGGGCGCGCCGCGATCCACCGCGTCGAGCGCGCGCTCGATCGCGCGATCGATCCGCGCCGCGATCGCGAGCGCGGCCTGGCGCTGGCGCTCGCTCTGCGCCGACACCGCGCCCTTCTCGTCGCGGTACGACACCGCCCCGAGGTACGCGATCCCGGCGGCCGGCACGAGCAGCGCCAGCACCGACAGGACGTAGATCCACGCGCGGCGGGATCGCACGACGCAAAGCATAGCGCTATCGTGCGGCGCGTGCCGTCGGCGCTGATCGTCGTCCCCACCTACAACGAGCGCGACAACGTGGAGGCCATCGCGGCGCGCCTGCTCGAGGCGCTGCCCGGCGGCGAGCTGCTGTTCGTCGACGATAACTCGCCGGATGGCACCGGCGAGCTGCTCGACCAGCTCGCCGCCCGCGACGGCCGCGTCCACGTCATGCACCGCGCCGGCAAGCTCGGGCTCGGCACCGCGTACGTCGCCGGCTTCACCTGGGGGCTCGCGCGCGGCTACGCCTACATGTTCGAGATGGACGCCGACGGCAGCCACGATCCGAAGTACCTGCCCGGCATGCTCGCGCTCGCCGAGGACGGCGCCGACGTCGTGATCGGCTCGCGCTACGTCCCGGGCGGCGGCACGGTGAACTGGGGGGTCGGCCGCCAGGTGATCTCGCGCGGCGCGGGCCTCTACACCCGCGCGATCCTCGGGATCGACGTGCGCGACGTGACCGCCGGGTTCGTGTGCTGGCGGCGCGCGGCGCTCGAAGCGATCGACCTGCCGACCATCACGTCCAACGGCTACAGCTTCCAGATCGAGATGAAGTACCGCGCGCTCCGCCGCGGCCTGAAGCTGGTCGAGACCCCGATCATGTTCGTCGACCGCCGCGTCGGGCAGTCGAAGATGTCGCGCGCGATCTTCGTGGAGGCGCTGCTCAAGGTGTGGGTGCTGCGCTTCCATCGCCACGGTTAACGGCGGTTCACGCGATCGGCCTCCAGTGGCGCGAGCGACGCGGTCGGTGTTACGGTGAGACGCGATCGATGGTCATCCTGCGCCTGCGCATCAAGTCCGCCGAGGAGTGGCGCGAGCTCGCGCCGGGCGAGACCGTGGTCGAGCCGATCTTCGTACCGACCACGGACGAGCTGGCCTCCGGCCAGCAGGTGATC
>DATJAE010000402.1:0-5101 GCA_035516595.1 Kofleriaceae bacterium | reverse complement strand
GGTGAGCGGGGGCTGCTCGGCAGGGATGGTCGGCGCGAGCCTCGCCGGCACGGTCGTGCAGATCGGCGGGGGCGGGGGCGGGGGCGGCGGCGGCGGCGGCGGCGGCGGGATGTGCCCGACGACCGTCGGCGACTAGTAGCGCTTCACGCTCGGATCGACGTCCTTGCTCCACGCGTCGATCCCGCCGGCGAGGTTGTAGACCGTCTTGAAGCCGAGCTTGAGGAAGTGCTCGGCCGCGCCGCGCGATCGGCCGCCGTGGTGGCAGTGGAACGCGATCGGCGTGTCCTTCGACAGCTGCTCGAGCGCGGCCATCGCGGCATCGTCGAGGTGCGTGGCCGCGGCGATCGTCGCGACCTCGCGCTCCTTCGGCGTGCGCACGTCGTAGAGCTGCTTGACCTTGCCGCTATCGAGCAGCGCCTTGAGCTCCTTGGCGCCGACCTCGCGCACCATCGGCGGGCGGTTCGGGTTGTCGATCTTGAAGCCGCCGCCGCCCTCGTCGACGAAGTCGATCGTCACGCCGCCGGCGCGCGCCGCGCTCGCGCGGTCGAGCTGCAGCGTGATCCCGCCGGACTCGATGGTGACGTGGCTCGGCTCCTTGGCGCCGAGGTCGAGCTGGTGCTCCCAGCTCGGCGTGATCGTCAGGTGGATGACGTCGCCCGGCGAGCCGTCGCCGAGCGCCGCGGACAGCTCCTTGGCCGCGCGCGCGCTGACGGTCACCGCGGGCGGCCTGGCCGGCGCGACCAGGTCGCCGAGCTTCTTCTCGAGCTCGCCGTTCTCGAACATCTGGCGGACGATGTCGGCGCCGCCGACGAACTCGCCCTTGACGAACAGCTGCGGGAACGTCGGCCAGTCCGAGTACTCCTTCATCCCTCCGCGCACGTCGGGATCCGCCAGCACGTTGACCGTGGCGTACTTGGGGATCAAGGTGTTGAGGATGTTCACGACCGACGCCGAGAACCCGCACTGCGGGAAGCTGCGCGTGCCCTTCATGAACAGGACGACGGCGTCGGAGGCGACCAGCTGGTCGATCTTCTGGCGGATCTGTGGATCGAGCGTCATGGGAGTCCTAAGTGGCTTCTAGCACGAAGTCGGGATCCGAGAAGCTGGCGATCCGCGCGGTCACGTCGATCGCCGCGGTCGACGTCGCCGGCTGGGACGCGCTCGACCACGGCGGCTCGCCGTTCCTGCGCCACGGCTTCCTGCGCGCGCTCGAGGACTCCGGGTCGATCGGCGGTCGTCGCTCGGGGTGGAACCCGGCGTATCTGCTCGCGCAGCGCGGCGGCGCGCTGGTCGGCGCGGTCGCCGCGTTCGTCAAGAGCCACAGCTACGGCGAGTACATCTTCGACTGGGGCTGGGCCAACGCCGCGACGCGCGCGGGCGTGGCGTACTACCCGAAGCTGGTGATCGCGGCGCCCGCGACGCCCGCGACCGGCCGCCGCATCCTGCTCGCGCCGGGCGCGCCGCCCGAGGTCACCGCCGCGCTGCTCGCCGCGGTGCGCGCGCTCGCCGATGACACCGAGTGCAGCTCGATCCACTGGCTGTTCTGCACCGCCGAGGAGCAGGCCGTGCTCGAGGCGGCCGGCTACTTTCCGCGCGCGACCCTGCAGTTCCACTGGAACAACCGCGGCTACGCCTCGTTCGACGACTTCCTCGGCCAGCTCAAGAGCCGCAAGCGCAAGCAGATCCGCAAGGAGCGGGCGCGCGCCCAGGCCGCGATCGAGTCGCTGGCGTGGTACGAGGGCGGCGAGCTCGATCGCGCGCGGCTCGACGACCTCGATCGGTTCTACCGGATCACGACCGACAACCACGGCGGGCGCGACTACCTGCGCCCGGGGTTCTTCCACCGGCTGGCCGAGACCCTGCCCGACGCGATGCGCGTGGTCGAGGTCACCGCGGGCGGGCGGCGGATCGCCGGCGCGCTGTTCCTCGAGACCGAGCGCGCGCTGTACGGCCGCTACTGGGGCGCCGACACCCACGTCGATCTCCTCCACTTCGAGACCGCGTACTACGCGGGGATCGAGCGCGCGATCGCCAGGCGTCTGCCGCTGTTCGAGGCCGGCGCGCAGGGCGAGCACAAGCTGCTCCGCGGGTTCGAGCCGTGCCCGACCTACTCGGCGCACTGGATCCGCCACGCCGGGCTCGCCCGCGCGATCGAGGACCACACGCGGCGCGAGGCCGTCGCGGTCGGCAGCGAGCTGGTCGAGCTCGCGCGCTTCGGTCCGTACCGCGATGCCGCGGGGCCAGACGACTGAGCTACCATGAGGCATGCGCGCCATCGTGGTCGCGACCGCGCTCGCCGGGTGCTCGTTCGACCACGGCGCCGACCCCGGTCACGACGCCGCGATGTCGCCCGGCGACCGCACGCCCGACGTGGCCGGCGCGGCGGCGTGCCTCGCCGCGTCGACCCACAGCTACGGCGGCCATCACTACTTCGCGACCCTCGCCGGCTCGCGCGCGACCTGCGAGACATCGTGCGAGGCGGTGGCCGGTCACCTCGTGAAGATCGAGAGCGCGGACGAGAACGACGATCTCGCGACCGCGTTCGGCCTGACCGGCAACACCTACCTGTGGATCGGGCTGTGGGATCCGAGCGGCACCGACACCTACGTCTGGCAGGACGGCTCGGCGCTGTCGACCGCGTACAACGGCTTTCAGGACATGGTCGTGCCCGGGAGTAGCCAGAACTGCGTCGACAGCGACGGCACGTGGTCAGCGTTCTCGTGCTCCAGCGCCAACCACGGCGGCATCTGCGAGTGCGAATAGTGCTACGAACCAGCCATGGCTGATTCGTCATCGCGCGCCGGCGAGCGCTACGTGTCGCCGGCGATCCTCGACTACGTCAACCGCGTGCACGCCGGGCACGACCCGGCGCTCGCCCAGGCGTTCGCGGTGCCCGACGGCATCCCCGCGATCCAGGTCGGGCCGAGCGAGGGCAAGCTGCTCGAGCTGCTGCTCCGCATGATCGGCGCGCGCAAGGTGGTCGAGGTCGGCACGCTGGTCGGCTACTCGGCGATCCACATCGCGCGCGCGCTGCCCGAGGGCGGCCACCTGTGGTCGGTCGAGTACGAGGCCAAACACGCCGAGCTCGCGCGCGCCAACATCGCCAAGGCCGGGCTCGCGAGCCGCGTCACCGTGCAGGTCGGCGCGGGGCGCGACGTCCTGCCGACGCTCGATCGCCACGGCCCGTTCGACGCGGTGTTCATCGACGCCGACAAGGTCAACTACGACCACTACGGCCGGTGGGCGCTCGAGCACCTCCGCCCCGGCGGGCTCGTGCTCGGCGACAACGCGTACCTGTTCGGCGAGCTGATGGACGACAGCGATCGCGGTCGCGCGATGCGCGCGTTCCACGAGATGGTGGCGCGCGCGTGCGATTCGGTGTGCATCCCGACGCCCGACGGTCTGGTGCTCGGCGTGGTCAGAGCACACTGATCAGCAGCGCGAGCACCGCGAGCGAGATCGCCGCGGCGATCCAGCCGGCGGTGAGCGGTGGCACCGGCAGGATCGGCCGGCCGAGCACGTCGTGGCTGGGCCGGCGCGGCGCCGCCTCGGCCGGCTGGCGCGCCGGCGCGATCGCGGCGAGCGTCGCGCGCAGCACGGCCTCGACCGCGTCGAGCGACGGCCGGTCGGCCGGCTGCTTGGCGAGCATGTCGTGGAGCAGGGTGTCGAGGCCGTGCGGGATCTGCGTCCACACCGCGCTCGCGCGCGGCGGCGGCGCGTGGAGGTGCATGTGGAGCAGCGCGAGCTCGCTCCGGGCCGCGAACGGCGGGCGGCGGCACAGCAGGTGATACGCCAGCACCGCGAGCGCGTAGACGTCGGCCGCCGGGGTCAGCGCGTCGCCGCGGATCTGCTCGGGCGCGACGTAGGTCAGCGTGCCGGCGATCAGGCCGCGAAACGGATCCGGCTCGCCGGCGACGTGGGCGACGCCCCAGTCGAGCAGCTTGACCCGCTGGCCGGGCGCGTGGTCGCGCGCGCACAGGAACACGTTGTCGAGCTTGACGTCGCGGTGGACGATGCCGGCCTGGTGGGCCGCGCGCAGCACGCCGCACAGCTCGAGCAGGATCTCGATCGCCTCGGCGCGCGGCATCACCGGCCCGGCGTCGATCCGCGTTCCGAGTGTCACCCCGTCGAGCAGCTCCATCACGACGTACGGTCGATCGTCGATCCGGCCCGAGCCGTAGACCTCGGCCACGCCCGGGTGATGGATCTCGCGGATGATCCGCGCCTCGCGCAAGAACGTCGCCGCGGTGTAACGGTCGGTCAGCGCCGAGCGGTGCGCGAGCTTGATCGCGGCGTGCCGCGCGGTGTCGAGCTGGACGGCCGCGTGCACGCTGGCCATGCCGCCGCGGCCGAGCTCGCCGGTGGTCCGCCACGTGCCGATCCGCGTGCCGGAGGCGATCGCGTCGTCGCTGCGGCGGGCGGCGCGCGGGGCGAGGGCGGGCCGCACTCGCAGGGTTTCCGCGGTGGAGGCGACGGTCATCGTGACCGCGGTCAGTGCACGAAGCGGACCGGTCCGAACCGCCCCGATAGCCGTATGCTGACGAGGATCTTCGCGCGGCGATGTCGCGCCTGTGGCGGCGCGGCACGTGCGAACGGCGTCAACCCGGGCCGGCCTTGCCGAACTTCGCGGTGATCGTCAGGTCCGCGGTCGGGTTGAACGTGCAGGTCGCGCCCTGGTTCTTGCACGACGCGCCGGTCCATCCGTCGAGCTGCTGCCCCGGATCGGGCATCGCGTCGAGCACGACCGGCTGATCGAACGGCACGACGAACGTGCAGCTCCCGTTCTGCGGCGGCGCCATCGCGCACGTCTGCGGCGGGGTCGCCGACGCGAGCGTGACCTGGCCCGGGCCCATGACGTGGACGGCGAGCGTCACGCTGGTCGGCGCGGCATCGGGCGCGGGCGCGTCGCTGCCGTGCGCGTCGACGCCGGGCGGCGGCGTGCGCCCGCACGTGCCCGCGATCGCCGGCGCGGCGCACAGGTGGTCGCTGCCGCAGACCTGACCCGACGCGCAGTCGCCGCTGCCCGAGCACGCGACCGTGCAGTCGCGCAGGTCCGGCGCGTAGCAGCCCGCGAGCACGACCACGCCGGCGAGGGCGCGGC
>DATJAE010000401.1:0-37913 GCA_035516595.1 Kofleriaceae bacterium | reverse complement strand
GGCTTCCGCAGCAAGCCGGTCTTGCAGTTCTGGATGATGGCGGCCGGGATGCGCGCGGTCGGGCTCGCGGCCGACGGCGGCTACTCGGGCGAGATGGTGCACGACGCGCGCACGATGGTCGCGGTGCGCCTGCCGTTCGTGCTCTCGGCGATCTTCGGGCTGGCGATCATGTGGTGGATGCTGGCGCGGCTGGTCAACCGCCGCGTCGCGTGGCTCGCGCTGCTCGTGGTCGGATCGTGCCCGTTCTACTGCCTGGTGTCGCGCCAGGCCATGCCCGACATGCCGCTGGTCGCGTGCACGGTCGGTGCGCTCGCGCTGTTCGCGATGGCGATCGAGGACGGCGACGCGCCGATCCGCCCGCTCGGCGCGCTGCGCGTCGGCCGCCACCTGCTCGCGTACGACGCGCGCCACCTCGTGGTCGGCGTGACCGGCGGGTTCGTGGTGTGGCAGGCGCTGTACGACGCGATCTACTTCACGGTGTCGCCCGGGCTCGCGGTGCCGGCGCGGATCCCGCCCGCGATCTGGCTGCCGCTGTTCATGGTGTTGCTGCTGTTCGGCACGTGGTCGGGTGCGTGGGGATGGGCGCGCTCGCTCGGCCGGGTCGGCGAGCGGCTGCTCGGCATGGCGCCGATCCGCACGATGCGCCAGCTCTACCTGCTCGGCTGCTACTCGCTGCTCGGCGTGTCGATCCTCGCGAAGGGGCCGCCGGGGCTCGCGGTGGTCGGCCTGGTCGGCATCTTCCACGTCGTGCTGCGCAACCGCTGGCGCGCGCTGTACCGCGGCGAGTTCGAGCTCAAGCGCGGCCTCCTGCTCATGATCGCGACGTTCCTGCCGTGGCACCTCGCGATGTTCCTGAAGGACGGCGTCGAGTTCGTCGATCAGTACCTGTTCACGCACATCCTCGATCGCGCGGCGGTCGGCGTCGACAACTCGCCGGGCACGTTCGAGGCCTACACCTCGCAGCTCGGCCACGGCATGTGGCTGTGGGCCGCGCTCGTGCCGGCCGCGCTCGCGGCCGCGATGCTGCGCGCGCGCGACGATACGCGCGAGGGCCGCGTGCGCTTCCTGGTCGTGCTGTGGGCGATCGCGGGGATGTTCTTCTTCTCGATCGTGCAGACCAAGTTCCACCACTACATCCTGCCGATCGTGCCCGCGCTCGGCATCCTGGTCGCGTTCTTCCTCGACGACGTGCTCGCCAGGCGCGATCGCCTGCACCCGCTCTACGCCGCGCTCGGCATCGCGATCGTCTTGCTGGTCGCGCGCGACCTGATGTGGTCGCCGCAGCGCTGGATCGAGATGTTCGTGTATCGCTACGATCGGCCGTGGCCGTCGGCCGAGCCGTATTCGATCGATCCGAGCGACGGCTTCCTCGTGCTCGCGATCATCGCGTCGGTCGCGCTCGCGCTCGCGGCCACGCCCTGGCGGCGGATCGGGGTCGCCGCGCTCGGCGCCGCCGGACTGGCGATCTGCGTGTGGTGCCTGCAAGTCTACATGCCGATCGCCGGCACGCACTGGGGCATGCGCGAGGCGATGCGCGCGTACTACCAGCAGCGCACGATCTACGGCGAGAAGCTGGTCTACTTCGGCGGCCGCGAGCTGTACGACGACTGGCACGGCGTCGCCACGCGCTGGACGTTCGAGACCTTCGTCCCCGATAACCTCCAGGTCGGCCAGCCGATGACGCTGACGATCGAGCTGCGCAAGCCGAGCGACAACCGGATCGTCGACCAGACGCTCGAGCTGCACGGTGCGGTGAGCGCGATCGGCGAGCACGCGGTGACGGTCGCGCTGCCCGCCGCCGAGCGCGCCAGGCTCGATCCGCTGATCGCGCGCGGCGCCAGCGCCCCGATCGCGCGCAGCGCGCTGCACGTGGTCGACGCCGACCGGCTGATCGCGTGGCAGCTCTACTGGCGCGGCGAGCAGTTCTGGTCGGGCGGCGAGATCTGGGGCTACCTGCCCGAGATGAAGACGTCGTTCCCGCAGACCGTCAACAACGCCGAGTTCACGAAGTACCTCGCCGATCGCACGCGGGCACCGCTCGGCCGGCGCTACTTCATCGTCAGCGAGGCCGGCCACATCGCCGGAGCGCGCGCGCTGCTGCCGACCGAACGCGCGCGATCGACGTACGAAGTGCTCGACACGACCAGCAACAAGTTCGCGCTCGCGGCATTCTACATGTAGATGCGCCCCGCCCTGCTCGCCCTGTGCGCCGCGTGCGGCGCCGCCGCCCCCGCGCCCGCCACGCCAGCCGCCGGCCGCGACGTGAAGTTCGCGATCATCACGGTCGACCGGCCGTCGGGCAGCGCCGAGCTGCGCGTCGATCCCGACGGCACGTGGCACTCGCACCTGACGTTCAACGACCGCGGCCGCGGCCCGGACGTCACCGCGAGCGGGACGTTCGACGAGAGCGGCGCGCTGCGCACGCTGACCACGACCGGCCACGCCTACGACGGGCAGGACGTCGACGAGACGCTGGTCGATCAGGCCGGCATGCTGCGCTGGCGCTCGCACGGCGAGCATGGCGAGGCCCGGGACGGCGCGGGCTACTACGTGCCGCTCCAGGAGGGCATCGCGAGCTACGCCGCGCTGGTGCGCGCGTGCCGGCACGCCGCCGGCAGGCGGGTGAAGCTCCTGCCGGCGGGCGAGGCGTGGATCGAGGACGATCGCGCGATCGAGGTCGACCTCGCGGGCCGCAAGCGCACGCTGCACCAGGTCGCGCTGTCCGGGTTCGGCTTCGCGCCCCAGCTGGTGTGGCTCGACGAGCACGACCAGCTGTTCGCCAACGTGTCGGCGTGGCTGTCGATGATCCAGGTCGGCGCCGAGCCGCTGATCCCGAAGTTGGTCGCTGCGGACAACGAGTGGCTCGCCGAGCGCAACGCGCGGCTCGCGCGCACGCTCGCGCACCGGCCGCCCGCGGCAGGGCTCGCGATCACCCACGCCGCGGTGTTCGACGCCGAGCGCAAGCTG
Organism: Kofleriaceae bacterium; assembly: GCA_035516595.1. Classification (GTDB taxonomy): domain Bacteria; phylum Myxococcota_A; class Polyangia; order Haliangiales; family Haliangiaceae; genus JABFXX01. The sequence goes on along the minus strand of DATJAE010000401.1, from coordinate 34,946 downwards.
ATCGTGCCCGATCAGACGGTCGTGGTCGTCGGCGATCGCATCGCGGCGGTCGGCGACGCGCACACCGCGATCCCGCCGGGCGCGCAGGTGATCGACGCGCACGGCCGCACGCTCGTGCCCGGGCTGTGGGACATGCACGTCCACATCGGCGACGGCGACGGCATCCTGTACCTCGCATCGGGCGTGACCACGATCCGCGACCTCGGCAACGACATCGCCGACCTGGTCGCGCGCGCCAGGCGGTTCGACGACGGCAGCGAGCTCGGGCCGCACGTCCTGCGCGCCGGGCTGATCGACGGGCCCGGCAAGTTCGCCGCCCCGACCGGCGTGCTCGCGGCGACGCCCGAGCAGGCGCGCGCCGCGGTCGATCGCTACGTCGGCCTGGGCTACGTCCAGATCAAGATCTACAGCTCGGTCGATCCCGCGCTGGTCCCGGTGATCGCCAAGGCGGCGCACGAGCACGGCCTGCGGGTCAGCGGCCACATCCCGTTCAAGATGAAGGCATCGGAGGCCGTGCTCGCCGGCTACGACGAGATCCAGCACGTCAACTTCCTGTTCCTGCAGTTCCTGGCCGGCCCCGACGACGACACCCGCACGCCGCTGCGCTACAAGCTGGTGGCAGCGCGCGGCGCCGAGCTCGATCTCGACGGCAAGGACGTCCAGGCGTTCCTCGATCTGCTGCGCGACCACCACACCGTGCTCGATCCGACGGTGTCGACCTTCGAGAACCAGTTCGCCGCCGATCCGGGGGACTTCGATCCGACGCTCCGGCCCTACGCCGGTCGGTTGCCGGCGCAGGTCGAGCGCGGCGCGCACGCCGGCGGGCTCGAGGCCGACGCGGCGCAGCGCGCGACGTTCCGCGCGTCGTACGCCAAGCTGCTCGACATGGTCGCGCGCGCGTGGAAGCGCGGCATCCCGATCGTCGCGGGCACCGACGGCACCGCCGGGCTCCAGCTGTCGCGCGAGCTCGAGCTCTACGTCGAGGCCGGGATCCCCGCGCCCGAGGTACTCGCGCTCGACACGCTCGGCGCCGCGCGGGTCATGCGCGTCGACAAGGACACCGGATCGATCGCGGCCGGCAAGCGCGCCGACCTCGTGCTGGTCGACGGCGATCCGACGCGCGACATCGCCGCCGTGCGCGACGCCGACGTCGTGGTGTGCCGCGGCGTGGTCTACGATCCCGCCGAGCTGTTCTCGGCGATCGGCATGCGGCCGCGGCCATGACCACCTCAGGGTAGGCAGCCGCCGAGCGCGTCGTACGCGCTCGTGGTCTCGCCGGGCAGCGCGCGCTGGATCGGATCGTCGGTGCCGGTCGCGGTGATCGTCGCGATCAGCTGGGCGAGCGTCGACTTCATCGCGATCGCGCAGTGGAACGTGCGCGACGTGACGTCGAGCGCGCCGCTTCCGCCGACGACCGCGTAGCTGCCGCCGAACAGCCACTGGCACGCCTTGACGTTGCCGGTCGAGCGGGTCACCGCGCACTCGAGATCGAGCGACTGCAGGTCGCCGAAGTCGCTGCCGCAGAACGTGTCGCCGCACAGGTTGTCGAAGCCGCTGACCAGCGCGCTCTGGGTGGCGCGCCACTTCGCGAGGTTCGCCGCGGTGACGTAGTAGTCGCTCGCCGCGACGTAGGTCGCGCCGACCGGCGCGCCGCCGAGCGGGGTGGCGCCGATCGGATTCGCGAAGCAAGCGCCGAGCGTGCCGGCGATGCCAGCGTCGAGCCCGGGCAGCGCGACGTGCAGCGGGTCGGCCTGGCCGGCCAGCGCGGCGACGAGCTTCGGCGCGGTGGTCCTCGGCGCGAAGTGGCACTGGAAGGTCGGCGCGTCGATCGCGATCGCCGCGCTCGTCGGATCGACCGCGACCGCGGACCCGGCAAACGTCCACACGCAATCGTGGACGTCGCCGCGCTTGGACGTGACCGAACAGTGGATCGACAGCGGCGTCAGGTTCGCGTAGCTGCCGGTGCAGAACGTGGCCGGACACTGCGCCGAGAACGCCTGGCCGAGCGCACCCACCAGATCGAACCACGCGCCCTGGTCGGTGCCGGAGAAGTCCGCGATCTCGGTGTACTGCGTCGCGCCGACCGGCTGCTGGTCGGTGCTCGAGGCGGCGTCGACGCAGCCGGCGAGGATCACGATCGCGACGAGCTTCATGGGGCGGCCGTTGTACTCGATCGACCCTGCGAAACAAGCCCAAACTGCCCCCGAGCCGTGCGATCCTGGACGTGATGTACCGGGCCTTGCTCGTGCTGGCCGTCGCGGGGTGCTACCACCCGAGCCTGCCGGCCGGCTCGCCGTGCATCTCGAACGACCAGTGCCCGGCGCCGCTCGCCTGCAACGCGGGGTACTGCACCAGCGGCGACGCCGGCGACATCGTCCGCGACGCGCCGCCGGTCGACGCGGCCCCCGACGCCGACCTCGCGTGCAGCTGCCAGGGCGAGACGCTGGCCTGCCCGAGCGGCAACACGACCTGCTCGATCTCGTGCTCGACCACCGGCGGACCGCACTGCACCGCGCTCGTACCGAGCAACGGCGTGAGCACCGACCTCGTGTCCGGCACCGGCACGGTGACGATCACCGGCCTCACCACGCTCGACACCGACACCGGCCAGATCACCGGCGTGCTCCAGCGTGCCGCCGGCCAGGGGCTCGACGCCGGCATCGCGTACGCGCAGCAGACCACGCAAGGCAAGCCGATCGGCGTGTTCGCGTTCCATCGCCTGAGCGTCACCGCGGCCGGCATCGTGCACTTCACCGGCAGCCGCGCCGCGGTGATCCTGGTCGGTACGGACGCGACGGTCGCCGGCACGATCGATCTGTCGGGCGGCTGCTACGGCAACGAGATCCAGTGCCCGGGCCCCGGCGGCGGAAGCGGCGCGCTCTACACCGCGACCGCGGGAGGCTGCGGCCCGGGCGGCGCGGGCACGACCGACGCGGCCACCGGCGCCGACAGCGGCGGCGGCGGCGGTGGCGCCGGCAGCAACGGCGCGATCGGTGGCACCGAGACCGCCTCCGGCGATCTGTTCAAGGGCGGCACCGCGGGCCAGGCGTGCCTCGCGAGCGACCTCGAGCCGCTGGTCGGCGGCAGCGGCGGCGGTGGCGGCGGTCCGGGCAACGGCACCGCGACCTACGGCGGCGGCGGCGGCGGCGCACTGCAGCTCAGCGCGCTATCGTCGATCACGATCTCGGGCGTGCTCGACGCCGGCGGCGCGGGCGGCGACACCGGCCCGACCGACGCCAGCAACGGCGGCGCGCCCGGCGGCGGCGGCGCCGGCGGTGCGATCCTGCTCGAGGCGCCGCAGGTCACGATCACCGCGGCCGGCATCGTCGCGGCCAACGGCGGTGGCGGCGGCGGCGCGAGCGATCACCTGCACGCCGGCACCGCGGGGCAGAATGGCCAGGCGAGCGCGCAACCCGCGCTCGGCGGCATCGCCGGAAACAACGGCACCGGCAGCGGCGGCAACGGCGGCGCGGGCTCGACCGCCGCGACCAAGGGTGGCGACGCCACCGACGTGAACTCCGGCGCGGGTGGCGGCGGCGTCGGGCGCATCTTCGTTCGCTCGGCCGGTGGGCCGGCGCTGGCGGGCACCGTGAGCCCGAGCGCCGGCACCGCGCTGGTGCGCTCGCAGTAGCAGATTCAGCGCCACGACGTTTTGAAGTTCAAGCGGCAGACCTGCGTCGCATGCCGTGCCAATGTCCTGGTCGGGCGAAAGGAGAACCATGGGACGCTCGCACGTACTCGTCATCTCGAGCTGCCTGGCGATCGGCGCGGCCACGGCGCGCGCCGACGAGCCGGCCGAAGCACCGGCACCGGCACCGGCGACGGCGCCGGCGCCGACCGAGCAGCTGACCCTCCCGAAAGGGAAGATCGTCATCGACGCGTTCCTCGAGATCAACCTGTCGTCGAACGCGGTCGGCAAGCCGGTCTCGCTCGCGCCCGACATCTGGTACGGCGTGACCGACGATCTCACGGTCGGGCTCGTCCACAGCTACGTCGGCGAGACCGGCTTCCTCGGCGTCACCGGCGACGGCCTGTGCTTCACCGGCTCGTCGAGTGGCTGCCCCAACTTCTACCAGGACGTCGGCGCCGACGTGCGCTACCGGCTCGCCGCGCCGTGGGCGGTCGACGCCGGGCTCTATATCGACGACACCTCGCCGTTCGTGCTCGCGCTCAAGGCCGGGGTGTCGGGGCGCTGGCGGTTCGGCAAGGCCGCGGTCGAGGTCCAGCCGAACCTCGTGATCGGGCTCACCAACCGCGACAAGGGCGCGCTCAACGAGCTGCTGTCGATCCCGGTGACCGGGATGTACGACGTCACCGACAAGATCGACGTCGCCGCGCAGACCGGCATCCAGCTGCCGTTCGAGAACACCGGCGATCTGTTCCACGTGCCGCTCTCGCTCGCGGCGCGTTATCACATCTCGCCGCAGCTCAGCGCCGGCCTGGTGTTCACGCTCAACGATCTGCTCGGCGGCAACAAGGTCGACACCGGCGTCGACGCACGCACGATCGTGCTGGGAGGCAGCTATGCGATCTAGCCTCGTCCCGTTGCTCGTGCTCGCGGCCTGCGCCAAGCCCAACCCGGGCGCGGTGTGCCACCCGGTGTCGAGCTGGGCGGCGCCGGTCTACGAGTGCCAGGCCGCGCCGCCGCCACCGCCGCCCGCACCACCGCCCGAGCCGGCTCCCGCGCCGCCGCCGCCCGAGCCGCCGCCGCCCAAGGTCGAGGTCAAGGAGGAGAAGATCGAGCTCAAGGAGACCGTCGAGTTCGAGACCGACTCGGCCAAGATCTCCGACAAGTCCGACGCCCTGCTCGACGAGGTCGTCCAGGCCATGAAGGATCACCCCGAGATCTTGAAGATCGAGATCCAGGGTCACACCGACTCGACCGCGTCGAAGAAGCACAACCTCAAGCTGTCGCACGAGCGCGCGGCCGCGGTGCGCCAGTACCTGATCGACCACGGCATCGAGGCCGACCGCATGGTCTCGAAGGGCTACGGCGAGTCCAAGCCGATCGCGAGCAACAAGACCGAGGAAGGCCGCGCGCAGAACCGCCGCGTCGAGATCCACATCCTGAAGAGAAAGTAACTCCCGGCATCGCGGCGACCTCACCGCGCGTAAGCCGCGCGCGGCGCTCGCGGCTCTCTGGCCTATGGTTGCCCCGGAGGTCCCGATGTCGAAGTGGCTTGCCCTTGGATTCGTCGCGTTTGCCGCCTGCGTGGTGGGCACGCCACCGGTGCGTGGCCCCGCGCCCCGGGGCGGGCCTGCGCCGGGCGCGGCGCCGGTCGTGGCCGCGGGCCCCGGCCAGGTGTGCGCGGCGGGTACGACCTGCAGCCTCGATTGCCCCCAGGGGCGATGCGCGTTCGAGTGCGATCCGGGCAGCACGTGCGACCTCGAGTGCTCGGGCGGCGCGTGTCAGGCCGCGTGCGCGCCGGGCGCGACGTGCAACTACGAGTGCTCGGGCGGCGGCTGCGTCGCGTCGATCGGCCAGGGCGCCACGATGAACACCGAGTGCTCGGGCGGTGGCTGCCGGATCGCCGGCTGCGGCGCCGCGACGTGCAGCATGGAGTGCAGCGGCGGCAACTGCGCGTCGGAGTAGACCGTCACGGCGCCTCGACCGCGCCGAGCGTGCACGCGGCCGCGCGCGGCATGCCGCGCTGATCGATCGCCGGGCAATTCTGGCCCGCGCCGATCGCGGGGCTCTGCGGCCCCGGCATCATGGTGAGCGTCGGCCCGCCGTTGTCGGCGAGGTCGGCGAGCATCGGATCCATCACGCTCGCGGTGCCGGTGCACGTGCCCATCGACGGGTACTGCATCGTCGCCATGCCGTCGCCGTGCATCGCGGTGCACTCGTAGTGCGTGTTGTTCGCGACCAGCGTGTTCGCGAGCATCACGCCGGTGTCGCCACCGAACAGGCCGTCCTTGTCGTTGCCGGCGATCGTGCAGTTGCGGAACGTGCCGGTCACCGCGCTGGCGAACCACACGCCGGCGCCCATCGTCGCGGTGTTGTCCGCGATCGTCACGTTGGTCAGGTTCGCGATCGCCGACTGGCCGATCCAGATCCCGCCGCCGTAGAACGCGGCGTTGTGCGAGATCGTCGTGCCGGTCATGTCGATCTCCATGTTCTCGAGGTAGAGCCCGCCGGCGAGCCCGCTGGTCGTGTTCGACGTGTTGTGATCGAACGTCGAGCGATCGATCGTCGCCTTGTCGTTCGGCTTGCCGTACGCGACGCGGAACACCGCCCCGCCCTGCGCGCCGGCCGTGTTGTTGGTGAACGAGTCGCCGCACAACGTCAGGCCGATGTCGGCGCCGTCGTACGACAGCGCGCCGCCGTCGCCGCCGTTGCCGGGGTTGCCGCCGCTGCCGGTCGCCTGGTTGTCGTCGAACGTCGAGTCGACCACGGTGACGTTCTCGTCCTGCGTGCCGACCGCGCCGCCGTTCGAGCCGTGGTCGCGCGCGAACGTGCTGCCCACGATGATCAGCGTGCCGATGCCCTGGCCGTTGATCGCGCCGCCCGAGACGTCCTGGCCGCTCTCGGCGCACTGGTTGTCGGTGAACGTGCAGTCGATGACGTCGAGCGAGCCGCCGTCCTCGAAGATCGCGCCGCCGCCGTGCGCGGTCGACGTCGTGTTGGCGACGTCGGTCTCGTAGCCGCCGGTGAACGTCAGGTGCTGGACCGTGAGCAGCGGCGTCGCGACGTTCCACGCGCTCGCGATGTGCAGGATCCGCGTCGTGCCGCCGCCCGAGAGCGTCACCATGCCGCCGCCATCGATCGTGGTGTCCGCGGTGACGTCGATCGCCGCGGTCACGGTGATCGTGACCGGCGCGCTGCCGCAGTCGAACGTGACGATGCCGCCGGCCGCGATCGCCTGGGCGAGCGCGCTGTCGCTGCAGCTGTCGGCCGTGCCGGTGCCGACCACGGTCGTCGGATGCGACGTGTCGACCGCGGCGATCGGCGGCGTGCAGGTCGCGGGCGGCGGAGGCGGCAGGCCGGCATCGCCCCCGCTGCCGTCGTCGCCGCCGCCGTGCTTGGCGGACGAGCCGCCGCACGCCGCCACCAGCGCGACGATCGCGCACAGACGCCCCATGACCGCACGGTATCACGGGCACCAGTAGTGCGAGGCCACGAACCGGCCGCGCTCGAACTCGAGCGTGGTGATCGACGCGTACCCACAGCGCATGCGCGACGCCCACAGCGGCCCACGCGCCTCGAACGACCGCCGCGCCAGCCAGATCGGCCCCTGATGCGACACCACGACGACCTCGCGATCGCGATAGGCCTCGCGCAGGTCGAGGATCGCCAGGCGCATGCGGCGCGCGACGGCCGCGAACGGCTCGGCCCACGACGGGCGCAGCGGGTTCGCGAGGCGCGGCCACATCACCGGGCGCAGGAACGACGTGCGCGGCAGACCGTCGAACAACGACGGCGCCTCGATCACGCGCGGCTCGATCGCCACCGGCAGCGCGAGCGCGCCGGCGAGGATCGCCGCGGTCTCGGTGGCGCGATCGAGCGGGCTCGACACGATCGCCGCGATCGGCCAGCTCGCGACGTGGCGCGCGGTCGCCGCGACCTGCCGCGCGCCCAGCTCCGACAGGTGGAAGCCGGCGAGCAGGCCGTAGCGGATCGAATCGGGGTTCTCGACCTTGCCGTGGCGGACGAGATGGATCCGGGTCACCTCACCTCGACCTGGCCGGCGTGGATGAAGTGCTGGACGTGCTCGTTCGGCGACGCGCGGACCTGCGCCGGCGTGCCGTACGCCGCGATCTCGCCCTTGTAGAGCATCGCGATCATGTGCGCGATGCGAAACGTCGATGCCATGTCGTGGCTGATCACGATGCTCGCGATCTCGAACTCCCGCTGGGTCTGCTGGATCATGTCGTCGATGTCGCGCGTGCGCAGCGGATCCTGCCCGGTGGTCGGCTCGTCGTAGATCATGATCTCGGGCTTCATGACGATCGCGCGGGCGAGCCCGACCCGCTTCTTCTGGCCTTCCGAGATCTCGGCCGGCATGCGGTGCGCGATGTCGGCGAGCTTGAGCCGCTCGAGGATCTCGGTGACCCGCCGTTTGACCTCCGGGCCGGCGACGTGCTCGCGCTCGCGCAGCGGGAACGCGACGTTGCCGAACACGTCGAGCCAGTCGAGCAGCGCGGCGTGCTGGAACAGCAACCCGAAGTGCTTGCGCACGTCGTTGAGCTGCACGTCGTTCATCGGCACGATGTCCTCGCCGAACACCTTGATCTGGCCGCTGTCCGGTTTGAACAGCCCCATGATGTGCTTGATGATGACCGACTTGCCGGAGCCGCTGGCGCCGATCAGCACGGTGACGCGCTTGGGATAGATCGCCAGGTCGACCCCGCGCAGCACGTGCTTGCCGCCGAAATGCTTGTGCACGTTCACCAGCTCGACCACCGGCGCCTCGGTGATCACCGGCGCCTCCACCGCCGCGGGCGCGCCGCCGGTCACGCGCGACAGCCGCGACGTCCCCGCACCGTCGACGAACGTGCGGATCGGCGGCAGGTCGCTGCGGATGAACTGATCGTAGGTGCCGTCGAAGATGATCTTGCCGTCGTGCAGGAAGCCGACGTGATCGGCGAGCCGCTTGGTGCTCGCCATGTCGTGGCTGATGATCACCGACGTGATCTGGTACTGCTCCTTGGCGAGCGCGATCATCTGATCGACCTGCTCGATCATGATCGGGTCCAGGCCGGTGGTCGGCTCGTCGAACAGCACGACCTCGGGGTTGGACACCAGCGCGCGCGCGAGCGCGACCCGCTTCTTCATGCCACCCGACAGCTCCGACGGCAGGAGCTGCTCGCTGCCGGAGAGGCCGAGGATACGGATCAGCTCGAGCGCCAGCTTCTCGACGTCGCGCCGCGGCAGGTCCGAGTTCTTGAGCAGGGTGAAGCCGACGTTGTCCTCGACCGGCAGCGCGTCGAACAGCGCGTAGTTCTGGAACAGCATGCCCATGCGCTTGCGCAGCTCGAGCACCTGGACCGGCGAGGTCTTCGCGAGGTCGTGGCCGAACAGCACGACCCGGCCGCGATCGGGGCGCAACAGGCCCATCATCAGCTTGAGCAGGACCGACTTGCCCGAGCCACTCCGCCCCACGATCACCGTGGTCTTGCCCGGGCGGATCTTGAGCGACAGGCCGTCGAGCACGCGCTTGCCGCCGAACCCGATCGAGACGTCGTCGAGCTCGATCACCGGCCGATCGGGATCGAGCGGCCAGCGCTCGACGTTCGGCACCAGGAAGTTCTCGCGCTGCGCGGGCGGAGCGGCCACGTCGGGGCGTTATAGCCCAAGAACCCAGCGGCGGATCGCCGGCTCGGCGCCCTCGACCGACGCCCGGATCGATGCGAGATCGCGGCGGAACCGGAGGTCGTGGCGACGCTCGAGCGTCCGGACCAGCGCGCCGATCTGTTCGATCGCCGGTGCCCGGGCCAGCAGGCCGAAGTCATCGCGGCCGTGCACGAACGGCAGGTCGGTCACGCGGATCCACGACTGCTGCCCGCCGTGACAGAACACGAAGCCCCACTCCTCGCGGTACAGATCGATGTGGAACCGCGAGTCGGTGCGCGCGTCGCGATCGAGCGTGGCGAGCCGATCCGCCACATCGAGCGCGATCTGGATCTCCCAGTGCGCCTCGGGCGCCCGGATCCCGCGCGCGTCGAGCCAGCGCGCCGCCGCGACCGCGCCGGCATTCGACCACACGGTGTGGCCGGCATGACGGAACGAGCGATCGCTCATGTCCATCTGTACCACCGGCACGTCGCGCGCATCACGTCGACGTGCGCCGTGCGCCCGCGCTCATGTGCGGCTGCGCCACGCTTCGCCGGAACCACGCGAGCGCACACAGGCAACCCTGGCGCGCGGCGTCGACGACCTGCTCCTCGATCCGCACGTTGCGCGCGAGCTCGTCGAGCACCTCGCCGAGCTCCCGCCAGCGCGCGTCGCGATCGGCGCCGTACGCGGCGAGGTACGCGCACGCGTCCGCGAGATCGGGCTGGCGCGCGATCAGGTGCTGGCGCACGACGTCGTAGAGCCGGGTCGCACGTTCGGCGACGTACAGCCAGCCCAGCGCGTCGGCCACGCTGGGAAACGGCGTGATCGCGGTGCACTCCGGGATCTGCGCGATCTGGGACGAGTCGACGTTCAGCGACAGCAGGTCCTGCACGATCAGTCCGGCGCGCTGGCGCGGGCGAATCGCGACCAGCATCGACAGGTGCTGCGTGTACGCGAACGCGGCCTCGAGCGGCGCCTCGAACCCGTAGACGCGCACCAGCTGGGCGACGTAGTGCTGGCGGACCGCGGTGGTCGCGAGCACGTCCACCCACGGCGCATCGATCGCCGCGTGATACTGGCAGGTCTCCTGGTGGAGTCGGCTCAGTACGCGGCCGGCGGCCATTGCAACCGGCATTGCAATCCGCGTGCATCACGCCGGGAAAGCGCGTAGACGGACTTACGAACTTTCCACGTGCAAACGCCGCACGGCGAGCGCGCCTGTCACGGCGGATATGGCGAGACCGGCTTGGCGTCCTTGGGCAGCGGCGCCGGCTTGGCCTCGGGCGGCGCGCAGATCGGCCCGAGGTGGTCGATCATCTCCCACGCGCCGTCGGGAGCGAGCATCCAGGTCATCGCGTGCGCGAGCCGGGCGGCGCCGGGCGTCAGGTCATACGTCGCGAACGCGCCGGGCCCGTCGGCGAGCGCGACGCGCGGACCGGTCGTGTCAGACAGCACCGCCGAAAGCGCGAGCGGATGGTCCTGGCCCTCGGTGATCTTGAGCGGCTTGCCGTCGGGGCCGGGCACGAAGAACCCGCTCCAGCGCTCCGCGTGCCACGTGCACTGCGCGGTCGCGTTGTCGGTCGCGAGCCAGTTGACCGCCGCGCTCCACGCCGCCGGCTTGCCCGCGACGTCGACCTCGCCGATCGCCCACAGCGGCTCGCAGGTCGGCGGCCGGCAGTCGTGCGGCGGCACGATCGACGCGATCGGCTCGGGGATCGGCGTCTCCTTGGCCGGGCGATGCCACTGCTGCTGCTGATCGGTGTCGCCGAGCCGCAGCGCGATCGGGTTGGGCCCCTGCACCTGACAGCCACCCGGCGCTTGATCGGAGAACATCACGAGCCCGCCGTCCTCCTGCGGATCGGCCGGCGCGGGGCAGCCTTCGAGCTCGATGCCGTAGCTCAGGCTCGCCGGCGGGCCGGGCAGCTTGGCGGCGTAGTAGCCGCCGAGCGTGAGCTTGCACGGCGCGGCCTGCGCGGTGACGAGCCATGCGTTGCCCGCCGGCGCCGCGGGCACGCCCGACACGCTGGCCGCGGTCGCGTCCATCGGCGCGTAGTCGGGCACGTGCTCGCTCGCGCCGGGATCGACCTGCATCGCGTGCAGCGGCATGACCCAGCCGGCGCGGCCCTTGCCGGGCTCGTTGGTCACGTACGACGCGATGTACACGCCGCTGCCGCCCGGGCAGCCGGCGCCGCTCTGCGCCGATGGAACAGCTTGCGGTCCGGTGCTGGCGCCCTGCGGCGGGCAGCCGGCGAGCACGACGAGCAAGGCGATGCGACGCATGGTGCAAGAGTAGCTCAATTGCCGCCCGCGACGCCGAGGTAGCCGGTGACCAGCCGCGTCGCTTCCTCGACGAGATGGGGATCGGCCAGCCGCTCCGAGTACAGCGTGGCCTGGTGCACGATCGCCTCGATCGAACAGACCAGGACAAATGCGGCAAGATCCGGATCCCGGATCGCGAGCTCCTGGCGCCGGGCCTCGAGCAGCTGCGCCACCGCACGGTGGCTGATCGCGTCGAGCTCGCGCAGCCGCGCCAGCCGGCCGACCCGCGGCACCTGCTCGGACAGCACGCGGTGCAGCTCGGGCTCGACCGCGTGCGCGCGGATCATCATCTCGACCACGCAGCGCGCCGCATCGCCGATCGGTAGCTCGGCAACCCGCGCGATCTCCGCGAGCACCGCGGCGGTCATCTCCTCGATGTGGCGCTCGATCAGCGCGGCGACCAGCGCCTCCTTGTTCGGGAAGTACTGGTAGAGCGATCCGATCGACACGCCGGCCGCGTCGGCGACCGCGTTGGTGGTGAGCCGATCGAAGCCGTGCTTGACCAGAACCCGAGCGGTCGCGCCGAGGATCGCGTCGACCGTGGTCTTGCTGCGCGCCTGGCGCGGGCGTTTCCGGGGCGTCGTCCTGACTTGGCGTTGCATGAGCGGACCTCGCTTCGCGCGCTGGGAACGCGAGTAGACAATGTGAGCAAACGCTCGCATTTTACGATGCGATGGCCACGCTGACCAGCCCACCGTTTCTTCCCGCCGCATCGGTGCCCGCCGTGCCCGGGCTTCCCGTCCTGGGCAACCTGCTGGCGTTCTCGCGCGACCGGCTCGCCCTGCAGGAGGCCGCGGCGCGGACCGGTCCGCTCGCGAGCGTCCGGCTCGGGCCGATCACCGCCTACGTCGTGACCGACGCCGACCTCGCCCACGACGTGCTGGTCGAGCAGGCCGCGCACGTCCGCAAGTCGGCCGGCCTGCAGATGATCCGGCCGATGCTCGGCGATGGCCTGCTGCTCGCGGAGGGCGACGCCCACAAGCGCCACCGCAAGCTGCTGGCGCCGGCGTTCGCGCCCCGGCGGCTCGCGGCGTACGGCGAGATCATGGTCGGCGAGGCCGCGCGCCAGGTCGACGGCTGGCGCCACGGCGCTCAGATCGATGTCGCCCACGAGATGATGGAGATGACGCTCGCGATCGCCGGCCGCACGCTGTTCTCGGCCGACATCCGCGGCGATGCGCGCACGGTCGCGCGTGGCCTCGAGCTCGGCATGCGCGCGCAATCGGCCGGGCTGCGCTCGCCGATCCGGCTCGCCTACGCCTGGCCGCTGCCGCGCCATCTCCAGATGCGGCGCGCGGTCAAGATGCTCGACGAGGTCGTGTACCGGCTGATCGCCGAGGGCCGCGCGCGCGGCACCGACCGCGGCGACGTGCTGTCGATCCTGCTGCTCGCGCGCGACGAGGACGACGGCACCGGGCTCGACGATCGCCAGGTGCGCGACGAGGTGATGACGCTCCTCCTCGCCGGTCACGAGACCACCGCGAACGCGCTGACCTGGACGTGGTACGAGCTCGGCCGCCACCCCGACGCGCTGGCGCGGCTCGCCGACGAGATCGCGGCGGTGGTCGGCACCCGCGCGGTCACCGCCGACGATCTGCCCGCGATGCCGTGGAACCTCGCGGTCATCGAGGAGGCGATGCGCCTGCATCCGCCCGCCTACGCGACCGGGCGCGAGGCGATCGACGAGATCACGGTGGGCCGCCACCGCCTGCCCGCCGGATCGGTCATCCTGATCAACATCCGCGGCATCCACCGCCGCGCCGACTACTTCCCCGCGCCCGACGCGTTCCTGCCCGAGCGCATGCTGCCCGAGGCCAAGAAGGCGCGGCCGCGCCACCACTACCTGCCGTTCGGCGCCGGACCGCGCGTGTGCATCGGCGCGCACTTCGCGCTGCTCGAGGCGCAGCTCGCGCTCGCGACCATGGTGCAGCGCGCGCGGATCCGGCCGCGCTCGTTCGACGTCAGGCCCGAGCCGCTGATCACGCTGCGCCCGCGCGGCGGCATGCCGGCGACCGTCGAGCTTCGCTAGTCGAGGAAGCGATCGCGATGCTCGGGACTCGGCAGGTCGCACACCTCGACGCGGCCCCACACGCGGTAGCGGACCGCCGCGATCGCGCGATAGCCGAGATCGAGCACGATCGCGGGCAGCCAGCGCCAGGCGTAGCCCCAGCGCCACGGCCCGCGCAGGTGGCGGGCGACGTGCAGGAACGCCTTGCTGCGCAGCCACACCCGGCCGTCCTCGACCAGCACGACCGACTCGAGCGTGGCCGGGATCGCGGGATGGCGCGCGCGCAACGCGGCCGCGGTCGCGCCCTGCAAAGGCGCGAACCGCAGCTCGTGATCGCGCTCGTGCCGGAGCAGCCAGCGCACGCTGCGCGAGCACAGCCCGCACGTGCCGTCGTAGAGCACGATCGGGGCGGCCGCCCGCTCGGGCACGAGCTGTGTGGTGGCCGCCATGTGTGCATCTTGCCCCTTCTCGCGGGCCGGGCAAGTGCTGCTACCTTCCAGGGACGTGTGGTCGATCGTCCGGATCCTGCTGTCGAGCCTGGTCTCGGCGGGCGTGCACCTGTACGTGTGGGCGCGGCTGGTCCGGCCGATGCGGCCGGGACGGCTGCGGCGCGGGCTCGGCATCGCGATCGCCGTGCTGTTCGTCGCGGTGCCGGTGACGACGTCGGCACGGCTGTGGGCGCCGTCGCTGTCGGCCGAGCTCGGCTGGCCGAGCCAGACCTGGCTGGCGTTCGTCGGGCTGGCGGCGGTGCTGCTGCTCGCGATCGATCTCGCGCGGCTGGTCGCGCGGCTGGTGCGAGCCGTGGCGCGCCGCCCGGCGCCGTTGCCGGAGCGCGCGATGTCGCGGCGGCGCTTCCTGGCCGGAACGGTGGCGACCGTGGCCGGCGCTAGCGTCGCGCGCGGCGTGCTCGAGGCGCGCGGCGCGCACGAGCTGGTCGACGTCGAGGTCCCGCTCGCGAAGCTGCCGCGCGCGCTCGACGGCTTCACGATCGTGCAGCTGTCCGACCTCCACACCGGGATGACGATCGATCGCGCGTTCGTGCAGCGCGTGGTCGATCGCGCCAACGCGCTCGCGCCCGATCTGCTCGCGCTCACCGGCGACCTGGTCGACGGTCCGGTCGAGGCGCTGGCCGACGACGTCGCGCCGCTCGCACAGCTGCGGGCGCGCCACGGCGTGTTCGCGGTCACCGGCAACCACGAGTACTACGCCGGGGTCGACGCGTGGATCGCGGCGATCTCGCGGCTCGGCGTGCGCTACCTGCGCAACGAGCGCGTCACGATCGGCGAGGGCGCGGCGAGCTTCGAGCTGGCCGGCGTCGACGATCACGACGCGGCGCGCTTCCCCGGCCACGGCGAGGACCTGCCGGCCGCGACCGCCGGGCGCGATCCGAGCCGCGCGCTGGTCCTGCTCGCCCACCAGCCGCGCCAGGTCCGGCACGCCGCGAAGTACGGCGTCGATCTCCAGCTGTCGGGCCACACCCACGGCGGCCAGATCTGGCCGTGGCACTACGTCGTCAGGCTCCAGCAGGGCGGCCTGCTCGCCGGGCGCTACGAGCACGAGGGGACGCAGCTGTACGTCTCGCGCGGCTGCGGCTACTGGGGCCCGCCGGTGCGCCTGTTCGCGCCGCTCGAGATCACGCGCGTGATCCTGCGCGCGGCCTAGCGATAGCGCGCGTCGATCTCCCCGGGCGGCACGAAGCGCGACAGCTCGAGCAGCGTCGCGTCGTCGCCCGGCTCGGGAGCGAGCGCGCGCGCCTCGAGCATCAGCTCGAACGCGCGGCGGTAGCACACCGCGGCGTTCACCGGATCGCCCGAGCCGGCGAGCGCGCGCGCCTCCTCGGCGAGCAGCTCGGCAGCGGCGCGGATCCGCGCGGGCTCGCGCAGCAGCTCGGCCAGCGACGGCGAATCGACCACCTCGACCAGCGCGCGCGGCACGCCGAGCAGCTCGTCCCACAGCCGGCCGGCCTCGTCGATCGCGTCGCGGTACTCGCCGCGGCCGCGCCGACCCGCCAGCCGCGCCAGCGCCTCGCCGAGCTGCCGGATCATGCGGTGGATGTAGTCCTCGCGGAGCACGCGGTCAGCGTAATCACGATCGCGGGCGCGACAAGTCGGGTACAAACGTCGCATGCGGCTCGCGCTGGTCTGCCTGCTGATCGCGTGCGGTCACGCGCCGCCACCCGATCGCGCGGCGTACGACGAGATCGTCCTCGACTCGCCTCCCGGCGTGTCGGACCTCGCGCGCGACGATCGCGGCAAGCTGTGGGCGATCCCGGAGCGCGATCGCGTCGTGCTCGAGGTCTCGTTTCCCGATGGCGCGATCGTCCGCCATCCGCTCGACGGCGCGCCGGAGCACGTCGACACCGAGAGCATGGCGTGGCTCGGCGCCGGCAAGTTCGCGATCGGCACCGAGGGCCAGGACGCGCCGACCGCGAGCATCCTGTGGGCCGAGGCACGCGGCGATCGCATCGTGGTCACCAGCGAGCGGCCGATCACCGACGAGGAGCTCGGCCTCCACATGAAGGTGAACCACGGCGCCGAGGGCATGTGCGGGCGCGGCGACGACCTCCTGGTCGGCATCGAGGAGACCGGCAGGCTCGCCGGCGGCCAGCGCTGGGCGCCGATCGTGCGGCTGCACGCCGGGACGCTGGTCGGGACGAGCCGGCTCCTGCTGACCAGCGCGACCGGCAAGATCTCGGCGCTCGCGTGCACGTTCGGCGCCGACGGCCGCGCCGATGTCTACGCGATCGAGCGGCACTACGAGGTCAGCCGCATCATCCACTTCTCGGTCGCGCCGATCGCCGGCGAGATCACGCCGGAGATCGTGATGGATCTCGATCCGCTGTTCCACGGCGCGTTCAACATGGAAGGCATCGTGCGGCTGCCCGACGGCAGGTTCGTGCTGGTCAACGACAATCAAGGTCACAAGGCGGAAGGCCCGACCGCGCTGTTCGTGCTGCATCCGCCGGCCAAATGATGGAAGCGGTTGTACAACCGCCTCATGCGCCGCTCGTTCGCCTTGCTGGTCCTGGTGCCGCACCTCGCCGCGGCCGATCCGCCGAAGCTGACGCTCGACCAGGTGATCGCGCGCGCGATCGCCAACCCCAAGGTCGAGATGGCGGTGCAGGATCGCGAGTCGGCGGACGCGCAGCTGTCCGAGGCCGACGCCGCGCGCTATCCGCGGGTGAAGGCCACCGCGTTCGCGACGATCAGCCCGGAGATCGACTGCACGTCGAACGTGCTCGATCCCAGCGGCAAGCTGTGCCTGACCACCGAGCCGACCAACTTCGCGTTCCGGTTCTCGGGGCTGTACGGCACGGCCGAGATCGACGTCACCCAGCCGGTGTACACGTTCGGCAAGATCAGCCACGCGCGCTCGGCGGCGCGCGCCGGGGTCGACGCCAGACGCGCGCTCGCCGACGAGGCCGCCGGCGACGTCGCGGCCGACGCGGCGCGCGCCTACTGGGGCCTCAAGCTGGCCCGCGAGCTCGGCGGCATGCTCGACGACGGCATCGAGGAGATCGAGAAGGCCAAGACCGACTTCGAGCACAAGAAGGACGCGTCGATCCAGGACAAGCAGCGCGTCGCGGTGCTGCTCGCCGAGGCCAAGGTCCAGCGCGCCGATGCCGCACAGGCCGAGGTCGAGGCGCTCGCCGGGCTGCGCGCGGTCACCGGCGTGCCCGACGCCGACATCGACGACGCCGAGCTCGCGCCGGTCGATCACACGCTGCCCGACGCGCGCACGCTCGACGCCGACGCCGCGGATCATCGGCCGCAGAGCATCGCCGCGCGATCCGGCGCGCGCGCCGCCGACGAGCTCGCCGCGTTCGCGACCGCGCAGTACTTCCCCGACTTCGCGCTGATCGGCAGCGCCGTGATCTCCGGCGCGCAGGGCGTGGCCGATCCGCCCGACGCGTTCGCCTACGATCCGTATCGCCGCACCGGCGCCGGGCTGGGCGTCGGGTTGTCGTGGACGATCGAGCCGTGGAACATCAAGGCGCGCGCCGACCGCGCCAGGGCCGACGCGCGCAAGTCGCACGCCGAGTCCGAGCTCGCCGCGATCGGCGCCACGCTCGACGCCGAGACCGCGCGCGCCGAGGCCGCCGCGGCGCACGACAAGGTGGCAGCCGCCGGCGAAGGCGAGAAGGCCGCGCGCACGTGGCTTGCCGCCGTGCTGCAAGATCAGGCAATCGGCACCGCCGAGGCGCGCGATCTTGCCGATGCCTACCTCGCCTGGTTCCAGATGCGCGCGCGCTGGGCCACCGCGGTGTTCGACTGGAACGTGGCTGTGGTACGCCTCGGGCGCGCCACCGGTGAATACCGTGCCGGCGCGTCCCGTCCGAGGTAGGTACAACATCATGAAACGGTTGCTCGCGTGTCTGGTCGTCGCGGTCGCACTGCCGGCGTTTGCTCAGAGCAAGCCCGGCCCGGCCACCCAGGTGGTCAAGCTAGCGAACGAGAAGATCTCGGCGCTGCTCAAGCAGAAGGCGCCGCCCGGCTCCAAGGAGGAGAAGGATCTCGCGGCCAAGGTCACGGTGTCGGTGCGCGACTTCCTCGACATCGACGAGCTCGGCAAGCGCGCGATGGTCGATCAGTGGGCGAAGCTGTCGAGCGCGCAGCAGAGCGAGTTCCAGGCGACGCTGCGCGCGCTGATCGAGGACAACTACGTGCGCGGCCTGCGCTCGAACCTCGAGTACACGGTCGACTACACCGGCGAGACACCGGATAGCGACGGCGACATCGTGGTCACCACCCAGATCAACACCAAGCGCCACGGCCGGCCGTACAAGATCGAGGTCGATTACGTGCTCAAGAAGGACGGCGACAAGCTCAAGGCGTGGGACATCAAGACCGACGGCGTCGGGCTGGTCGAGAACTACCGCCAGCAGTTCGACAAGATCATCGATCGCGACGGCTTCTCGGGGCTGATCGATCGGATGAAGAAGAAGCAGGCCGAGGCGGCGGCGCCGCC
The DNA here is from genome assembly GCA_035516595.1 of Kofleriaceae bacterium. GTDB lineage: Bacteria > Myxococcota_A > Polyangia > Haliangiales > Haliangiaceae > JABFXX01. The sequence continues at coordinate 16,374 of DATJAE010000401.1, read as the reverse complement.
CGCCCCCGGCGGCACGTAGCGCGCGCGGCGCGATTGGTGCATACGATCCGCCCGTGTCGCACTCGCCATTTCGCGCGGCCGCCGAGGCGTGGCTCGCTGAGGACTCCGATCCGAAAACCGCCGACGAGCTGCGCTCGCTGATCGCCGGCGTCGATCGCGGTGACGCCGCCGCCGAGCGCGAGCTGCGCGAGCGGTTCGACGGGCAGCTCGAGTTCGGCACGGCCGGGCTGCGCGGCCTGCTCGGCGCCGGGCCGCAGCGGATGAACCGCGTGCTGGTGCGCAAGGTGAGCGCCGGGCTCGCCGCGTACCTCCGCGCCCAGCTGCCCGACGCGGGCGCGCGCGGCGTGGTGATCGGGCACGACGCGCGCCACAACTCCCGCGCGTTCGCGGAGGACACCGCGCGCGTGCTCGCCGGCGCCGGGATCAAGGCATACCTCGCGCACCGGCCGTGGCCGACGCCGACCACCGCGTGGGCGGTGACCGCGCTCGGCGCGTGCGCCGGCGTGATGGTGACGGCCAGCCACAACCCGCCCGCGTACAACGGCTACAAGGTGTACTGGGGCAACGGCGCGCAGATCATCCCGCCGCACGACACCGGGATCGCCGCCGCGATCGCGACGATCGGGCGCAGCGATCGGCTCGCGATGCCCGAGCTCGCGGACGCGCGGCGCGCCGGTACGGTGGTCGATCTCGACGAGTCGCTCCACGACCGCTACCTCGCCGAGGTCGTCAAGCTGCGCGCGAGCCCGGCGCTCGACGGCCGTACCCTGGTGGTCGCGTACACCCCGCTGCACGGGGTCGGCGCGGCGTCGGTCGAGCCGGCGATGCAGCGCGCCGGGTTCGCCGCGGTCCACACCGAGCCGAGCCAGCGCGCGCCGGACCCCGACTTTCCGACCGTCGCGTTCCCCAACCCCGAGGAGAAGGGCGCGATGGACGCGGTGCTCGCGCTCGCCGCGCGCGTCCGAGCGGATCTGGTCCTCGCCAACGACCCTGACGCCGACCGGCTGTGCGTCGCGGTGCCCGACGGCGCGGCGTATCGCGTGCTGACCGGCGATCAGGTCGGCGCGCTGCTCGCCGACTACCTGCTCGAGGTCGGCGCGAAGGATCGCCGGATGGTCGCGACCACGATCGTGTCGTCGCAGCTGCTATCGTTCCTCGCGAAGCAGGCCGGCGCCGAGTACCGCGAGACCCTCACCGGCTTCAAGTGGATCGGCAACGCCGCGATGGACTACGAGCGCCAGTATCGCGGCCGGTTCGTGATGGGCTACGAGGAGGCGCTCGGCTACTCGGTCGGCCCGCTCGTGCGCGACAAGGACGGGGTGTCGGCGTGCGTCGTGTTCGCCGAGCTCGCGGTGTGGAACCGCGCGCGCGGCAGGACCGTGCTCGACCAGCTCGACGACATCTACCGGCGGGTCGGGCTGTTCGTCACCGAGCAGGTGTCGATCACCAGGCCCGGCTCGGAGGGCCTGGCCGCGATCCGCGCCGCGATGGCAGCGTTCCGCGCGCGGCCGCCGCGCGACATCGCCGGGATCCCGGTCGCCGAGGTCATCGACCTCGACGCGGGCGCCGGCGGCCTGCCGCGCTCCGACGTGCTCGTGTTCAAGCTCGACGGCGGCCGCCGCGTGATCATGCGGCCGAGCGGCACCGAGCCCAAGCTCAAGAGCTACTACGAGGTGCGCGTCGCCGTGGCCAGCGGCGAGTCGATCGCCGCCGCACGCGCGCGCGGCCTCGCGGAGCTCGCCCGGCTGCGCGACGCGCACCAGGCGATGATCTAACGGCCTATCCTCCGAGCTCCTAGAGCCGGCGACGGCGGCCGCGACGTCGGAGATCCCGACCGAACGTCGCGACCGCCGTCGCCGATACACGAAGCTACTTGCCGGCCTGGCGCTCGCGGTGGATCTGGCGGCTCTCCGCGTTCTCCTGGCGGTTGATCTGGCGCTGCTCGCCCTTGGTGATGTGACCGCCGTTGACCGCCGCGTCCGCGCGCTCCTCGCTGCGGATCGCCTTGTCTTCCTTGTGCAGCCGGCGCGCCTGGCTGTCGGTCAGCTGGTGATCCTTGATGCCGTTGTCGATCCGCTTGTTCTGGTTCGCGAGGCGGCTGTTGACCTGCGCGCGCCGCGGGTGATTCGCGGCCCAGGTGCCGTCGGCGAAGGCCGGCGCGGCGACAAACAGCGTGGCAGAAGCGAGGAGAGCGCTAAGCGTTTTCATCATGTCCATTGGAAGCGCGAAGCGACGGGACGTTAAAGACGCGTAACTGGTGATAAGGTGCGGAGACCAACAAGGAGCCGGTCGTGAGCGAAGTGACCCTCGAGGAACGCGGACGCGCGCTGGAGAACCAGTTCTACGAGAAGGAGAACCAGCAGAAGCTCGCGGCGATGAAGCACAAGCTCGACGCGCAGGGCACCAAGGAGGAGCTGCGCAAGGCCTCCGGCATGACCGACGACGCCGTGCTCGACAAGCTGGTCGCGCTCGGCCTGCGCGGCAACACGATCGCCGCGCTGTCGCTGGTCCCGCTGATCCAGGTCGCGTGGGCCGACGGCAAGATCCAGGACAGCGAGCGCACCGCGATCCTGCAGGGCGCGCACGGCAAGGGGCTCGAGCAGGGCACGCCCGGCTACGAGCTGCTCCAGGCCTGGCTCGCCAGGCCGCCGGGCGGCGAGCTGTTCGACGCGTGGGAGGCCTACATCAAGGCGCTGTCGGGCCAGCTCAACGACGAGCAGAACCGCCTGCTCAAGAACCAGATCGTCGGGTTCGCGAAGATGGTCGCGGCCGCGGCGGGCGGCATCCTCGGGTTCGGCAAGGTCTCGGCGTCCGAGGAGAAGGTCCTGCACCGGATCGAAGCCGCGTTCGTGCGATGAACCTGCTCGGCAAGACCGGGGTCAAGGTCTCGCGCGTCGCGCTCGGCACGATGGCGTTCGGCGGCGACGCCGACGAGGCGATGGCCGCCCGGATCTGGCGCGCCGCGCGGGACGCCGGCGTCGACTTCATCGACTCGGCCGACGTCTACAACCAGGGCCGCTCGGAGGAGATCGTCGGCCGGCTGATGCGCGACGAGCGCGACGAGCTGGTGATCGCGAGCAAGGCGTACTTCCCGACCGGCCAGGGGCCGAACGCGCGCGGCGCATCGCGCTTCCACCTGGTGCGCGCGGTCGAGGCCAGCCTGCGCCGGCTCGCGACCGACCGGATCGACGTCTACTACCTGCACCGCTTCGACGACGCGACCGATCTCGACGAGACCCTGCGCGCGCTCGACGATCTGGTCCACGCCGGCAAGATCCTCTACCCGGCGTGCTCGAACTTCGCGGCGTGGCAGGTCGCGCACGCGCTCGGCCGGCAGGCGCTGCTCGGGCTCGCGCCGCTGGTCGCGGTGCAGCCGATGTACAACCTGGTCAAGCGCACCGCCGAGATCGAGCTGCTGCCGATGGCGCGCGCGCTCGGGATCGCGATCGTGCCGTACAGCCCGACCGCGGGCGGCCTGCTCACCGGCAAGTACGGCCGCGATCGCCGCCCCGCGCGCGGCCGGCTGCTCGACAACAAGATGTACGCGGTGCGTTACGGCGATCCCGCGGTCTACGACGTCGCCGACGCGCTCACCGCGGTCGCCGCCGAGCTCGGCCACGCGCCGGCCACGCTGGCGGTCGCGTGGGTCGCGTCACATCCCGCGGTGACGTCGGTGCTGGTCGGCGGGCGCGACGTCGAGCAGGTGTCGGCGAGCCTCGCGGCGGCCACGCTCGTGCTCGACGACGCGACGCGCGCGCGGATCTCGGCGCTGTCGCCGGCGCCGCCGCCGGCCACCGACCGCAACGAGGAGACCTCGGCGCACAACTACGGCAGCCGCTAGCTCGCGATGCCGGTCATGCTGAGGATGTGGAACCGGAACAGCATGTAGACGATCGACGCGAGGATCCCGACCGCGCCGATCAGCACCTGATACGGCACGACCTTGGCTGCCAGCTCTTGCGCTTTAGGTGCAGCGCCTGGCGCTAGCTTGATGATCTGCGGCAGGCTGAACAGCGCGCCGAGCAGGATCGACGCGCCGATGATCGCCATGATATCGGCGGCGTAGACCATCTGCTCCTTCATGTTGTTGATGAAGTAGCTGAGGAAGCGGAGCAGCCACCACACGCCGGTCGCCAGCATCGCGATGCCGATCGTCACCTGGTAGGGCGCGAGCTTGTCGAGCGAGGCCTTCGCGTCGGGTCGCTTTTGCACGATGAACCCCGACATCGCGAGGATACTGCCGAGAATCAACACGAGTGGTGCGAGCAGATCCATGGTGCCCTCCCCGAGGCTGGCATCATCGTAGCATGCCGCGGGAAGCCACGCGCCGCGTCGCTCGTACCACGGGCGATGACGGCGCGAACTCTGCAGTCGGCGACCCACGCGCCGCGCGCGGTCGTGTACCCTGCCGATGGTAGCTCGTGGAGCGACTGAGCGTGAACCGCGACGAGGTTGTGCTACAGCGCCCGGAGGACATCCGGTTCCTCGTGCCGATCTTCCATACGGCGACGGCGTGCTGTGGCGCGGCGACCGCGTACCTGCTGCGCCGCATCGCGTATCGCGCGGGTGCCTACGCGCCGGGCATCCAGGAGTTCATGTTCCACGAGCTCAACACCACGCGCGAAGGCGGATCGATCGAGAAGGTCCAGCGCTGGTTCTCCGGCCGGGTCACCGCGCTGCACGAGCTCGGCTATCGCCTGCAGTGTCGGCGTGTCGCCACGCCGACGCCCGCGATCCTCGAGTGGGTGAAGGCCGGGCGCGGCTACCGCGGCGCGATGCTGCCGACCACGTTCCGCAAGCTGCACCCGATCCAGGGCGCGAGCGGCCAGGACGCGACCGACGAGAACCTCGCCCACGCGGTCGGGCTCACGGTCGATCGGCTCGATGCCAAGGGCGACGAGGAGCTCGTGATGATCGATCCGTGGCCGGGTGTGGTCGGCGACGCCAAGGACCGCGCGAAGGTGTCGCCGGCGCTCGAGTCCGCGCACCGCGACAAGAACTTCCACGCGCTCGTCTACTTCTGGATCGGCTGGAGCTAGGGCTTCCAGGTCCCGAGATCGACGTACGCGTGGTCGTTCATGATCACGTACGGCCGATCCTCGAAGCTGAGCTTGCCCTTGCCGTCGAACCGCTGGATCTCGACCAGGCCCATGCCGTAGCCCATCGGGCCCTGCGAGTAGTAATCGATCGACAGCCGGTACGGGCCGGCCTCCGGCGTGCCCGGGATCGCGAAGCACTCCGGGCCGTACCCGGTCGTGATGTCGGCGTAGAGCTCGCCGCCCGACGCCAGCTGCTTGTGCGAGTACCAGGCGTGGTTGCCGCGCGCGTCCTGGATGTGGAAGTCGACGTCGTTGCCGTCGGTCTCCCAGTACAGGATGAACCGGGTCGACGGCTTGGTCGCGAGCTCGAGATGGCGCTTGGCCAGCGCGTCCTCGACGTCCTTGCGGTGCGCCGGATCGGCGGCGATGTACGCGGCGCCGAGCATGCCGGCGTCGTCGGCGAGCACGCGCTGCGAGCCGGCGTAGCTGTCGGTGCGGTACGGCTGATCGATCGCCTGGAGGATCGCCGCGAACGCGTCGGCGGGCTTGCCGGCGCGCAGCAGCGCGTAGGCGTAGAGCCGGCGGCCGGTCAGGTGATCTGGCCGGTCGGCGGCGGCGCGGCGCAGCGAGTCGACGACCAGCGCCTGCGCGCCCGGCAGGCGCCGGGTCAGCCGCGCCAGCCGCTCGGCGGCGAACCGCCGCATGTCGGCACGCGCCGGGAACAGATCGATGATCGAGCCATAGACGCGCGCGGCCGTGACCGCGCTGCCCTTGGCCTCGAGCGCGTCGCCCAGGCCGATCAGCGCGAGCACGTCGCCCGGCTGCTTGGCGTGCCAGTCGCGCGCCTTGGCGAGCGCGCCGTCGACGTCGTGGCGCGCGAGCGCGGCCTCGATCGTCGCGAGCTCGCCGGTCAGGGTCGGCGGCTTGTCGGCCGGCGGCCACGGCGCGCGCGCCGGGTCGGGCACGTGCATCGCCGGCGAGTCCTGCTGGGAGATCTGGGCCTGCGCGATGACATCGCCGTTCTCGTGCTCCTGCGGCGCCGCTCGGGTATGCCGCGTGCCGACGTAGCCCGGCCGCGGGTCGGCCGGCGGGATCGCCGTCACGGGCGCCGCGGCCGGCGCCGGCGTGTCGTTGACGACCTCGTCGGCGGCCGCCACCTCGTTGACGACGGTTCCGCTGCCCGCAGCTCCGGACTCCGGCTTGCCCTCGTCGAGGCCCAACTCGGTCGCGGCGCCGGCGGGAAGCGCGATCTGCTTCCCGGCGACGAGCGCCTCGGTCTCGCCGTCGCTGTCGTCGTTGTCGGCGGCCTTGTCGGCAACCGCGAGCTGCGCCTTCTTCTTCGGCGGCTCGGTCTTGGTCGCGGTGCGGACCGGCTCGGCGATCAGCGCCGGCGCGGCGCGATGGTGCAGCTCGAGCCCGCCCGGGCCCACCACCAGCACGTCGGCGAGCGCGCGGCGATCGATGCCGTAGCGCGCGTAATCGTCGTCGCTCTCGAGCACGAGCAGCGAGGTCTGGCTCGACACCACGCGGGCGGCGACCGAGCGCTTCGCGATCTCGGCGCGCAGCGCGGTGGCGGCCTCGGGCTTGGCGATCGCGAGCTGCTGCTCGAGCTCGTCGATCCCGGCGGCCGCGACCGCGCGCTCGACCAGCGGGCCGGTGGCCGCGACCAGCGGCAGCGTGCGGTGCTTGCCGCCGATCACGACGTCCATCGTGGAAGCCGGGTGCGCGAGCTGCGCGTAGATCATCGCGCTCGTGCCGGGGCGCGCGCTCGCGATCGCGTGCGGGTACGACCAGATCGCGCCCGGGACCTCGACCGCGACGTCGGTCATGACGGGCTGGCCGAGCGCGGTCGCGACCTCGCCCGCCCCGGCATCGAGATCGAGCACGGCGCCGGGGCGCTTGGTGTGAACGAGCGCGCCGGCGAGGTCGGAGTCGCGGATGCCGCCCGCGAGCACGACGTCCACGCGCTCGGCCGCGAGCGCGCCGACCCGCGCGGTGAGCGCCGCGCGATCGTCGCCCGCGGTGACCACGCCGTCGGTCACGATCACGACGCGCCGTGCGGAGCCGATGGTCGCGAGCGCCTGGCCGAGATCCGACGCGCCGGCCGCACCGCGGTCGATCAGCTTCTGGTCCTGCGGCGCGCCCCACTCGCTCGCGCGCCCGGCGAAGATCGGCTCGCTGTCCTGATCGAACGCGATGACCTGGACGGTCACGCCCGGGTAGCGCGTGGCGAGCGCGCCGACCAGCTCGTGGATCGCGTGGACGTAGCGCTCGTAGCCGAGCCCGCGCGACGCGCTGGTGTCGACCAGCACGGTCATCGCGCTCGGCGCCTCGCTCTCGGTCGCCGCCGGGCCATCGAACACCGCGAGCTGTGCCGCGACCACGTGGCCGTCGGTCACCGCGGCGGCGCCGGCCGGCAGGGTCGACACGAAGTCGTGGTCGGGCTGCCAGTTCTTCTCGTCGAGCCGCTGCGTCGTTTGCTTGCCGTCGGGGCCGGTGATCGCGAGCGCGACATCGACCTGGCCGATCTTCGGCAAGCCGCGCAGCGGCAGCGCGTACTGCGTGCCCGCGAGGTCCTGGCTGTAGCTGATCACGATCTGCTTGTCGGCGTCGGGCGCGATCGGGAACACCTTCGCGGTGAACTGGTTGCCCTCGCCCTTCTCGAGCAGCGCGGGATCCTGCTTGCGGTGCAGGAAGTCGTCGTAGGCGCGGCGCGCGAGCTGCTTCTCGACCACCTCGGCCTCCATCCACTGACCGTCGTTTTGCATCGCGAACCGCGACACCGCGGCGTGCTCGGGCAGCGTGATCTGGAACGTGCCCTCGCGCCGGCGATGCTCGCCGTTGTGGAAGTAGAGGTGGAGCTCGGTGAACGCGAGCGGACCTTCGAACACCGCCCTGGCATCGACCCGCACCAGCTGGAGCCCGCTGCCGTCGCTCGCGGTGAGCGACCACGGCGGCTGGAGATCCTCGTGAACCGCGGTCGAGGTCGCGATCGCCTGGGTCGCAGCGGTGAGCGGCACCGCCATCACCTCGGCCGGGCTGGTCGTCGCCGTGGGAGTCTTCGCGGAGCACGCGGCACACAGCACGAGCAGGACGGGCTTGGACATGCCGGTTTCCAACGCACGGCGGCGAGCCCGGGTTCAACCGCGCGGCACGAGCCGGATCCCGTGCGGCGAGGCGGGGTCGCCGACCAGGGCGATCTGCCCGGAAAGCCACGCCTTCCACACCTCGCCGAGCACCTCGCGCCGCCACGATGCGAGCGCCGGGAGCGGCTCGGCCGCGGCCAGGCCGCCGTCGTCGACCGCCCGCGCCAGCTCCTCGGCGTCGGCCCGGGTCGCGAGCAGGCGCGGCGCGATCCCGGTGTCCTCGGCGACCAGCTGGACCAGCGCGAGCAGCACGTCGGCCCAGCGCTGCGCCCGCGGCGACGTCCGCGTTCCGGACCGCTCGGTCCGGAGGCCGGACATCTTCGTCCGCGATCCGGACGTCGCGATCTCATCTCCGCGCCGCCGTTCGGCGGCGCTGCGCGGTCCGGCGAAGCCGGACCTTGCGATCGCCTGCGCGATCGCGTCGGCGCGAGTGCGCGCGAGCGGCGAGAGCCCCTTCTGCTGGCGCACCGCGGCCGCGTTCGGGCGGTGGCGCGCGAGCTCGACCAGCAGCTTGTCGGCGAGCACCTGGCCGAGCGGGCGATCGAGCTCGACCGCGACGCGCTGCCGCCACGCCGCGAGCTCGACCATCGCCGCGTGGCCGGCCGGATCGAGGCCGCGCGCGCCCGCGACGTGCTGCCACGCGGTCTCCGGCGTGACGCTCGCCGCCGCTACCGCCTCGACCACGACCTGCGCGCTCTCGGCGCGCACCCACGCGAGCCGACCGCCGAGCCGCGGCGCGAGCGCGGCGTAGATCGCGGGCAGGTGGCGGACGTCGGCCTCGGCGTACGCCAGCTGGGCCGGCGACAGCGGCCGCGCCGCCCAGTCGGTCCACTGCTGCTCCTTGCCGAGCGCGACGCCGAGCACCTCGTCGGCCAGGGTGGCCAGCCCGACCTGATCGCCGATCCCGCAGAACGCCGCCATCAGCTGGGTGTCGACCAGCCCCGCCATCCCGGTGCCGAACCGGGCCGCGAGCAGGCCGAGGTCCTGGCGCGCGGCGTGCGCGACCACGACCGGATGCGCCGCGAGCGCCCCCACGATCGGCGCGACGTCGACCGCGAGCGGATCGACGAGACGGATCGCGCCCTTGCCGGCATCTGACGCGTCGTGGACCCACGCCAGCTGGAGCAAGCACAAGACCGGGACCAGGCGATCGCGCGACACGAACTCGAGGTCGAACGCGACCAGCGAAGCGCGTGCGATCGCGGCCGCGATCTCGGCGACCTCGCCCGGCTCCGACACGAGCTCCACGCTCCACCTTATCTCCGGAGCGAGCCCGCGCAGGGCGCGATTCCGGTCTAGATTCACCGCGGGACGCCATGACCACCAACAGCTTCAGCGCCAAGGCACACCTCTCCGTCGGAAGTCATCGCATCGAGCTGTACCGGCTCGACGCGCTCGCACGCGCCAAGGTCGGAAGCGTCGAGACCCTGCCGTACTCGCTGCGCATCCTGCTCGAAAATCTGTTGCGGTACGAGGACGGCAAGACGGTCTCGCCCCGGGACATCGAGGCCGTGGCCGGCTGGGACCCGACCAAGCGGGTCGAGCACGAGGTCCAGCTCCGCCCCGCGCGCGTGCTGATGCAGGACTTCACCGGCGTGCCCGCGGTGTGCGACCTCGCGGCGATGCGCGACGCGTTCGTCAAGCTCGGCCTGCCCGGCAACTCGATCAATCCGCTGCGACCGGTCGACCTCGTGATCGATCACTCGGTGCAGGTCGACGAGTACGGCACCGACCTGGCGTTCCGCCACAACGTGCAGAAGGAGTACGAGCGCAATCGCGAGCGCTATCTGTTCTTGCGGTGGGCTCAGCAGGCGTTCGACCACGTGAAGGTCGTGCCGCCCGGCACCGGGATCTGCCACCAGGTCAACCTCGAGTACCTCGCGCGCGTGGTGTGGAGCGACAACGGCGTCGCGTATCCCGACTCGCTGGTCGGCACCGACTCGCACACCACGATGGTCAACGGGCTCGGCGTGTTCGGCTGGGGCGTCGGCGGCATCGAGGCCGAGGCCGTCATGCTCGGCCAGCCGATGGCGATGCTGATCCCCGAGGTCGTCGGCGTCGAGCTCACCGGCGCGCTGCCGGCGGGCGCCACCGCGACCGACCTCGTGCTCACCGTGACCCAGCTGCTGCGCAAGAAGGGCGTGGTCGACAAGTTCGTCGAGTTCTCCGGCGCGGGGCTCGCGGCGCTGTCGCTCCCCGATCGCGCGACCATCGCGAACATGGCGCCCGAGTACGGCGCGACCATGGGGTTCTTCCCGGTCGACGACGAGACCATCGCCTACCTGCGGTTCACCGGGCGCAGCGAGGACCACGTCCAGCTGGTCGAGCGCTACTGCAAGGAGAACCTGCTGTGGCACGACGCGCGGGCCACGCTGCGCTTCTCCGACAAGCTCGCGCTCGACCTCGGCACGGTCGAGCCGTCGCTCGCCGGCCCGGCGCGCCCGCAGGACCGCGTGCCGCTCAGGACCTCGCGCCGCGCCTGGCGCAAGGCGGTCGGCGGGATCCTCGGCGACAAGTGCGGCGCCGAGGCGGGCGCGATCGACACCTGGTCGAACGAGGGCGGCCACGCCGCGCCCGGCAGCCTCGGCGCGACCGCGCAGGTCACGACCTCGCACGGCACGTTCTCGATCGGCCACGGCTCGGTCGTGATCGCCGCGATCACGAGCTGCACCAACACCTCGAACCCGTCGGTGTTGCTCGCCGCGGGCCTGCTCGCGAGGAACGCGGTCGCGCGCGGCCTTCACAGCAAGCCGTGGGTCAAGACCTCGCTCGCGCCCGGCTCGCAGGTCGTGACCGACTACCTCACCGTCGCCGGCGTGATGCCGGCGCTGCAGCAGCTCGGCTTCCACCTCGCCGGCTACGGCTGCACGACCTGCATCGGCAACTCCGGCCCGGTCGACGACGCGATCGCGCAGGCGGTCAAGGACAAGGACCTGGTCGTGTGCTCGGTGCTGTCGGGCAACCGCAACTTCGAGGGCCGCGTCAACCCGGTCGTGCGCGCGAACTACCTCGCGTCGCCGCCGCTGGTCGTCGCCTACGCGCTCGCCGGCACGATGAACATCGACCTCGAAAGCGAGCCGCTCGGCACCGCCAACGACGGCAAGCCGGTGTTCCTGCGCGACCTGTGGCCTTCCCCGGCGGACGTCGCCGCGGCGATCCGCAGCGCGGTCAAGAAGGAGCAATTCCAGCAGCGCTACGCGCACGTGCTCGACGGCGACGACCAGTGGCGCGCGCTGTCGGTACCGGCGGGCGACACGTTCGCGTGGGACGCGAGCTCGACCTACATCCGCAAGCCCAGCTTCTTCGACGAGCTCGGCCCGACCCCGAGGCCGCTCACCGACATCGCCGGCGCGCGCGTGCTCGCGCTGCTCGGCGACTCGATCACGACCGACCACATCTCGCCCGCGGGCAACATCGCGAAGAACTCGCCGGCCGCGAAGTACCTCGAGGCGCACGGTGTCAAGCCGGTCGACTTCAACCAGTACGGCGCGCGGCGCGGCAACCACGAGGTGATGGTGCGCGGCACGTTCGCGAACATCCGGCTCAAGAACCTCATGGTCCCGGGAGTCGAAGGCGGCGTCACCGTGCACCAGCCCGACGGCGCGCAGCAGACGATCTACGACGCCGCGGTCCGTTACTGGGAAGAAGGCGTGCCGCTGGTCGTGATCGCGGGCGAGCTCTACGGCAGCGGCAGCTCGCGCGACTGGGCGGCGAAGGGCACGCTGCTGCTCGGCGTGCGCGCGGTGATCGCGAAGAGCTTCGAGCGCATCCACCGCTCGAACCTGATCGGCATGGGCGTGCTGCCGCTGCAGTTCGAGCCGGGACAGGACGCGGGGTCGCTCGGGCTGACGGGGAAGGAGACGATCTCGGTCGAGGGGATCGCGGGAGGGATCACGGCGAAGAAGAAGCTCGCGGTGAAGGCGGATGGCAAGAGCTTTGCGGTGATCGCGCGGGTCGATACGCCGCAGGAGGCGGAGTACGTGGCCAACGGCGGGATCCTCCAGTACGTGCTGCGGCAGCGCGCTGCGCAGCTGAAGAAGTGACCGGGGCAACTGCGCGCGACCTTCGGAGCGCGACCTCACCGAGTTGACCAGGGAACTCGGCAGGTCAATACCGCCACCCGATCGCCAGCTGGTGCGTGGCGACCATCCGCTCGGCTTGCGCCGGCGTGGTGTCGTCCACGCTCGTGAAGCCGCTGGCGCCGATGGCGGCGGTAAGGGCGCCGCCGAACCACAGCCCGCCGGCGAGCGCCCAGCGATCGTGGGTAGCGGCTAGGCCGCTGCCCACCATGCCAGCTAGCCCTGCGACGATCGCGATCGCATAGCCAACTCGGCGGCGATGCATCGTGCGTGCGACGTCGTCGCGCCCGACCAGGTGATAGAAGCGATCGCGCGAGATCTCTACGTGGTCGAGGCTCGGCACCCAGCTTGTGATCCGGTAGTCGGCATGACGCCGTGGATGGACCTCGATCTCGACGCGGTCGACGCGCAGCTCGTCGGCATACGCGGGCGCGGTAGCCAGCGCGGCGAGCATCGCGAGTCGCTGCATGGAACGAGGCTAGTCGGCGCAGTAACCGCGAGCGTGAAGGTCGCGTGAAGATCCCGCGCGCCTCGCACGTCGCGACGAGCGTCTACGCCCGCGTCGAGAGATCGTCCCCAGAGTTGTCGATCTCGATCTCTGCGGCGCCTTCGCAGATCGCGTAGCACGGACCGCGGCGTTGTAGCAATCTCACCGTGATCAGTGGCCCGGAGGACGTTGTTTGAAATCGTCGCGATAGTCGCGGGAGTCGCGATCGTTCGCGACATCACCGTCGCGGTCGATCTGCTGCTACGCGACCGGCTACCGGGGTACGCGAGTCTCGGCGTCGCGAGCATCGTCGCGATCTGGAGCGTCGTGCTGGCGATCGTCGCCGCGATCTGGCCACGCGGTGGCCGCCCGCCGATATGGCCTCCGCAGTCAACGCGGACGTTCATCAACGCACTCGTCCTGATCGCGGTCTTCGTCGCGGTCGACTGGATCCACAGCTTTCCGCTTGCACACGTCGCGATGGGCTCGGTCGCGATCCACGTGCCGACGTCGTGGGTCGCCTTCGCGGCGATCGCGATCGGTGGACCACTCGTCGAGGAATGGCTGTTCCGCGGCGTTCTGTGGGATGCGATCGCATCGCGCACGCACGGCCGCGCAGTGACGATCGTGCCATTGGTAATCACCTCGTTGCTGTTCGGCGTATCGCACTGCCGCTGGATGTTGTGCCCGACATGGCTCAGCCCGAGCGAAACGCCGATCGCGCTGCACGTGGAGTTCGGCGTCTGCATGGCGGTGTTGCGCTGGCGGTTTCGCACCATCGGTCCTGGCGTGATCGTGCACGGGATATGGAATGCGCTCTATCCGCTGACCACATGAGACTCTGCCCTATGCTGCGCGTTTTCGTCGCGGTGAAGGCCGATGGCAAGAGCATCAGGCAGCCGGCTCCAGACCAAGAAGTGACTGGGCAACAGACGACAGGAAACAGGAAATTCAAATTCAGCTGGCGACGCCTTCGTCGAAGAGTTCAACCACGAGCGCCCCACTGTCGGCGGCGCGCGCCCTCGTAGGTGCAAGCGGGAACATGGGGGCTCCGCCTATGGTGCGTTCTGCCGAGCCGTACGCGCAGACGCACCGAGGATGCGGGTCAGCTGATCGGCCTCATCGATCGCGCGTTCGACCAGCGGCACCGGTACGAGGTTCGCGGCGCGCGCGAGTCGCAGCCAGTACAAGGCCTCGCGTAGCTCCTTGGTCGCGAGCAGGACGTTGTGGATGAAATCAGCGCGGCTCTCGGCAGCGCGCGCCCCCTCGTAATTGGCTCCGGCCGCCGTGCCGGCGCGCGCCAGCTGCTGCGCGAGATGTCGATACGGGGATGCTCGCGGAACCGTGCAGGCAACCTTCAAAGCCATCTCGGCAAGGCCTCGCAGGCGATCGGCGATGTCCTGCCCGAGGCGCAGTTCACTTGTCCTGTTGTCCCGTTGCATCTTGAATTTCCTGTTTCCTGTCGCCTGTTGCCCCGTTGTCCTGGTCACTTCTTGCGGGTGTAGGGCAGCTTCGGCTTGCGCTGCGTGCGAAGTCCCCACGCCCGCGCCTTGTCCGCGAACGTCGACTTCGCCATCCCGATCGAGCTGGCCGCCGCGCGGATCGATCCATGCGCTTGCAGCGCCTCGACCATCGCGCTGCGCAGCACGACCTCGTACGGCGCGATCGGATCATCGGGCGGCGGCGTTCCGGTCGCGGGGCGTCGCCGGTGCACCACATCCTGGAAGAAATCGCGCGGGCCGAGCTCGTCCCCGCCGAGCGCGACCGCACGCGCGACCGCATGGCGCAGCTCGCGCACGTTGCCCGGCCAGCCGTAGCTGGCGAGCGCGTGCCACGCCTCGTCGGTCACGCGCTTCGCCCCGTGCTCGGGCTCGAGCTCCTCGAGCATGCCCTCGACCAGCTCGCCGAGATCGGCGATGCGATCGCGCAGCGGCGGCAGCGACATCACCATCGTGGCGAGCCGGTGATAGAGGTCCAGGCGCAGCCGCGACGACTCCGTGCCCAGCCCGTCGGTCCGGTTGGTCGCGGCGACGATCCGCACGTCGACCTTGCGATCGGTCTGCCCGCCCACCCGGCGCACCTGCTTGGTCTCGAGCGCGCGCAGCAGGTGCGGCTGCAGCTCGATCGGCAGCTCGCCGATCTCGTCGAGGAACAGCGTGCCGCTGTCGGCCTCGACGAAGTAGCCGTCGCGACCCTCGGTCGCGCCGGTGAACGCGCCCTTGTCGTGGCCGAACAGCTCCGACGCGATCAGCTCGCGCGGGATCGCGCCGCAGTTGACCGCGACGAACGGCCCGCCGCAGCGCTTGCTGCCCTCGTGGATCACGCGCGCGAGCAGGTCCTTGCCCGTGCCGGTCTCGCCGAGGATCAGCACCGCGCACTCGGTCTGCGCGGCGCGCTGCGCCTGCTCGATCGTCGCGCGTAGCGCCGGATCGTGGCCGCGCATGAGATCCACCGCGCGCCGCCCTTCCCCACCCGGCGCACCCACGGCGACCAGCGTGGTGCGCCCGACCCGCAGGTGCGAGCCGACGCGCAGGTCCGCGCCCTCGATCGGGTTACCGTCGACGTACGTCCCGTTACGCGACTGGTTGTCGCGCACCACCACCGAGCCCGCCGTGCGTCGCTCGATCACGCAGTGCCGGCTCGACACGAACGGATCGTCGAGCGTGAAGTCGCAGCTCTCGCCCGAGCCCAGCACCCACCGCCTGCGCTCGCGGTCGAGCTCGAACGTCTCGCCTTCCGGCATGCGCCGCAGCCCGACCACGAGGCCGCCGCGCTTGCGATCTGGTTCCATCGCTCCCGTCTCGTTATCGCGAAAGGTCATATTGCCTCCGACCGCTGTATCGGTCACGTCGCGGGGCGGTTGCGCCCGACGTGCCGACGCAACCGCGCGACCGCCCGATGCATGGCGTCCGGAGTGTCCGCCGCGCGGACGCGACCGGACGGGATGGACGACTCCAGCGCTCAGCGCGAGCGGAGCTTGCCCGGATCGATGATCGCCTCGAGCGCCTGCTCGCGCGTCAGGCCCTGCGTGGTGATCAGGCGCTCGACCGCCTGCTCGAATGACTCGCCGCGATCGATCGCGCCATCGAGCGTTGCTTCCAGCGGGCGCCTGGCGCGATAGGCGGCGAGCACGTGCTCGATCTCTGTCTCGAGGAATGCGTCGGCCGGCTCGGGCACGCGCACCTCGAAGTGCATGTCGAGGCCGCGGCGGATCAGATCCTTCTCGTAGTGGACGCCCCGGGCGCGCAAGAAGTCCTCGAGGTGATCGCCCTCGTCGTCGAGCAGATCGTAAACCAGCGCGCGTTGGCGCGGCGCGCGCCGCGGCGGCGGCACGTCGGGATCGATGCCCCACAGCTGCAACACGTCGCGCGCGCTGCCGATCGACGAGCCATCGCCGGCAGGCGACAGATCGGGCCGTTCGATCGCGGTCGAGGCCAGCTCCGGCGTCCCGGTCACCCCTGCCATCTTGCAGTCGACGAAGCGTACGCAATGCAGCTCGCGGCCCTGCCACCGCGTGTCGCGCAGATCGCAGCGCACGAACACGGCCTCGAACGACGAGCCGAGCAGGTCCTTGACGTTCGAGAAGTCGGCGCCACGAAAATCGCAGTCGGTGAACTCGGCGC
>DATJAE010000400.1:0-27518 GCA_035516595.1 Kofleriaceae bacterium | reverse complement strand
CCCGGCTCGTACGAGCTGATCCGGCTCGTCGATCCGATCGCCGGCCCGCTGCGCGTCGTCGTCGAGCCGCAGCCCGCGCTGTTCTACGGTACGTACGCGGCCAACCCCGCCCCGACGCGCGAGCTCGCGGTCGAGGCGCCGCACCCGCTGTTCGACACCGACACCGAGCTCCAGGCGACCGCGGTGTTCGTGCAGACCGGCGCGCGCTACCTCCTGGTCGCGGGCTCGCATCGCTGCGCCGATCCGGCGGCGAGCCCGTGCTCGGGCACGACCACCGCGTGCGGCGCGTCGGCGCCGTACCGCATCTCGGATGCGGCGCACGCCGACGCGCTGCCGTTCTACGCGATCCACGCGGTGCTCTCGGCGCGGGACGCGTCGCTGTCGTTCCTGCAGCTGCACGGCAACTCGCAGCCCGGCTGCCCCGGCGCGCTGGTCAGCGACTGCTCCGGCGCGTGGAGCGACACCGGCCTGGCCGCCACGCTCGCGGCGGCGCTGACCTCGCAGGGCGTCGCGATCGGTGAGTGCGGCAGCGGCTATCCCACGAGCGCGTGCGATCTGTGCGGCACCGACAACGTCGAGGCGCGCGACACCGCCGGCGCGACCACCGCGTGCACCCAGGACGGCGCGAGCTACGGCCGGTTCGTCCACGTCGAGCAGCAGCGGTCGCTGCGCACCGCACCGTACCAGGCGATGATCGATGCCGTGGAGGTCGCGTTCCCATGACGGCGAGCAGCTGGGCTAGAGTGGCGCACATGAGGCGGAGCGCGATCGGCTATCGCGTCGGCAACGAGCACAACCCGGGCGATCCGTTCGGACGCAGCGAGCTGGTGATCGCGGGCGACGGCGAGGCGCGCCTCGACCACCACGGGCGCGGCAGCGGCCACCGCGCGTGGACCGGCCGGATCGACCCGGCGGCGCTCGACCGGCTGTGGATCGCGCTCGAGCTCGCGCGGTTTCCGGTCGCGCCGGGCGACGACATCACGCCCGGCGCGGCGATCCGCGAGCTGCGCGTCGACGACCAGGTGGTCCTGATCGAGTGGCATACCGGGGCAAAGCTCGCCGGCTATCGCGACGCGTTCGGCCTGCTCGACGCGATCGTGCGCCAGCTCAGCGAGGACACCGTGCGCGCGACGCCGCCGGGCCCGGTGATCGTCAGCGCGATCAGCCGTGTCGCGGTTCAGCCGTGAGCGCGGTCACGCACGGCGCCAGTGGCCCGGGATCCACACGCGCGCGTAGCCGTTCCACTGCCAGTGGCCCGGCACCCACACGCGAGGCCCCGGCGCGTACACCGCCGGGCGGTCCGAGACGTAGCAGCCTGCGAGCGACGACGCCGACACCGCACCCAGGAAAATGAGGTGGAGCAGCTTCTTCATGCCGGTTCGACCCGGGCAGGAACCGGCTGGTTAGATGAAGAAATGTGACGGCGTCACGCGTAGCGCGTCGCGTAGATCGGCGGCAGGTGGTTGGCGACGCAGTGCCAGCGATCCCCCTGGTTCGCGGTCACCCACAGGTTGCCGCTGGTCGAACCGAAGCCGAGCTGGTTGCCATCCTCGGCGAGCGCGAGCGCGTGGCGCAGCACGAGGTCGTACGCGAACGTGCCGGGCAGGCCGTCGCGCAGGGTCTGGAACGTCTTGCCGCCGTCGCGCGTGCGGTTGACCACGACCTCGCCCTCGATCGGCGCGCGCTTCTGATCGCTGTGCGCGGGGATGAACCACGCGGTATCGGGCTCGCGCGGATGGACCGCGACCGCGAACCCGAAGCTCGACGGCGTGGCGTGCAGCTCGTGCCAGCTCTCGAGGTCGTCGGTCGAGCGCCAGATGCCCATGTGGTGCTGGCACCAGAACACCTGCGGCGCGCTCGGGCTCTGGACGACGCGATGCGGATCCTGGTTCTCCGGGTTCTCGGCCTGGTCCGGCGGCACGTAGCCGGCCTTCATGCCCCGGGTGTGCGCCGTCCAGGTCGCGCCGAGGTCGCGCGTGCGCCACACGCCGCCGCTCGACACCGCGACCACGACCCAGCGCGGATCGCGCGGATCGACGCAGATCGAGTGGATCGCCGCGTGATCGGCGCCGCCGCCGTTCCACTTCACGCGCAGCGGATGGTTCCACAGCGCCTCGACCAGCTTCCACGACGCGCCGCGATCGTCCGAGCGAAACAGCCCGCCCGGCAGCGTGCCGCACCACAGCGCGCCATCGCGGTCGAGCGCGGGCTCGAGCGCCCAGATGTTCTTGGTCGCCCACTCGCGCTCGCGCCCCCACATGTCCTTGTCGACGAAGCCCTCGGGCTTGGCCGGATATGCGGGCGTCGCGATCTCGGTCCAGCTCGCGCCGCGATCGGTCGAGCGATGCAGCTTGACGCCGAAGTGGCCGTGATCGAGCACGGCGTACCAGGAGCCGTCGCGGCGATCGACCGAGGTCAGCGCGACGTTGTCGCCGAGGAACATCGCGCGGTGAAGGCGCGCCGCTGCGCCCTCGCCTTCCACCGTGAACAGGCCCTTGCGGGTCGAGACCAGCAGCGTCGTCATTCATCCTCCAGACAGTGCTTGCATCACGTAGAGCTCGGAGCGCGGCGAGACCGCGTCGCCCAGCCGCTCGCGGTCGGCGATCTGCTGACCGTCGACGAACACGATCATGTGCTTGCGCAACACGCCGCGCTCGTCGACCACGTAGCCGCGCAAGCGGGGGTTCTCGGCGAACACGCGATCGAGCACCTCGCGCACCGTCGCGCCCGCGACCTCGACGGTCGGGCACTCGACGTGCCGCCTGAGGTTCGGGGTGAACACCACGGTCGCCACGCGGCGCATGCTAGCGCGTCGTGGCCGAGAAGTGTGGTGACACGAGCCGTGGCCGGGCACTACGATCTCGCGCATGAACGACCTCCCGCCGCCCGACGTGCTCGACCAACGCGGCCGCTTGAACCGTCTGGTCGCCGCGGTGTGCGCCGGCGTCGTGTGCGGCGCGGCGACCTACGCGCTGGTCTACGCGCTCGCCGGCCACGACTACGAGGCCGGGCACTACTACACCGCCCGGAGTGCGGGCCGCTTCATCTTCTACTTCACCGGGCTCGCCGCGGTGGTCGGCGGCACGATCACGCACGCCGTGCTGCGCCATCGCGCGCGCAAGCGCGAGCTCGAGGTCCCGGTGCCCAAGGCCGAGGTCCGGCGCTAACGGCGAGGCCGCTCAGTACGGCGGCAACAGCCGGCGCAGCCCGGTCGCCAGCGCGATCGCGAGGAACACCGCGTTGCGCACCGGCACCGCGGGCCACCACAGGCGCAACGGGCCCGAGCGTGCGGCGAGCCGCGCGGCGAGCGCGCGGATCCAGGCCAGCGAGCGCGGAAAGTCGACGATCGCGAGCCACTCGTCAGGGATCGCGCCGGCGCCGGCGCTTGCCCCGGCGAGCGCGCCGACGATCGCGCCGGTCGTGTCGCTGTCGCCCCCGAGCGCGATCACCCGCTCGATCGCGGCGCGCACGTCGCGCGGCGAGCGCAGCCAGGCGTGCAGGCACACCGGCACGGTGTGATGGACGTAGCCGGTCACGCCGCGCGCGAGGCCGAGCTGGTCCGCCAGCGCCTCCGGCTCGCCCCGCGACCCGAGCGCGTGCTCGACCCGGCCGAGCGCGCCGAGCAGCTCGCGATCGGTGACGCGGCGGCGGATCGCGTCGAGCACGACCGCCGCATCGATCTCGCGGTCGCGCGCGGCGTGGTGCGCCGCGATCGCGATCGCCAGCGCGCCGGCGTGGGCGCGCGGGTCGCGGTGGGTGATCGCGGTCGACGCGGCGACGAACGGCGCGATCCGCGCGGGGTCGTCGAACCACGCGCCGATCACCGGCGCGCGCATCACCGCCCCGTTGCCGGCGGAACGTGCGCCGGCGCGCAGCCCGAACCACGATCGCACGAGCGCGCGCAGCGTGCCGCCGCCGATCGCGGGCGGCAGGCCGACCAGCCACCAGCGCAGCTTCCACGCGAGCGCGCGCGCGAAGCGATCGACGTCGTCGCCGGAGGCGAGCAGCGCCTGCGCGGTCATGCACGCGTGCTCGGTGTCGTCGCTCAGCATGCCGCGGCCGAGCACGAGGCGCTGGCGCAAGGGGCCGCGATACAGCCGCGCCGCGCGCCGGCGCGACAGCCCCTCGCGTGGCAGGCCGAGCGAGTCGCCGACCGCCGTGCCGAGCAGAAGGCCTGCGAAGCGATCCACGGGGGTGCCAGGAGCACGCGTCGTGCCGCGGCGATCCCCGCGATCCCTCGCGGCGCCGTCCGCGGCGGTGCGCCGCGCTGACCGGAACCTGCGCCGGGGCGTGTCGGACTGGCAGCGCCGACGCGCGCGTGGCCAGCGGCTCGGCCCGGGCCGACCGCGATGTTACAAGACGGAGGCCGGTTGCTCGGCCGTGCCGGTCCGTGCGTCCATCTCGCCATGATTCGGTTCCTCGTGATCGCGATCGCACTGGCCGGCTGTAGCGGCGGCGGGGCCGCGCAGGCGACCAGCCCGAGCAAGCTCGACGCTCGCCCGCAGCCGGCGGATCCGGTCGCATCGCCACCGGGCCGCCGCAGCTGCACCCGGGTCTCGGACTGCGAGTCCGGCGAGAACTGCTTCGCGCCCGACTTCACGCCAGGCCGGGGCGCCGCGCCGGAGTGCCAGAGCGACGGCGACTGCGCCCGGCGCGAGGGACCGGCCTACGTGTGCGGCGGCGACACCTGCGTGCCGGCGTGCAAGGACGACGCGTCGTGCGGTCCGGCCATGGCCTGCCGCGCCAGGCACTGCCGGCAGCTGCCGTGCACCGATCCGAAGGCGGCGCGCTGTCCGATGAACATGCGGTGCGCCCCGAGCGGCGACTGCGTGCGAATGACGTGCACCGCGCCGGCGCAGTGCGATACCGGCGTGTGCTGGAACGGCCAGTGCTTCGCGCACGGCGGCACGTGCGCGCCCGCGAGCTACTGCTGCCCGCCGTGATCACTTGGAGCTGGGCTGGACGTCGACCAGCGCCGGCCGCGGATGCGCCGGGATGTCGATCTCCTGGCCGAGGCTCGGGCGGCGCGGCCGCACGATCGGCTCGACCGGCACGGCGCGGCGGAACCGCGCCGAGGCCTGCAGCGCCTGCAGCACGCGGACGTCGGCCAGGCCCTCCCAGCCGCTCGGCTCGGGTTGCTCGTCGTCCGCGATGCAGCGCGCGAAGTAGCGGATCTCGGCGGCGATCTGATCGCGCCG
The DNA here is from genome assembly GCA_035516595.1 of Kofleriaceae bacterium. Taxonomy (GTDB): domain Bacteria; phylum Myxococcota_A; class Polyangia; order Haliangiales; family Haliangiaceae; genus JABFXX01. The sequence goes on along the minus strand of DATJAE010000400.1, from coordinate 22,320 downwards.
CGGGAACGTGCGGTGCTTGCTGCCGTGCGCGCTCTCGACGTGCATCGTCATCTCGGCGGCGTACTCGTACGCGTTGTCGAGCGTGAGCAGGCCGTCGGTCCCGACGATCTCGTAGTGCGAGCGATCGTGGCCGGCGAAGCTGCACGTGAACTGCGCGACCCGCTCGTCGGGGAAGCGCAGCACCGCCGCGATCGCCTCGTCGACCGCCGCGAACCGCGGGTCGTGACCGGCCAGCCGCATCGCGAGCACCTCGGTCGGCTCGTCGCGGAACAGGTAGCGCGCCGCGTTCACGCAGTAGATGCCGATGTCGTAGATCGGCCCGGCGCCGCGCCGCGCCTGGACCCGGGTGTTGCCCTCGCGCACCTGCAGCGTGAACACCGAGCTCACGATCCGCGGATCGCCGAGCTCGCCGCCGCGCGCCAGCTCGATCGCGACGAGGTTGGCGGCCTCGAAGTGCAGCCGGTAGGCGATCATCAGCTTCACGTTGCGCGCCTCGCACGCGCGGATCATCGCCATGCACTCGGCCTCGGTCGGTGCCATCGGCTTCTCGCACAGCACGTGGACGCGGTGGCGTGCCGCGATCAGGGTGATCTCGCGGTGCAGGTCGTTCGGCACGGCGACGTACACCGCATCGATCCGCCCGGTCGACAGCAGGTCGTCGAGCTGATCGTACTCGCACAGGACGCGCACGCCGTAGCGACGGCCGAGCTCGTCGAGCTTGTGGCGCGACCCCGAGACCAGCGCGGCGAGCTCGACCTCGTCGAGCTGCTCGATCGCGGGGAGCACCGCCGCCTGCGCGAAGTGTCCCTGTCCGATCACGGCCATTCGCAAGCTCGGCGTCCGGCTCATGGCCCGACAGCACGCAAGCCACGTTCCGGATCCGGGCGGCGCACTGCTTGCACCCCGAGACGCCATGAAGGCCTGCGAGACCTGCGGCAACAGCTACGACAAGGCGTTCGAGATCTCGATCGGTGGCACGACGCACACGTTCGACTCGTTCGCGTGTGCGATCCACGCGCTGGCGCCGCGTTGCAAGCACTGCGGGGTCGCGATCATCGGCCACGGCATGGAGGCACGCGGGCAGTACTTCTGCTGCGCGCACTGCGCGCGCCAGGACGGCATCTCCGACGTGCGCGATCGCGCTCCGGATCGCGGCACCGCCACGCCGTGATCGGGCGTGCGCACGCCGCACGGCGCGCGCCTCCGCCCGCTCAACCAGCCGCCCAGTGACGGAAGATCGCGCCGGCGACCTCGAGGTCGGCGACGTCGGGCCAGTGGTCCTTGTCGAACCCCGGGACGCGCGCCAGCGTCTGGCGCGTGACGTTGACGACGAACCGCCGGCACGACTCGTCGACCGTCACCGCGGACCACGGCACCGCGAACAGCTTGTTGCCCACGCCGGCGAAGCCACCGACGCTGAGCACGACGTAGGCGACGCGCCCGTCGACCACGTCGATCATCACCTGCTCGATCGTGCCGAGCGTCTCGCCCGCGAGGTTCACCACCTTGTCGTGCACCAGCCTGCTCGCCCCGAGCGTCCGTCGAAACCGCGTCTCGGCCATGCCCGACGCGCAGCAAGCGACGTGCCGGCACGTCGTTCGCATGCTGGCCGGCGCAGAAGGAGAAGCCATGCCACGCGGAAGCAAGTCAAAGTACACGGGCCGGCAGAAGCGCCAGGCCCATCACATCGAGGACAGCGCGAAGAAGCGCGGCTACTCGGGCAAGCGCGCGGCGCAGATCGCGTACGCCACGGTCAACAAGCAGGACAAGGGCGGCAAGAAGGGCGGCAGCGGCCGCGGCCGCAAGCGCTCGAACGCGTCGAGCGTCGAGGGCGGCCGGCGCAGCCACAAGGGGCCGAACCCGAGGTACGCGCGCCGCTGAGCTACGCCGCCGCGGCGGGCGCGCTGTCGATCGGCAGGCGCACGACGAACGTCGTGCCGCGTCCGACCTCGCTGGTGAACGTGATCGCGCCACCGTGCCGCTCGACCGCGGCGCGCGCGATCGCCAGGCCCTGCCCGCTGCCCTGACCGACCGGCTTGGTCGTGAAGAACGGGTCGAACACCCTGGCGCGCGCCTCGGCGGGGATGCCGACGCCGGTGTCGGTCACCGCGATCACGACGTCGTCGCCGTCGCGCGTCGTGGTCACGCGGATCACGCCGCGCCGGCCGGAGCTGCCGACCACGAGGCCGATCGCCTGCGCGGCGTTGACCACGAGGTTGAGCAGCACCTGGTTGATCTCGCCGCCGTTGCAATGCACGACCGGAACGTCGGCGAGCGCGAGCTCGATGTCCGCCACGAGCTTGTACTCGTGACGCGTGATGGTCAGCGTGTCGCGGATCGCGCGGTTGAGATCGACCGCGCGCGTGCCGTCCTGCCCCGGGTGTGCGAACTGCTTCATCGACTGCACGATCGCGGCGACCCGCCGCACGCCGTCGGAGGCGAGCGCGAGCGCACCCGGCAGGTGCTGGCGCAGGTACTCGCGATCGGCGGGCTGGTCGGCCAGCAGCTCGCCGACGCCGTCCGCCACGAACGTCAGGCTATCGCCGATGAACTGCATCGGCGTGTTGATCTCGTGCGCGACGCCCGCGGCGAGCCGGCCGATCGCCTCGAGCTTCTGCGCCTGGCGCAGCTCGAGCTCGGCGCGCTCGCGCGCCGCGACCTCGGCCTTGAGGCTGTCGTGCGCGCGCTCGAGCTCGCGGTGCTGGCGCTCGGCCACCCCCAGCATGTCGCGGATCGACTGGACGCGGCGGCGCGCGAGCAGGCGACACACGACGGTGAGCCCGCAGAACGCGAGCGGCACCGCGATCGGTACGCCGTCGAGCGTGCCCGCGACGCCCTGCACGGCGCACATCACGACCACGACCGCCTCGGTGTGGACGCCGCCGAACTCGTCGAACGCCAGCGCGCAGAACGGCAGCCAGAACCACACCGGCAGCGGCCACGCGATGAAGTGATAGACCACCGAGCCGGTGATCGTGTTGAACGCGGCGCGCGGCACCTCGCCGCGCGAGCCGAAGCGATTGACCAGCCGGTCGACCAGCATGTTGGTGGCGAACAGCGCGGCCTGGCCGACCGCGGCGATCGCGAAGCGCGTCCAGTCGCCGAGCGTCGACAGCTGGATCATGGCGATGAGCGCGATCGCGCCGAGGTTGACGGCCGGGCGGACCCGGCTCGAGTGCTCGATGTAGCGCTGCTGCTCAGTTGACGACACGCGTCCCCCTCGCGAGCTCGAGCGGCAGCTCGAGCGTGAGCGTCTCGCCCTTGCCCGGCCCGTCGCTCGCGGCGGTGAGCGCGCCGCCGAGCTCGCGCGCGGCGCTCGCGCTGGTGTGCAGGCCCGAGCCGCTCGGCGTGACCTCGAACATCGCCGCGAGCTGCTCGGCCGCGGCGCCGGCGCCGTTATCCTCGACGACGATCAGCGCGCGATCGGCGCGGCGCTGCACGCGGACCACCAGGCGCAGGCCGTCGCGCCGTCCACAGCTCTCGAGCGCGTGCCGGGCGTGCGCGACCAGGTTCACCACGATCTGGAGCAGCCGGTGGCGGTCGGTCGCGAGGTCGGGCAGCTCGTCGAACTGGCGCACGATCGCGATGTGCGGCGCGAAGCCCAGCCCCGCGATCGCGAGCGCGTCGTCGATCACGCCGTACAGCGTGACGTCCTCGACCGCCCCGACCACCGACGCGAGCTCGTCGCGCAACCGCGCGTTCTCAGCGAACAGCCGGCGCGCCACGCCGGCCAGGCCCTGGCCGGACGCGACCTCGGCCGTGCCCGCGACCCGCGACTGCGCGACCGGCTCGTGCGACAGCGCCTCGATCCGGCGCGCGAACGCGAGCGCGTAGGCGCACGCCGCGAGCCACGCGACCACCATGGCGATCGCGAGCGTCGACAGCCAGCTGGCGAGCGCGTCGATCCGCGCGGTCGAGTACGCGATCGCGATCGAGCCGACCCGCACGCCCGAGAGCTCGACCGCGGTCCACGTACGGACCACGCCGGCGGCGCGCACCGGATGGTTCGCCGGGCCCGCGAACATGTCCGCGACCGGCCGTTCGCCGCGCTCGAACACCATGCCGCGCTCGGCATCGACCACCGCGACGTACGCGAAGTCGGCGTCGCGCGCGACCGGCGCGACCGCCGCCGCGATCCGGCGATCGTCAGCGGCGCCGAGCGCGAGATCGACCTGCGCCGCGAGCGCGTCGGCGTCGATCGCCGCCCGTGCGCGCAGGTGGTCCTGCAGCATGGGAAGCACGACGCGTCGCACCTCGACGTACCCGCACGCGAACAGCACGCCGAACACCGCGAGCTGACCGGCGCTGAACACGATCAGGCGATCGCGAAGCTTCACGACGAGATGAATCGTCCGGGGCGCGGATCGTTGAGGCCTCGAAGCCCTACGCGATCGGGCGATTCACCTCTCGTGCCCCCGCGCTTGCTGTTCGTGGATGACGACACCCTGCTGCTGCGCGGGCTCAAGAAGGCGCTGCGCCGGTTCGAGCAGGTGTGGGACATGGAGTTCGCGCTCGGCGGTCCCGCCGCGCTCGCCGCGCTCGATCGCGGCGCGTTCGATGTCGTGGTCAGCGACCTCCACATGCCCGAGGTGTGCGGCACCGAGGTGCTCGCCCGCGCGCGGGCGCTCTACCCGGGCGCGGCGCGCGTGCTGCTGACCGGCGCCGAGCCGCCGGGGACCGAGGTCGACGCCACGCTCGAGAAGCCGTACGCGCTCGCGGAGCTCCACGCCTTGCTCGAGCGCCTGGTCGCCGCGCGAACCGCGGTGCCGATGCGCCGCCGGCGCGCGAGCTCGATGATGGGTTAGCTGGTCAGTCGACCACGACCTCGATGCGCAGCGGCTCGCGGATCGCGCCGGGCATGAAGTTGCGCAGGCGCTCGAGGAAGCCCGGGGTGACCTCGTAGCCGCGCGCGACGAGCAGCGCGCCGCTGGTCATCATCGCGTCCTCGGCGAGCACCATCCCGACGCGCAGCGCGGCCAGCGCGGTCTCCTTGATCGCGATCTTGCGCGCGGTCGTGCCGTACAGCGCGCGCACCGCGGCGACGATCGCGGGATCGACGTCGTCGCGCCCCGCGACCATCTCGGCCGGGTGCGGCTCGCCGGCGGTCTCGAGCGCGTCGAGCAGCTCGGCCGCGTGCATGATGTTCGCGGCGACCGCGAGGTTGCGCTTGCGCGGATCGGCGGCGTCGCAGCGCGGCGGCCGGTCCTTGGCCGCGAGGATCGCGCGCACGTCCTCGAGCCGCGGGATGTTGCCGAGCAGCTGCTCGGTGATCGCGGGGATCCGGCCGGCGAGCTTGCGCTCCTGCTCGGACAGCACGTGCCCGGCCTCGAGCTTGGCGCCGAGCGCGTCGGGCAACGCGATGAAGCCGATGTGCGACAGCATCGCCGCGACCTCGATCTGCCAGCGCGGGCGATGCTCGAGCTCGTCGCCGAGCCGCACCGCGATCGACTTGATGCGGTTGGCGCGACCGACCAGCGCCGGGTGGGTGAAGCCGAGCACGTCGACCAGCGTCTTGATGCTGCCGTTGAGCGTCTGCTCGAGCAGCACGCGCTCGGCGGTGATCAGCCGGTGCTGCTCGGCCGCCGCGGTGATCGCCGCGTCGAGCGCGTCCTTCGGGCAGGGCTTGGTCAGGAAGCGGAACACCGCGCCGTCGTTGACCGCGTCGATCGCGGACTGCAGATCGGCGTGGCCGGTGAGCAGCATGCGCACCGCGTCGTGGCCGCTGTCCTTGGCGCGCGCGAACCACTGCGCGCCCGACAGGCCGGGCATCTGCATGTCGGACAGCGCGACCGCGATCGTCGGATCGCCGGCGAGCAGCTCGAGCGCCTGCGCGCCGCTGGTCGCGGTCACGATGTCGTACCTGCGCCCGAGGTTGAGCGCGATCGCCTGCAGCACCTGCGGTTCGTCGTCGACGCACAGCACGCGGATGCGCGGCGCACCCGTCATGTCACGGCCTCGCACCATCGCCGCGCGCGATCGCCCAGGCCGATCGCGTCGAGCTGGTCGAACCGGATGCGAGCGCGCCCGCGCGCCGGGCCGCACGCGTCGTCGAGCAGCGCGTCGGCGACGTGGATCGCGGCGGCGAGCTCGCGCGCGTTTTCGAGCGCCTGCGCCGGATCGTGGTGCGCGCGCACCGCCGCGACCACCGGATCGGGTACGCCCCAGATCTGCAGCAGATACGCGCCGACCTCGGCGTGGTTGACGCCGAGCACGGACCGCTCGATGTCGCTCTGTGCCTCGCCGGTGTCGCGCGCGCGCGCGAAGATCGCCGCGAGCTGCTCGGGGATGCCGAGCGCCAGCACGAGCTGACCGAGATCGTGGAGCAGGCCGGCGACGAACGGATCGTGGCCGGCCTTGCCGCCGACCAGGCGCTCGGTCATGCGCGCGACCGCGAGCGAGGTCTGCTGCAGCCGATCGACCGAGAACCCGGAGAACGGCGCGCGCTCGAGCGGCGCGAACACCGACGCGGTGAGCACGATGTAGCGCAGCCGCTCGGTGCCGAGATAGGCGATCGCGTGCTCGATCGACGACGTGACCTGGCCGGTGTGGAAGTAGCTCGAGTTGACGAGCTGCAGCACCTTGGCGCACATCGCGGGATCGCGCTCGACGATCCGCGCGACCGAGCCGAGGCTCGCGCTCGGCGACTCGAGCGCGGCGGTCATGTCGTGAAACAGCGCGGGCGGCGACGGCAGCTTGTCGAGCTTGCCGATCACCGCGCGGATCGCGACGTCCGACGACACCGCGCCGCCGTCGAGGCTGCGCTCGATCACGCCGCGCAGCGTCGCGCCGTCGCACGGCTTGGACAGCAGCTGGTGGAGCGCCGGCAGCGCGCGCACGATCGACTCGCGATCGGCGTGGCCCGACAGCATGATCCGCACGGTCTGCGGGAACTCGGTCTTGACCCGGGTGAGCAGCTCGGCGCCGTCCATCCCGGGCATCCGCATGTCGGACACCACGACGTCGAACGCGCCGCGCCGCATCTCGGCCAGCGCGTGCTCGCCGCTCGACGCGAACACCAGATCCCAGCGCGCGCGCTGCCGGTACAGCAGGTTCTGCAGCCCGGCGAGGATGGCGGGCTCGTCGTCGACGAACAGGATCCGTTTCTTGCTCGCGATCACGGCCTGTACGTCGGGTCGGCCGGCCCGACCGTTCGTTGAGACGTAGGCGCGCCACCGACATCACGCGCGCACGAGCAACGCGACCGGGGCGAGCGCGGCGGCCGCGACCCGCCCGCCAAGGGCGCGATCCGCGAGCACGTCCCGCCACGTCCCGGCCGGCACGTCCAGCGCGGTCTCGCGATCGGGCGGGCCGAGCCGCGACACCACGGTGATCAGCGCGTCGCCGCGCGCGAACGCGAACACTCGCTCGGCCCGAGGCCCGACCGCGCAGAGCGGCGTGTAGGTGCCTGCGAACAGCTCGGGCCGGTCGCGGCGCAGCGCGAGCACGCGGCGCACGAGCGCGAGCTTCATCTCGCCGAGCTCGTCCGGCGCCGCCGCGAGATCGATCGGCCGCCGGTTGTCGGGGTCGACCAGCGTGCGCGCCTGCCGCTCGCAGCCCTGGTAGAAGTCGGGCACGCCCGGCGCGGTGAGCTTGACGAGCAGCTGCGCGAGCGCGTTGGCGTCGCCGCGCGGCGCGAGCGCGGCGGCGAACGCGGCGAGCTCGGCGACCAGGTCGCGATCGCCGAGCACGCCGGCGACCCAGCGCGCGAGCGCGGCCTCGTAGGCGGCGTCGGGTGTGCGCCACGACGTGCGCAGCCGGGCCTCGCGCGCCGCCTTGCGCGCGTACGCGGTGACGCGCTCGGCGTCGATCGGCCACGCGCCGACCAGGCTCTGCCACAGCAGGTACTCGATCACGCGATCGGGTGCGATCTCGCCCCAGTGGCGCTCGGCGCGCCCCCGCCAGCCCACCACCGCATCGGCCCACGCCGCGGGACGCTCGGACAGCACGGCGATCCGCGCGCGCACGTCCTCGCCGCGCTTGCTGTCGTGGGTCGAGGTCGCGAGCAGCGTGCGCGGCGCGCCCGCGGCGAGCGCGCGGTGAACCTCGGCCGGCGCGATCGCGAACGTCGCCAGGTCCGCGCCGACCTCGCAGCGCGAGGCCAGCCGGACCAGCCGGTAGGCGAGCGTGTCCTCGTCGCCCTTGGCCACGATCGCGCCGGTGATCTGCTGCGCGCTGCGCGCGAGCTCGAGCGCGGCGGCGTTGCCGAGCTCGCCGGCGAGCGCGCGCTCGAGAAACTCGAGCAGATCGGGATCGACGCCGGTCGCGGCGCGGCACGCCTCGGCGATTCGCGCGCGATCGGTCGCGCTCGGCTGGCCGTCGAGGTACGTGCGGTAGACCGGGTAGCCGGCCACGATCTCGCGCAGCGCGTGCTCGATCTCGGCGCGCGTGAAGTCGCGGCAGGTCGGGCTCGCGCCGCACGCGCGCTCGGCGAGCGTGACCAGGTGGCTGAGCTCGCTGTGCAGCGCGTCGCTCATGACCTCGAGCCGCGCGGCTCGCCGCGCCGCCCCCGGCTCGAACGCGGTGTCGGTATAGGCCTCGAACGTACGGGTCAGCGCAGCCTCCCCCGCCGGATCGACCAGCAGGCCGCCGACCCGATCCGCGAAGTCGTAACCGGTCGTGCCGTCGATCGGCCACGCCGGCAGCTGCTCGCCAGGCGCGAGGATCTTCTCGACCACGATCCAGGCGTCGGGTGCCGCGGCGCGCAGCCGCGCGAGGTACGCGCCGGGCTCGCGCAGCCCGTCGACGTGATCGACCCGGACGCCCGCGATGCTGCCGTCGGCCAGCCAAGCGAGGATGCGCGCGTGGCACGCCTCGAACACGTCGAGCTGCTCGGTGTGCAGGCCGACCAGGGAGTTGATGTCGAAGAACCTGCGGTACGGCAGCTGGCTCCCCGACACGGTCCAGTGCACCAGCCGGTAGGCCTGCGCCTCGAGGATCGCGTCGAGCGCGACCTTGTCGGCGTTGACCGCCGCGACCTCGGCGTCGAGCAGCATCGCGCACGCGCGATCGGCGCACAGCTCGCGCAACCGGCGGGTCACGACCGCCTTGTCGCGGTGGCGGCGACGGCGGGCCTCCGGCCTGAGATCGCGCGGCAGCTCGGCGAGCGCATCGCCGATGAACGCGAGCTCGGCGTGCGCGCCGCGCTCGGCCGCGCGCCTGACGATCGTGCCGAGCGAGCGCGGGGCGATCGGCAGCGCGAGCTCGCGGGCGCGCACGGCGAAGCCGCCGGCGCCGTCGTGCGCGATCGCGAGCGCGCCGCCGGCGAGCGCGCGACCGTAGCGCTCGCCGAGCACGGGCAGCGTGATCCGCTCGTCGCCCACCGGCCAGTCGACGTCGAAGTAGTGCGCGTAGTAGCTCGCCGGGCCGTTCTCGAGCACGTCGAGCCACCACCGGTTGCCGGTGCCCGCGATCGACATGTGGTTCGGCACGATGTCGAGCAGGATCGCGAGGCCGTGCGCGCGCGCCGCGTCGACCAGCGCGGCGAAGCCGTCCTCGCCGCCGAGCTGCGCGCTCACTCGCTCGGCGTCGACCACGTCGTAGCCGTGGCTCGAGCCCTCGGCCGCCTGCAGGATCGGCGACAGGTAGAGGTGGCTGATCCCGAGCTCGGCGAGGTACGGGACGATCGCACGCGCGTCCGCGAACGTGAACCCGGCGTGCAGCTGCAGCCGGTAGGTCGCGGTCACGACGGTTCCAGCTGGAGCACGCACAGCGAGCGGCCGATCATCGGCAGCGCGGCGCCGGCGGCGAGCCGCTCGCGGTCGGCCGCGAACCCGCGCTCGGTGTCGAGCACGCGCCGCCACGCCTTGCCCCACGCCTCGCCGGGCAGGTGCAGCGTGCGCGACTCCGGGTCGGCGTGGAACACGACGAGGAACGTGTCGTCGAGGATCGGCTCGCCGCGCGCGTTCGGTCCGGCGATGCCGTGGCCGTTGAGCAGGACCTGCACGGTGCGCGACAGATCCTGGGCCCACTGCTCGTCGGTCATCTCGTTGCCGTCCGGATCGAGCCACGCGATGTCGGGCAGCGCGGTCTGGCCCTTGCCGCGGCGGATCGGCCGGCCCTGGAACCAGCCGCGCCGCCGGAACACCGGGTGATCGCGGCGCAGCCTGGCGAGCCCGGTCACGAACTCGTGGAGCTCGCGATCCGCCTCCTGCCAGTCGAGCCACGAGGTCTCGTTGTCCTGGCAGTAGGCGTTGTTGTTGCCGCCCTGGGTCCGGCCGATCTCGTCGCCGCCGAGCAGCATCGGCACGCCCTGCGACAGCAGCAGCGTCGCGAGCAGGTTGCGCTGCTGGCGGCGCCGCAGCGCGAGGACCTGCGCGTTGTCGGTCGGGCCCTCGACGCCGCAGTTCCACGAGCGGTTGTGCGACTCGCCGTCGCGGTTGTCCTCGCCGTTGGCCTCGTTGTGCTTGTCGTTGTACGAGACCAGATCGCGCAGCGTGAAGCCGTCGTGCGCGGTCACGAAGTTGATCGACGCGTGCGGGAAGCGCACCCCGGCCTGGTACAGGTCCGAGCTGCCGGTGAAGCGTGCGCCGAGCTCGGCGAGCGATCCCGGCTCGCCGCGCCAGTAGTCGCGCACCCAGTCGCGGAACTTGCCGTTCCACTCCGACCACAGCGGCGGGAAGTTGCCGACCTGATAGCCGCCCTCGCCGACGTCCCACGGCTCGGCGATCAGCTTCACGCGCGACACCACCGGATCCTGCTCGATGAGATCGAAGAACGCGCCGAGCCGGTCGACCTCGTGCAACCCGCGCGCGAGCGCGGCGGCGAGATCGAAACGGAAGCCGTCGACGTGCATCTCCTCGATCCAGTAGCGCAGCGAGTCCATCACCAGCTGCAGCACGTGGGGGTGGCGCATCTGCAGCGTGTTCCCCGTGCCGGTGTAGTCCATGTAGAACGCCGGATTGTCGTGGACCAGGCGGTAGTACGCGGCGTTGTCGATGCCGCGCATCGACAGCGTCGGGCCCTCGTGGTTGCCCTCCGCCGTGTGGTTGTAGACCACGTCGAGGATGACCTCGATCCCGGCCTGGTGCAGCGAGCGCACCATCTGCTTGACCTCGGCGACCACGCCGGTCGCGCCGTGCACGCTCGCGTACTCGGGGTGCGGCGCGAAGTAGCCGATCGAGTGATAGCCCCAGTAGTTGCGCAGCCCGCGCTCGAGCAGGAAGCCGTCGTGGACGAACGCGTGGATCGGCAGCAGCTCGATCGCGGTGACGCCGAGCTCGCGCAGGTGGCGGATCGCGGCCGGATGACCGAGCCCGGCGTAGGTGCCGCGCAGCTCGGGTGGAACGCCGGCGTTGCGCATCGTGAAGCCCTTGACGTGGCACTCGTAGATCACCGTCTCGTTCCACGGCGTCTCGAGCCGGCGATCGTTGCCCCAGTCGAAGTACGGCGGCGCGACGACCGAGCGAAACGTCATCGGCGCGGAGTCCTCGGGCGACGGCGAGCCGTCGGGCGCATCGCCGCGCAGCGCCGGCCCCCACTGCAGGCCGCCGCCGATCGCGCGCGCGTAGGGATCGACCAGCAGCTTGTTCGGGTTGCAGCGCAGCCCGCTGCCGGGATCCCACGGGCCCTCGACGCGAAACCCGTAGCGCTGACCGGGCCCGACCACCGGCAGATACGCGTGCCACACCGAGCCGATGCCCTGGGCGAGCGCGACGCGCTCCTCGCGGTCGCCGTCGAACAGGCACAGCTCGACGCGCTCGGCCACGCTCGAGAACAGCGCGAAGTTGGTGCCGTAGCCGTCGAACGTCGCGCCCAGCGGGTACGACCGGCCCGGCCAGACGTGGCGCGGATCGCTCATCGCGCCGCCACGCCGGGCTCGCAGGCCGGCTGCACGAGCGCCGGGAGCAGCGCGCGCGACCGCCGCTGCTCGAGCACGCTCTCGATCCGCGCCGAGCATCCCCAGTCACTCCACTCGACGCCGTCGAGCGCGACCGCGAGCAGCTGGGCCGGCGCGATGCCGAGGAGGTCGCGCGAGAAGTTGAACGGCGCGCACGCGCGATAGACCTGGTCGATCGCGTCGTCCTGCTCCGGCGTGCCGATCAGCGGCACCAGCGAGTCGAACAGCTCGGCCTGCTCGGGGTCGAACGTCCACAGCAGGTCCCACAGCGCCGTGGCCGTGCCACACGTCACCATCGTGCTCCACAGCGCGCCGAGCCGGACCAGCTCGACCGCGTGGATCGGCGACGGCTTCTCGACGAACCGCGCGACCCGCTGGGCGGGCGGCAGGCCGAGCGCGGGCCGGCCGAGCGTGATGTACCCGAGCTCGGGGTCGGCCTCGGTCGGATGCGCGCCGACGATCACGACCGTGTCGCGGCAGGCCGCGGCGATCCCGCGCGCGATCCGGAGCTGCGCGATGTAACGCTCCGCCGGCGCGACGTAGTGGTCGGCGGGCGTGATCGTGACGATCGCGTTGGGGTTCCAGCTCCGGATCATCGCGAGCGCGACGTAGATCGCGACCCCGGTGTCGCGCGAGATCCGCTGGCGCACGACGTGATCGCACCTGCCCTCGAGCTGGGGCAGCGCGAACGCGTCGTGGCCCTGGCCGATCACCGCGAGCGTGCGCGACGCCGGGGCGAGCGCGAGCATGCGATCGAGCGTGTGCTCGAGCATCGAGCGCCGGCCGAGCAAGCAGCAGTACTGCTTCGGGATGCGCCGGCCGAACCGGCGCTCGACGTAGTCGGCCAGCCGCAGGCCATCGCCGCCGGCCAGCGCGAGGGTCCATTCCAGGGTCGGAGCATCGGAATGCACCGGTGCGGTGCGCGACAGCAAGTACGTGTGGCCCATCAGTCGCGCGACATGCCAGCGGTGTGCCGCCGCGCACCGCGCGACGGGCGCGCGGTTTCCGCTCGCGGCGCGTGCGCCGACGCACGGCGGGCGCTCGTGCTCGTGCGCCTACGCGGTGACCACGAGGCAGCGCAGCAGCTCGGCGACGCCCCACGCCTGCGCGACGCACCCGCCCGGCGCGAACGGTGGCTGGCCGTCGAACACCTCGCTGACCTGGCCGATGCAGTTCGTGCCCAGGCGGTCGATCAGCCCCGCGAGTGCGCCGCGCGCCGCCGCGCGATCCTCCGGCCGCACGCGCAGCACGGCGTCGATGTACGGACCGATCAGCCAGCTCCACACCGTGCCCTGGTGATACGCCGCGTCGCGCGCGAGCAGATCGCCGCGGTAGATCGACTTGTAGTCGGGGTCGGCCGGCGACAGCGAGCGCAGCCCGACCGGCGTCAGCAGCTCCCGCTCGACCGTCGCGAGCACCGGCCGCCAGCGCGCGGGATCGAGCACCGCGTGCGGGAGCGAGATCGCGAACAGCTGGTTCGGTCGGATCGCCGGGTCGTCGCCGCGCTCGCCATCGACCACGTCGTAGAGGCACCCGGTGCGCTCGTTCCAGAACCGGCGGTTGAACGCGCCCTGCGCGCGCTGGGCGAGCTCGTCGAGGTGGCGCGCGTACGACGGGTTGCCGACCTCGGCGATCCAGCGCGACGCCAGCGACAGCGCGTTGTACCAGAGCGCGTTGATCTCGACCGCCTTGCCGCGGCGCGGCGTCACGACCCAGTCGCCGGCCTTGGCGTCCATCCAGGTCAGCTGATAGCCGGCCGCGCCCTGCACGAGCAGCCCGTCGCCGCGATCGACGTGGATGCCGAAGTCGGTGCCCTCGATGTGGCGCTCGATCGAGTCGCACAGGATCGGCAGCAGCTGGACCAGCGTGCGGCGATCGCCCGACGCGCGCAGGTAGCGGTCGACCGCGTGGAAGTACCACAGCGTGGCGTCGGCGGTGTGGTACAGGCCCTCGCTCGAGCCCTCGGGGAACATGTTCGGCACCAGGCCGTCGCGCACGTGGCGCGCGAACATCTTGAGGATCGCGCCGGCCTGCGCGATCCGTCCGGTCACCAGGCACAGGCCCTCGAGCGAGATCATCGTGTCGCGGCCCCAGTCGGTGAACCACGGATAGCCCGCGATCACCGTCCACACCTCGTCGCCCGCGGCGCGCGCGCGCACGTGATCGGCGCGGCGGCCGGCGGGCTCGACCACGAACGCGTCGGCGGCGAGCACGAGCTCGGCCGCCGGCCCGGTGCGCGCGATCGGGATCGCGGCGTCGATGAGGCCGCGCCGGCGCTCGCGCTCGGCCGCGAGCACGTCGGCCGCACCGAGCGTGGTGATCGTGTCCCACGACTCGGTCGAGGCGAACAGCGCCACGCTCTGCCCGGGCTCGAGCTCGGCGCGAAACCGGCCGGGCGAGAACAGCGCGCCGCGCGACGCGTAGCCGCGGCTCTCCTCGGTGGTGTACGCGATGTCGGCGACCGTGCGCGGCTCGAGCACGAACGACGTACGCTCGCCCGCGAGCTGGAGGCGCAGCGACGGCAGCGGCGGCGGCGCGAGCAGCTCGATCTGCGCGCCGAGCGCGGTCAGCGGATAGGCCGCCGGGAGCGCGCTCGACACCGGCTCGTCGTGGCCGCGGAACTGCACGGCCGGGCGCAGCTCGATCCGCGCGCGCCCGTCGAGCATGCGGAACTGGATCACCGCGGTGTTCTGGCCGTAGGTCAGCACGATCCGGCGCTCGATCGCGACGCCGTTGCCCTCGTAGCGCCACACCGGCAGGCCGAGCTCGTAGGTCACGTCGACCAGGTGGAGCGCGCGGCCGGCCGACAGCATCCCCGGCACCCAGCCGAGATCGATCCGCCCGTCGTGCAGCCGCAGCTGCGTGGCGAGCGAGCTCAGCATCATCACGCGGCCGGCCGGGTTGGGCAGCGCCGCGACCAGCAGGCCGTGGTAGCGCCGGGTCGGGATCCCGTCCAGCGTGCCCGACGCGTAGCCGCCCAGGCCGTTGCACACCAGCCACTCCTGGCGCTGGCGCGCGTCGTCGCCGGCGAGCGCGACGCGGCGGATCGGGTCGCCGTCGCTCACGGCGCCTCCGCGGACAGCAGGACCGCCGCGCGCGCCGGGATCGCGAGCCGCTCGCGCGTGAACGGCTCCGGCGTGCCGTGACCGCCGTAGCGCGGGTGCTCGCTCGACCACGCGAGATGCCACGCCGCACCGGCCGGCGGCGCGAGCAGCGGCTCGGGCAGCGAGCGCTGGCGGAACGTCGCGCCGAGGTTGACCAGCAGCACGCGATCGCCGTGCCGGCCCGACCAGCGCAGGCAGAACGCGTGCGCGGCCAGCACCGCGCCGTCGAGCTCGACCGCCGGATCGGTGAACGTCGGATCGGCCCTGCGCAGCTGCAGCAGATCGCGGTGCAGCGCGACCGCGCGAGGCTCGGGCTCGGCGGTGACGACGCAGGCGTCGAACGTCGCGCGCGCGCCCGGATCCGGCAGCGCCTGCTGGACCGCGGCGGTCGCGAGCCCGGGGAACTGCGCGACGAACTCGGCGCGGCCGCGCCGCACCGCCGCCGCGAGCTCCGCGTCGTGATCGGCGAAGAACCGCCACGGCGCGGTCGAGCCGGTGTCCTGGCCCTGGAACAGCATCGGCAGCTCGGGGCCGAGCAGCAGCACCGCGGTGAGCGCGCGCAGCGCCCCCGGATCGGCGAGCACGGCGAGCCGCTCGCCGAACCCGTGGTTCGCGACCTGGTCGTGGTTCTCGAGGTAATGGACGAACCGTGCGCGCGCGATGCCGCGCGTCGACGTCCCGCGAGGCTGGTGCTGCCACGCGTAGGTCTGGCCCTGGTAGAGGAACGCGCGCTCGACCGCCGAGATCAGCTCCTGCGGCGTGCCCGCGTAGTCCTCGAGGTACGCCTCGCGGACGCCGAGCAGCGCGACCCGCGCGGAGTGCTCGAAGTCGTCGTTCCACAGCGCGTCGAGCGCCGCGCCGCCGGCCTCCGCCGGCGCGAGCAGCCGGGTGTCCTGCGGCTCGTCCTCGCCGACCACGAACACCTCGCGCGCGCCCGCCGCCGCGCGCGCCGCCCGCGCGATCTCGGTGACCACGTGCGGGCTGGTGTCGTCGCGGATCGCCTGGATCGCGTCGAGCCGCAGGCCATCGAAGTGGAACTCGTCGATCCAGTAGCGCGCGTTCGCGATCGCGAGCTCGCGCACCGCGGGCTGGGCGTAGTCGAGCGTGTCGCCCCACTCGCTGGTCAGTTGCTCGGCCTTGTAGGGACCGAACGCGAACAGCGCGTTGCCGGCCGGGCCGAGGTGGTTGTAGACGACGTCGAGGATCACCGCGAGGCCCAGGGCGTGCGCGCGATCGACCAGGCGGCGCAGGTCGGCCGGCGTGCCGTAGTTGCGGCATGGCGCGAACCACAGCACGCCGTCGTAGCCCCAGCCGTGGCGGCCGACGTAGTCGTTGACCGGCATCACCTCGAGCGTGGTCACGCCGAGCTCGGCGAGCGCCGGCAGGCGCTCGGCCGCGGCCGCGAACGTGCCGGCCCGGGTGAGCGTGCCGACGTGGAGCTCGTACAGCACCTGGCGATGCGGTGCGATGATCCCCGGCCACGCCGCGTCGCTCCACGCGAAGCGCGGATCGACCAGCTCGGACGGCCCGAGCGGCCCGTCGGGCTGGAACCGCGACGCCGGATCGGGATGCAGCGCGTCGCCGAGGCGAAACCGGTAGCGCGCGCCGGCGGCGAGCCCCGGGACGTGCGCCGCGAAGTAGCCGCCGTCCTCGCGGGCGAGCGCGATCTCGCGGCGGGCCGGCGCCTCGATCACGAGCGTGACCTGGGACCAGCGAGGTGCCCACACCCTGACGTGTGCGCCGCCTTCGATCAGCTCGGCTCCGATCGGCAGGCGGCGCATGCCTGCGTGATCGTGCAACCCGCGTGCCCTAGCGGAACGCGACATCGCCGAGCAGCCCCGCGCACATCAGCGCGACGAACAGCACGGCGATCACCGCGATCACGCGATCGCTCGCCGGCGACGCGATCAGCTCCATGAACACGAGCGCGATCGCGATCGTCTTGACCGCCGCGATGGCGAGCGCCAGCCCCGTGCCGGTGCCGAGCGACGCCGCGATCCAGCTCGCCGCGGCGAGCACGACCACGAGGACGTAGGTCAGCACGATCGCGCGGCCGGTCGGTAGCGAGTGTGTCGTCATGGTCAGGCTCGCATCAGGTAGAACATCGGCCACAGGAACACCCAGATCGCGTCGACGAAGTGCCAGTACAGCGCGACCAGCTCGAGCGCGTGCGGGTCATCGCCGGTGAGCGTGCGCGCTCGCACGCGCAGCGCGACCCAGGCGATCAGCACCATGCCGGCGATCACGTGGAGCGCGTGCAGCCCGGTCATGAAGTAGTACAGCGTGAAGAACAGCGAGCTGCCGCGGCCGTTCCACGGCCCGGTGTAGTACGCGCCGCCGGGCACGACGCCCTCGGAGATGTGCACCGTCCACTCCGCGATCTTGAGCGCGAGGAACACGCCGCCGAGCAGCAGCACCGCGACCAGGCAGCGCGCGACCACGCGGGTCCGCGCATGGCGCATCGCGTGCACCGCCCACGCGATCGCGAAGCTCGAGGTCAGCAGCACGAACGTGTTGACCCCGCCCATCCACGCGATGTCGATCCGCACGCCGGCGTCGAACGCACGCGGGTACTCGTCGCGATAGCTCCAGTACAGGCCGAACAGCCCGGAGAACAGCAGGGCCTCGCTCGCGATCACGGTCCACACCGCGACGCGAAACCGCCGGACCTGGGCGAGCGAGGTCATGCCGCGTCTCCGTAGTCGTAGGCGCCTCGATCCCAGCGCGGCGGCTCGGCGAAGTTCTCCGGCGGCGGCGGTGAAGGCGAGCGCCACTCGAAGCTCGCCGAGCGCCACGGGTTAGCGCCCGCCGGCTTGCCGTTCTTGATCGCCGCGATCAGATAGACCAGCGTCACGACGAGCCCGCCCGCGAGCAGGCAGGCGCCGACCGTCGACACGACGTGCAGCCACTGGAAGTGCGCCGGATAGGTCGCGTAGCGCCGCGGCATGCCCGCGTTGCCGAGCAAGAACTGCGGCGTGAACGTGACGATGAACCCGAGCGACACCGCGGCGCAGCCGAGCCTGCCCCAGGTCTCGGAGTACATCTTGCCGGTCAGCTTCGGGAACCAGTAGTGGAGCGCCGCGAGGAACGCGGTCATCGTCCCGCCGACCATGATGAAGTGAAAGTGCGCGACCACGAAGTAGGTGTCGTGCCAGTGGACGTCGAGCGACGACGTCGCGACCGCCACGCCCGACATCCCGCCGAACACGAACAGGAAGATGAACGTGAACACGTAGAGGATCGGCGTGGCGATCGTGATCGAGCCGCCGTACATGGTCGAGGTCCACGCGAACACCTTGATCGCCGAGAAGATCGCGACCAGCATCGACAGGATCCCGAACACGCCGACGTCGAACGTCGACATGCCGGCGACGAACATGTGGTGGCCCCACGTCAGGAAGCCGACCAGCGCGATGCCGATCGTCGCGAACACGATCGCGCCGTACCAGGCCGGCTTGCGATGCGACGCGGTCGATACCACCTCGCTCACCACGCCCATGCCCGGCAGGATCATGATGTAGACCGCGGGGTGCGAGTAGAACCAGAAGATGTGCTCGAACAGCACCGGATCGCCGCCGGTGTTCGGATCGAACAGGCCGAGCGCCCACGCGTGATCGGCCGCGACCAGCAGCAGCGCGAGCCCGAGCACCGGCGTCGCGAGCACCAGGATGATCGACGTCGCGTAGATCGCCCACACGAACAGCGGCAGGTCGCGCCAGCGCAGGCCCTCGACCCGCATCGTGTGCACGGTCGCGATGAAGTTGATCCCGGTGAGGATCGACGACACGCCGGTCACGAACACGCCGATCGCGGCACAGGTCGTCGCGGTCGGCGTGCTGGTCGAGTACGGCGTGTAGAACGTCCAGCCGGTGTCGACCCCGCCCGCGACCAGCGCGACCAGCACGACGATCGCGCCGGCGATGAAGATCCAGAAGCTCGCGAGGTTGATCCGCGGGAACGCGACGTCGCGCGCACCGATCATCAGCGGCAGCATGATGTTGCCGAACGCCGACGGGATCGACGGGATCATGAACAGCCACACCATGACGATGCCGTGGTGGGTGAACAGCTTGTCGTAGGTGTGCGGGCTGACCAGCGCGTTGTCGGGCTCGACCAGCGACAGCCGCAGGATCAGCGCGAACGTCCCGCCGAGCAGCAGGAACACCAGCACGGCGACCAGGTACATCACGCCGATCCGCTTGTGATCGCGCGTGAGCAGCCACGACTTCACGCCGCGCGGCTCGGTCCAGAAGCTCATGGCGACCCCCGCAGCGAGCGGATGAACTCGACGATCGAGGCGGCCTCGGGGCCGCTCAGCTGCCCGAGGTACGACGGCATGATCGGCGGGTACGCGCGCACGATCTTCGCGGTCGGATCCATCATCGACTCGGTGAGGTACGCGTCGTCGGCGACGATCAGCGTGCCGTCCGACAGCGGCACCAGCGAGTTGTACAGCCCGCGCCAGGTCGGGCCGATGTGCGGGGTGCCGTCGACCGTGTGACAGCGCAGGCAGCCGTACTTGACTGCGAGCTGCTCGCCGACCGTGGCGAGCTCGGCCGAGCCGTGCCCGCCCGCCCACTTCGCGTACTCGGCCGGCGCCATCGCGATCACGTGGCCGCGCATGCGCGAGTGGCCGGCGCCGCAGTACTCGGCGCACAGGATGTCGTAGGTGCCGGGCGTCACCGCGGTGAACCACAGCGACGTGATCCGCCCCGGCACCGCGTCCTGCTTCAAGCGGAACGCCGGCACGTAGAAGCTGTGGATGACGTCGCGCGACGTGATCATGACCTCGACCGGCTGGCCGACCGGCACGCGAAGGTCGGCTTCGGAGTTCGTCCCGTTCGGGTAGACGAACTGCCACATCCATTGCTTGGCGATCACGTAGATCCGGATCGCGCCCGGCGGCGGGCGATGGATGTCGCGGTACTGCGAGAACCCGATCACCCACCACACGATGAACACCACGAGCGTGAAGCTCGCGAGCACGACCTCGAGGCTGTGCGGCACGCTGCGCGCGCGCGGGGTGTAGCCGGGGCGCTCGCGGAAGCGCACGAGGAAGCTCACGGTGACCAGGAACGCGAGGAACGCGACCAGGAACGCCGCGCCGATCACGGTGTAGTGCAGGTAATCGATGTGGCGCGCGACGCTCGACGCCTGCGGCGGGAGATCGAGCGCGAGGCGGAACAGCTCGTTCATGACCGCCGCCTCCGCCGCTCCCAGCGGATCAGCGCGATCACGATCGCGCACAGCGTGACCAGCACGAGGCCGGCGCCGAGCCGGAAGAACAGCGCGATCTTCGCGCCATAGCGCCGCAGCGACGGATCGAAGTGGAAGCAGGTCAAGAGGTCGTGCGCGGCGGTCTCGCTGCTCTGGCCGTTCGCGGCGCGGGCGAGCGCCGGCCCGAGGTCATCGAACCGCACGCCGCGGAGGTACTCGGCGATCTTGCCGTCGGGCGTGATCACGAAGATCACGACCGGGTGTGCGTACTGCTGGGTGTGCTCGTCCCACGCGTAACGAAAGCCGAGCACGTCGGCGAGCGCGTGGACCGAGGCGTCGTCGCCGACCAGGTACGGCCACGCCGCGCGATCGTTGACGCGCCCGATGTCGGCGAGCAGCCCGTCCTGGCGGCGCGCACCCTCGTCCGGCGTCTCGCGCGGATCGAGGCTGACCACGACCGGCAGGTAGTCGCGGCCGGGCACGAGCGGCGTCGCGCGGATCGCCTCGGCGGCGCCATGCAGCACGACCGGGCACAGCATCGTGCAGTGCGCGTACGCCAGGACGAGCAGCACCGGGCGCTTGCCGTCGAACAGGTCGCCGAGCGCGACGCGCTTGCCGGTCGACGCGGTGAACACGAGGTCACGCGGCAGCTGGGCGCCGACGTGCTCGTCGAGCCCGACCGCGAGCCGCGCGTTGTCGGCCGCGGCCGGGTGCGCGAGCGCGACGACCACCACCAGCGCGAGCCGCCTCACTTGCCACCTCGCGCGGCGAGGTAACGATCGATCGCGACCTCGACCGGCACGACCACGCGCTCGTGCGCGGGGCCGGCCCACGTCCAGCCGTGCAGCGCGCGGTCCTGGGCCTCGCGCCGCAGCTCCTGCGGCCCCGACCCGGCGAACGGCGCGGCCGGCGGATGGGTCGCGAGCGACACGCGATCGCTGCGCCCGCCGCCCGCGAGCCTGGCGCCGTCGAGCGCCCACACGACGATCGCGCCGATCACGATCGCGATCACGGTCGAGGCGATCACGATCGCGATCGGCGCGCCGCGCACGTCCTCGGGTTGTTCGGGGATCGGATGTTCCGTCATGTCGTGGTCTCGTAGGCAAGGCCGTCGGGCAGGTACGGATCGCCGATCGGCAACAGCGGCACGCCGCGCATCCGCCACGCGCACGCCGCGGTGGTGAGCCCGCCGACCGCGCAGATCGACGCGAGGTCGGTGAGCGACGGGATCGGCGACGAGCTGACCCGCGGCACGACCAGCCACCACATGTCGAGGTAGTGCGCGACCAGGATCACGATCGCGATCCCGGCGACGTAGCCGGCGCGGTGCTTGAGCCGGCGCGGGAACAGCAGCGGGAACGGCAGCGCGAACATCAGCACGAACACCAGCGCGGTCACCACGCGCCAGCCATCGACGTTGCGATCGACGTAGAACTGCGCCTCGTTCGGGCGGTTCGCGATCTGGATCAGCATCGCCTGGAAGTAGGCGATGTACGTCCACAGGATCACGAACGCGTGGAGCAGCCTGCCCGCGGCGTGGAACACCGGCGGCGGCAGCGGCATCGCTCCCGAGGCCACGCCGCGCCAGGCCAGGACGAGCGTCATCGCCAGGCCCGCGAGCATCGCCGCGGTGATCAGGTAGAGACCGAACGCCGACGACCACCACTCGGGCTCGAGCGACATCAACCAGTCGAACGCGGCGAACGTCAGCGCGATCGCGACCACCGGAAGCATCGCGCTCGCCAGCCGGCGCTCGCGGCCGAGCGCGTCGGTACCGTGTGGCACCGGCGGCACCGGGCTCGCGTCGCGCCGGCGCGACCACCGGATCAGCAGCTCGGCCGGGATGATGAACGCGGCGAAGTACGCGGCGGTGCGCGCGATGAAGAACGGCAGCCACAGGTACGTCTGCTTGACCGCGACCGCGTGGGCGTGCTCGGCCGTCGGGTGGACCCACGGCCACACGTGATCCGCGAACACCAGCAGCGGGATCGAGAGCACCGCGACCGGCACGAGCCCGCACGCGATCGCCTCGCCGATCCGGCGCAGCGCGGCCGGCCAGCGCGCGTTGGCCGCGTAGCCGATGAGCAGCACCGACAGGCCGCCGATCGCGATCACCGCGACCGTGCACCACGCGGCGAGGTACGCGGCGAGCGCGCGATCCGG
>DATJAE010000399.1:0-19884 GCA_035516595.1 Kofleriaceae bacterium | reverse complement strand
GCGTCGGCGCCGGTGGCGCGGCCGCGGCCCCGGCCGTCGCGTTCGCCGTGCCGCGCGCGATCCACCGCCGGCCGACCACGAACAGCAGGCCCAGCCCGCCCAGCGCGGCGAGCGTGGGCAAGAGCCACGGGAACTGGCTGCGCGGCGTGGCGAGCACCTGCTCGCCGCCGTACTCCTTGACGAACGTCGCGAGCACGGCGTCGTACGCCGCCTGCCTGCCGGCGTCGGTCTTGAGGTCGTAGAGCGGCTTGCCGTTCGCGTCGGTCTGCGCGAGCAGATCCTGGACGTGCTGACGCAGCTCCGCCGCGGTCTGGCAGTCGCACATGAAGATGCTCTGCCGTGCGCAGCCGCACGGACACTGCACCTCCTTCATGATCCGGGTCTCGAGGTCGGTGGTCGGGCGGTACTTCGCCGCCCAGCCACCGCCGGCCTGGCCCATGCCCATCCCGGCCGGCACGTGCTCGGCCGCCGGCGGCGGGCCGGCGTGGGCCTGGCTCGCGATCCCGGCGACCACGCCGAACACGATCGCGAGCAGCACGCCGACGTCGGCGGCGCGGCCGAGCCGCGTCTTCGGCTTGAAGTTGCCCTGGATGAAGTCGACCGCGAACTGCGGGATGAGGCACCACAACGTTCCGGCGGCGAGCACGAGGAAGCCGATCCACACCCACAGGATCAGCGGGTTGATGTAGACGCGGAAGTTGGCCTGCTTGCTGTCGAGATCGAACCCGGTGAGCACGACGTAGACGTCCTCGGCGGGCAGCACCTTGATCGCGACCTCGGACGTCATCTGGTTATCGGACTTGTGGTAGTCCCACTTCGCCGGATAGACCGTCGCGATCCGCTTGCCGCTGTCGTAGATGCCGACCTTGGCGGTGATCGCGTCCTTGTGATCGTCGGAGGTGTGGATCAGGTCCTCGTAGGTGAACGTGAACTGGTGGAACTGGAACGACGACGGTCCCGCGCCCGCCTTGGTCGGCTCGGCCGGCGTGTCGATCGTGCGATCGATCATCGACTCGTAGGCCTTGCCCGCGAAGCCGACGAACATGATCGCGACGCCGAGGTGGACGATGTAGCCGCCGTACTTGCGGCGCTTGGCGAGCGCGAGCCCGATCAGCGAGCTGACCGGATCGGACGAGGTCTGGTGCATGCGCACCGCCGTGCCGCGCCAGTACTCCTGCACGATCGATGCGACCACGAACGCGACCAGCCCGAAGTTGAACAGCGTGACCGGCAGCTTGAGCTGGTCGGCCCACACCGACGACAGGTGCTTGGTCTGGGGGAAGAAGATCAGCAGCGCGACCATCGTGACCACGAGCGCGCCGAACGGGATCGCGAGCTGGTGGATCAGCCGCTCGGTCGTGGTCTTGCGCCACGCGAGCAGCGGGCCGATGCCGGAGAGCAGCAACAAGACGAGCGCCACCGGCGTCATCATCTTGTTGAAGAACTCGGGGCCGACCGAGACGCGCGAGCCGTCGATCGCCTCCGAGATCGTCGGGAACATCGTGGCGAACAGCACGAAGAACGCGCACGCCAGCAGGATCCAGTTGTTGAGCAGGAACGAGAACTCGCGCGAGATGAACGACTCGAACTGCAGCTTGGTCGAGAGCTTGTTCGAGCGATAGATGATGAGCCCGATCGAGACCACGAGGATCGCGGCCATGAACACGATGAACTGCAGCGCCAGGATGTTGTCCTGGCCGAACGCGTGCACCGATTGCACCGCGCCCGAGCGGGTCATGAACGTGCCGAAGATCGTCAGGAAGAACGTGATGACCACCAGCACCAGGTTCCACGTCTTCATCATCCCGCGCTGTTCCTGGATGATCGACGAGTGCAGGAACGCGGTCGCGGTGAACCACGGGATGAGGCCCGCGCACTCGACCGGGTCCCACGCCCAGTAGCCGCCCCAGCCGAGCACCTCGTACGCCCAGCGGCCGCCGAGGATCAGGCCGAGCGACAGGAAGCCGAAGCAGATCAGCATCCACACGCGCACCGAGCGCAGCCACATGTCGTCGAGCCGGCCCGACGCGAGCGCGCCGATGCCGAACGCGAACGGGATGGTCGCGGCGACGAACCCGGTGTAGAGCGACGGTGGATGGATCACCATCCAGTAGTTCTGCAGCAGCGGGTTCAGCCCCTTGCCGTCGACCGGCGGGGTGGTGAGGAACGTCGCGAACGGGTTCTTCGTGAAGATCAGGAGCGACAGGAAGAACACCTGCACGACCATGACCGTCGCGACGACGTAGCCGATCATGTCGCGGTGGCGGCGGTGGTTGACCAGGATCGCCACGGTCGAGAACAGCGCCAGCACGAGCACCCAGAACAGCAGCGAGCCGTCGAGGCCGCCCCAGAACGACGTGACCTTGTACGAGGTCGACATCGTGGTGTCGCTGACCTCGGCGACGTACTTGATCGAAAAGTCGTGGGTGACGAACGCGTAGATCATCAGCGCCGAGGTCAGCGCGATCAGCGCGCCGAACCCGTAGAGGCCGTACACCGACGAGGTGACCAGCCGCCGGCTCTTGATCGCGTTGCCGGCGATGCCGGCCGCGACGCACCATCCGGCGACCGCGTACGCGGTGAACAGCGAGAGCGTGCCGACCAGCGCGATCGGCGAGAACGGGACGCCTTGCGAGGTCATGGTCAGCCCCGTTTCACTTGAAGTTGGTGTCGATCTTGTTCGAGGGTGCGCCGTCGTACTTGGACGGGCACTTCGCCATCAGGTCGGTCGCGTCGACCACGTAGGGTTGCTCGGCGTCGGCGTGGATCGGGCAGCCCGGGTGCGGCTTGGCGCACAGCTGGTCGGCGATCGCCTGCATGTCCTTGGCAGGGACGAGCCGCCCGGTCGCGACCACCTCGGACTGATCCTTGAACGTGTCGGGCTTCGGTCCGGTCGAGAACACGCGGATCTTCTTGCCCTCCTTGGTGAGCACGAAGCTGCGCCGCGTCTCCTGGTTGACCGTCGCCTCGACGATCGTGCCGGCCTCGACGAAGCCGTGCACCTTGAGCTCGGTGTCCTTCCACTGGTCGAGCCCGCCCGACACCAGCTCCTGCACCATCTTGTAGTGCTGCGCGTGGCCGACGGACGAGTAGACCAGGAAGCCACCGCCACCGAGCACCACGACGGCGGTCAGCGCGATCTTTCCAAGGGTTGCGTTGGTCATGAGCGGCTGCCTCCGCGCTGGTTGGCGGCGAGAAACCCGGCGTTACTGAAGCCCAACCGTACCACGCCGCGGGACATTCCGACGCCGTGAACGAGCTGCCCCGCGCCTAGTGTCCTACCCACCGATCCCGATCATGTGCGTGGCCGGCGGCGCCTGGGAAAATGCATGTCCTGCGCGTTTTCCGCGCACGGCACTGGCGATCGCACGCACCAGGTCGTCGTCGCTGGCGCCGGCGCGCGCCAGGTCGCGCAGGCTGACCGCGTCGTCGTGGCCCAGGCAGGCGTGAAGCTCGCCGGTCGCGGTCAGGCGCAGCCGGTTGCAGTCGTCGCAGAAGTGCTCCGTCATGGCCGAGATGATGCCGAGCTGGCGCGTGCGATCGCCGCACACGGTCCAGTACCGCGCCGGCCCCGCGTCCTGGTCGGCGCCGGCCGCGACCAGCGGGCCCAGCGCCTGCTCGATCGTGCGGCGAATCGCCGCGGCCGTGACCCCGCGCCCGGCCTCGTACAGCGCGCCGTCCGACATCGGCATGTGCTCGATGAACCGCGGCACCGCCCCGCGCCGCCACGCGTCCTCGCACAGCGCGACCAGCTCGCCGTCGTTGACCCCGTGGAGCGCCACCGCGTTGGTCTTGACCCGCAGCCCGGCGGCGCGCGCGGCGTCGATGCCGGCGAGCACGCGCGCGAGCTCGCCGCGACCGGTCACCGCGCGAAACCGATCGGGATCGAGCGTGTCGAGCGAGATGTTGACCGCGCGCAGGCCGGCGCGCGCGAGCGGTCCGGCGAGCTCGCCGAGCAGGTGGCCGTTGCTGGTCATCACGACCTGCTCGATCCCCGGCACCGCGGCGAGCCGCGCCACGAGCTCGACGATGCCGTGACGCACGGTCGGCTCGCCGCCGGTCAGCCGGAGCTTGCGCACGCCGAGCCGCGCGAACAGCGCGGCCAGGCGCTCGAGCTCCTCGAACGTCAGCACCGCGGCGCGCGGCTGGAACGTCACGCGCTCGACCAGCGTCTCCGGCATGCAGTAGGCGCAGCGGTAGTTGCAGCGATCGGTGACCGAGATCCGCAGGTAGCGGATGCGGCGCGCGAAGCCGTCGACCAGCGGATCGCGCGGCACCGGACCGGCCGCCACGCCGTCGCGCACGACCGGGAGCTGGACGCGAGGCGTCACCATCGCAGTGGACCATACGCCAACCGGCTCGCCCAATTACAATATGCCTTGACAGATCGAGCAAAACCGAGCATCTAAACGCGCGCATGCTAACCATCTCCACCCCGGCCATCGACGGCTTGTGGGTGCTGCTCGTCTCGAATCAAGGCGAGCTCGCCGCCGAGGACGCGGCGGGACGGGTGCCGGTGATGGCCAGGGCGGGCAACGACCAGACCTATCTGCTGGTGTTCAAGAACGTCGTCAAGGCGCGCCAGTTCGTCGCGGCCCAGGACCTCGACGGCGCCGAGCCGCGGATGGTGGTGCGGGGCAACCGCGAGGACATCCTGCGCATCGCGAAGTCGGCGGGCGTGGTCGGCACCCTGCTCGACTACGACCCGAGCACGCAGCAGTACGCGGCCGCGACCGCGCTGCCCAACTGAACGCCGCCGAGCTACCGAGCTATGCGTTCTAGTACCTCGCCACACAGGATCTGATCGGTTGGGGCCGCCGATCCATCGCCGATCGCTTCGTTGCCGCTCCTTGCGTTACGCCCGGTAGCGTGCGTCG
This sequence comes from Kofleriaceae bacterium, assembly GCA_035516595.1. Taxonomy (GTDB): domain Bacteria; phylum Myxococcota_A; class Polyangia; order Haliangiales; family Haliangiaceae; genus JABFXX01. The sequence goes on along the minus strand of DATJAE010000399.1, from coordinate 15,007 downwards.
CGGCGCCTCGCGCTCGGCGCGCCTCGGCAGCCGCAACCAATCATCTCCTGTGTGGCGAGGCGCTAGTAGATGACGAGCTCGTCGACCTCGCCCCGCTTGGCGGCGTTGGAGTTGATCGCGCGCGCGCACTTGACGCGGTCGACGTGAAAGCCCTTGTAGAGCGAGCGGATGAACGGCGTGTCGCTGTTCGACAGCACGACCTTGCAGCCGCGCGCGGCCAGCACGCGCGCGGTCTCGGCCAGCGCGCGCTGGTCGTCGGGACCGAACGCGTCGGCGGTGTAGCTGGTGAAGTTGGCAGTGGTGGTCACCGGATCGTACGGCGGATCGAAGTAGATGAAGTCGCCGGCGCGCGCGTCGGCGACCGCGCTCCGGTAGTCGGTGCAGCGCAGCTCGGCACGCGCGAGCACGCGGTGTGCCGCCTCGAGCGCGGCCGGCACGCAGATCGGCGGATCGGTGTAGCGGCCGATCGGGACGTTGAAGTCGCCGGCGCGGTTGACCCGCCACAGCCCGTTGAAGCAGGTCTTGTTGAGGTAGATGAACGCGGCGGCGCGCTCGGCGGCGGGCCACGCGTGATCGCGATCGTTCCAGCGCGCGCGCATCGCGTAGTAGTGCGCCTCGTCGTGCGCCGCGCGGTGATGCTCGAGCCAGCGCGTGACCCGCGCCACGTCGGCCTTGAGCGCGCCGTACAGGTTGATCAGGTCCGCGTTGGAGTCGGCGAGCACCGCGCGGTGCGGCGCGAGCCGGAAGAACAGCGCGGCGCCGCCGGCGAACGGCTCGTAGTAGCGGCCGAATTGCTGCGGCATGCGCGCGAGCAGCTGGGGCAGGAGCTTGGTCTTGCCGCCGACCCACTTGACCACCGGCTGTGCGACCGGCTCGCGAAGCGAAGGCGCGGCGCGGAGCGCGCGCGTACGAGAAGCCATTGCCGAATCGTCGAAGCCGCGAGATCGCGTGGCGAGAATTTGGCCGTGGCGGCGGTCACTTCACGGAGCACTTCGAGGAGCACATCGATAACGGGGTAGCGAAGATCACCGCGCGGGGCGGCCCGCGATGATACCGTCGTGGTGATGCGTGGGAGTGCGCTCGTGCTCGGCGTCTGCGCGCTCGCCGGCTGCGGTGACAAGATCGGCATGGCGGTCGAGATCACCGGCCCCAAGACGGTCGCCAACCTCGACCTCTACCTCAGCACCGGCGACTGCCAGGACAACGGCGGCTGCCCCGGCTACATCATCCCGCCCCAGACAGGCAGCGGAAGTGGCAGCAACACGCGACCGCGCCAGCCCGGCGACGGCTGGCTGGTCGACACGACCGACCGCTACACCGTGCCGGTCAAGGACGGCAAGGTCACGATCCAGCTCCAGGCCGACGACGACTCGGATCGCGACGTCGCGCGCGCGCTCGCGATCGGCTACGACGACAACGGTCAGGTGGTCGCCGCCGCGACGTTCGGCGGCTTCACGATCCCGATCAACAGCAGCGCGATCGCGAAGGTCAGCCTGCTCGCCGCGGACGGCGACTACGGCTCGACCGAGAAGGCCGAGCACCTCGAGATCTGGCCGCAGCGGATCGACATGACGCCGCCGACGCTCACCGAGTGCGTGCTGATCCAGCACGACGCGCCGGGCGGCTCCGGCAAGAACGAGTTCTTCGTGCCGTCGAGCGACACCGACTGCGACAGCGTCTCGCACGAGTGCAACGCGTGGGCGTACCTCTACGACAACGCGCCGATCGGCCTGGCGAAGTCGAGCTGCGTGACGGTCGATTCGTCCTCGGGGACGTGCCAGATCGGCGGCACGGCGTGCAGCGAGACCGACCCCGGCCAGGGCTCGGCCTGCGAGGGCGTGATCATGCCGACCTATTGCTTGCCCGGCGCGCTGTGCCCGACCACCGCCGACAGCTGCCCGCAGATCGACGAGACCTGCTTGATGCCGCGCACCAACGACACCACGCCGCAGATCGATTGCGGCGTCGGCCTCACCGCGAGCGTGCCGTGCAACAGCGGCCAGGCGATGATCCTGGCCGCGCCGCTGGTGCCGGAGACCGGCACGTGCAAGTCGATCGAGATCGGCGTGCCCGCGGCGCCGCTGGCGTTCGACACCATGCTCGACACCGGCACGGGTGTGACGGCCCAGCTCGACCAGTTCGACGAGGCCACCTGCAGCGTGCGGATCACGTTCAGCGGCACGTTCACCGGTGCGGTGTCCGACAGCTACGCGCTCGCCGACATCGCGACCGAGACCGGCGCACATCGCGTCGTGCCGCTGCGCCTGAGCTACAGCACGATCGACTGCAGCGTCGGCACGCCGATCGACTGCATGGTCGTCGCCGGCGACGGCAACGACCCGCTCTACGGCTGTCACTAGCCCTGCAGCGTGTCGTAGGCGTGGAACTGCATCGAGAACGTCGCGCCGCCCTTGGTCGCGCTGCGCACGTCGGTCGAGTAGCCGAACATGTTGCGCAGCGGGACGTGGGCGGTGACCACGCGCTTGCTGCCGCGGTTGCCGACGTCGTGGACCTGACCGCGCCGCTGCTGGAGGTCGCCGATCACCGCACCGAGGTACTCGTCGTCGACCGTGACCTCGACGGCCATGATCGGCTCGAGCCGCACCGGATGCGCTCCCGCCACCGCGCGGCGGAACGCCTCGGCGGCGGCCGCGCGGCAGCCGATCTCGCCATTGGCGCCGTCCTTGAGCGCGAGCGCGGTGAGCGTGACCTCGACATCCTCGAGCGGATAGCCGTCGGGGCCGCTCGAGGCCGCGTCGCGCAGGCCCTGCATCGCGGCATGAACGATCGCGTCGGGCAGCATCGCGCCGGCGGCAAGCGCGCGCTTGAACTCCATGCCGCTGCCTCGCGTGCGGCCGCGCACGACGCACGTCGCCTCGCCGTAGATCGCCTGCTCCTTGAGATCGCGCTCGAACACCGCGCTGCCCGCGCCCTCGGCGAGCACGGTCTCGCGGAACACGACCTGCGGCTTGCCCGCCCGCGCCTGCACGCCGTACTCGCGCTTCATGCGGTCGACGATGATCTCGAGGTGGAGCTCGCCCATCCCGGAGATCAGGGTCTGGCCGGTGTCGGGATCATCCTTGACCCGGAACGTCGGATCCTCCTCCGCCATCTTGCCGAGCGCGAAGTCGAGCCGCTCCTTGGCGGAGGCGTTGTCGGCCTCGATCGCCTGCGAGATCACCGGCTCGTAGGTGTCGATCCGCTCGAGCAGGATCGGCGCCTTGGGATCGCACAGGGTGTCGCCGGTGGTCGCGTCCTTGAGGCCGGCCGCCGCGACGATCTCGCCGGCGATGGCCTTGTCGAGGCGCTCGCGCTTGTTGGCGTGGATGCGGAACAGCCGCGCGACCTTCTCCTTCTTGCCGGTGCGCACGTTGAGCAGCTCGAACCCGGGCTCGAGCGTGCCGCTGAAGATGCGCAGGAACACCACCTTGCGGCCCTCGTCCATCGCGATCTTGAACGCGAGCGCGGCGAACGGCTCGGCGTTCTTCGGCGCGCGCGTCAGCTTCTCGCCCGTGTTCCGCGGATCGACGCCCTGCACGGGCGGAAGGTCGGCCGGCGACGGCAGGTAGTCGATCACCGCGTCGAGCAGCGGGTGGATGCCCTTGTTGCGCAGCGCGGTGCCGCCGAGCACCGGGATCATCTTCACCGCGATCGTCGCGCGGCGGATCGCGGCCTTGAGCTCGGCCTCGGGGATGTCCTTGCCGTCGAGGTACGGCACCGCGATCGCGTCGTCGAGATCGGCGAGCGCCTGGATCATCTGCTCGCGCGCGTCTGCGGCCTGGGCGGCCAGCTCGCCGGGGATGCCGACCACCTCGGGCACGTCGGTGACCTCGCCCGAGAACATGACCGCCTTCATCGCGACGAGATCGATGCAGCCGGCGAACGCGTCCTCGCTGCCGATCGGCAGCTGGAGCGGGACCGCGTTCGCGCCGAGCCGCTCGCGGATGTCGGCGACCACCGCGGCGAACGACGCGCCGACGCGATCGAGCTTGTTGACGAACGCGATGCGCGGCACGTGGAACTTGTCGGCCTGGTGCCACACCGTCTCGGACTGCGGCTGCACGCCGGCGACGCCGCAGAACACCACGACCGCGCCGTCGAGCACGCGCAGCGAGCGCTCGACCTCGATCGTGAAGTCGACGTGGCCGGGCGTGTCGATCAGATGGATCTCGTGCTTCTTCCACTCGAACGTCGTCGCGGCCGCGGTGATCGTGATGCCGCGCTCGCGCTCCTGGTCCATCCAGTCCATCTCGGTCTCGCCGTCGTGGACCTCGCCGACCTTGTGGATCTTGCCGGCGTGAAACAGGAAGCGCTCCGACACCGTGGTCTTGCCCGCATCGATGTGGGCAACCACGCCGAGGTTGCGGACGAGATCGATCTTCGCCATCGGTCGGTACTCCTGCCCGGGCGGTATAGCGCAATCCGCGACGCATCGGTGTAGGCTCCAAGCCATGGCGAGGCTCGCCGGCGCGATCGTGGGCGGATCGGTGGCGCTCGCCGTGCTCGGCGCCCGGGCGGATGGCCAGACCCCCGACTTCGCGCGCGCCAAGGGGCTCTACGAGCAGGCGACCGCCGAGATGGATGCCGGCAAGTTCGACGACGCCGCGCGCGACTTCGGCGCGGCCTACGAGCTGACCCACGACCCGGTGCTGTTCTTCAAGATCGCAGGCGCGAACGAGCAGGCGGGGCGCTGCCCGATCGCGCTGGTCTACTACGGCCGCTACCTCAAGGAGGCCAAGCCGGCCGCGAAGTTCGTCGAGGTGACCGACGAGCGGATCAAGGCGTGCGGCGGCACGCCCGAGCCGGTCCCAGCCGGCCAGGGTTCGGCGGTGCCGCAGGCCGGCTCCGCCAGCGCGCCGCAGGCCGGCTCGGATGCGGCGTCCGGATCCGCGACGGTCGTGGCGTCCGGCTCGGCGAGCGAGCCGCCGGGCGATCACCTGGTCCATCCGGGCAGGGTGCGCAACACGGCGTGGCTGTTCACCGGCGGGACGGTCGCGTTCGTCGTGGCCGGTGCGGTGCTGGCCTACTCGGCGAGCTCGACCGAGCAGGATGTCCGCGATCTCTACGTCAACGGCATCAACGGCGAGCCGCCGATCTACAACGCGACCACCCAGCGCAACTACAAGAACCTCGTCGACGAGGGCCATCGCTATCAGGATCTGAGCTGGACGTCGTTCGGCCTGGCCGCCGGCTGCGCGGCGGTGGCGGCGGTGCTGTTCGTGAAGGCGCATGGCGAGGCGCAGGTCGCGCCGGCCGTGACGCCGCAAGGCGCGGGCGTGTCGGCGAGCTGGTCGTTCTAGCCCGGTCCGGCTACGCGCTCATCGGCGTGGTCGCCGGATCGGGCTGCAGCTGCTCGAGCTCGCTGGTGACCCAGCGCGCGATGTCCTTGTCGCTCGCGTTCAGGTCGTGGCGCTTCATGATCGCCTCGATCGAGGTCTCGAACGCGACGCAGCTCGCCGGGCGGCGCGCGCGATCGAACGCCATCGCGCCGAGCAGCAGCTCGTCGAGCTCGCGCGGCAGCTGACCGCGCAGCGCCGACGGCATCGGCAGGTGCGGCCAGTTCTCGACGCCGAGGTGCGCGAGCGCGGCGAGATCGAGGTTGACCGCGTGGCCGGTCAGGATCTCGTAGCCGACCGCGGCGACCGAGTAGACGTCGGCGCGCACGTCGACCTGCTCGCCCACCCGCTGCTCGGGCGCCATCATCGACGGCGTGCCCTTGGTCTCGCCGGCATAGGTCATGTGCGCCTGCGATGCGGCCTTGGCGATCCCGAAGTCGACCACCTTCACCCCGCCCTGCCTGGACACCAGCACGTTGGCGCTCTTGACGTCGCGGTGGACGAGGTTGAGCGGCTGGCCGTCGGGGCCGAGCGCGCCGTGCGCCGCGGCAAGGCCGTCGCAGATCCGGCGCAGCAGCCCGAGCCCGACCGCGATCGGCACCGCGCGCTGCGCGTTGCGCGCCGACGCGAGCAGGCGCTCGAGATCGACGCCGTCGACGTACTCCATGACGATCACGTAGTCGTCGCCGATCTTGCCGAGGTCCTGGATCGCGACGACGTTGGGGTGCGTGATCCGCGCGGCGAGCCGCGCCTCGTCGAGGAAGTGGTCGACCGCGCGCGGGTTGCGCGCCAGGTGCGGGTGCATGACCTTGATCGCGACCAGCTTCTCGAAGCCGGCCTCGCCCCGCGCGCGCGCGAGGTAGACGTCGGCCATGCCGCCCGAGCCGAGCCGGCTCACCACCTCCCAGCGCCCGATCATCGCGCCGGCCTCGACCGGCTTGCCCGCGATCGCCGGGCCCGAGATCGCGACCGGCACCGGCGTCGCCGCCGCGACCGCGTGCGCCGCGCTGAACCGAGTGTCGGCCGTGGCGATGTCGCCGGCATTCGCGAGCGCGCCCGACGCGCGCGCCGCGGTCGCCGCTGGCGCGGCCGGGCGGCGCATCATCGCGACGATCACCACGACGAGCCCGAGCAGCGCACCGCCGCCGCCGACCGCGATCAGCGGCAGCGGCGTGCCGCCGCCGGCGCGCGGCGCGGCGACGACGATCTTGACCTCGGGCTGCGACGGCAGCGGCATCGGCGGCTGCTCGACCGCGTCGGGCGGCGGGCTGCCGATCGCGTGGATCTTGCCGTCGAGCTCGAACCGGCCGCTCACGCCGGCCGCGACCAGGCGGGCGATCGCGGGCTGGAGATCGAGCGGGCGGCTCACCGCGACGAACCCGCCGACGTGCGCCTTCGGATCCTTCGGCGTGATCGGCGCGACCTCGGTGACGAGCACGCGGTCGCCCATCATCTCGACGAAGCTGCCCGGCTTGCTCGCCGGGCTCTTGTGCATCGCGCCCGGCGGGTAGACCGCGAGGGTCAGCGGCGGCTTGCCGGGCGCGACCTGATCGAGCGTGATGACCTCGCCGGGCTCGGCCTTGAAGTCGAGCTCGCCGCGCTCGACCATGTCCGCGACGGTCGCCTCGTCGGTCGTGATCGCCGCCTGCACGGCGGGCACGCTGGCGAGCGTCGCGGCGCGCTCGCGGGTCGCGGTGCGCGCGGCCTTGACGTCGCCGTCGAGCTCGCCGATCGCGGCGCCCATCGCCTGGGTGCCCTGCTGCGACATCCCGCCCTCTGCCTTGCGGGTCAGCGCGTAGCCGAGCGCGACGCCACCCGCGATGACGAGCACGGCGCCGGCCACCGCCCACGCACCGCGCGAGCTCAACGCTTGCCCCCGAACTTGTCGGGCGACGGACCGCCCGGCGCGTCGGCCGCGACGCCGACGTCGATCGAGTTCTTGCCGACCCTGATCGTCACGTCCTCGCTGATCGGCGCCTTGCTCTTCTCGCTCCACGCCTTGAGCCGGTAGCGGCCGGGCGCGAGGTGCTTGAACGCGAACGCGCCCTTGTCGTCGGTCACGACGTAGGCGGGCGCGCTCACCACCGCGATGTACGCCGACATGTTCGCGTGCAGGTTGCAGCCGAGCCGGATGATGCCTTCCTTGGTGAACGTGAACTCGCGCGCCTCGCCGACCTTGTAGATTCCGAGGTCGAACGCGCCGAGCGGCGAGGTCGAGAACACGTTGTGGAACACGGTGTCGAAGTTGGGGAACGACACGGTCGAGCCCACCGGGACCGCCATCACGTGCGGCAGGAACTCGCGGTTGCGCTGCTCGATCACGCGGCGCTTGGGCGTGCGCGGCTTCCACTTGCCGCTCGCCGGCTCGAGCGTGATCAGACCGAACGCGCCCGACAGCGGCTTGCCGTCGATCACCAGCGTGCCGTCGAGGCTACCCTCGACGCGGGGCGGCGCGACGTGCGCCTCGGCGTCCTCCTGCTCGGAGCTGCCGACCGTGCGCGGCTGCGGCGCGGTGCTCGGATCGACCCTGATCGTCGGCGTCGTGATCCGCGGCGGCGCGCCCTCGCGGAACGTCGGCGCGATCGACGCGAGCGCGTCGGGTCCGACGATCAGCTCGGCGCTCGAGAACAGCATCTCGGCGAGGTTCTTGTTGCCGTTGGCGAGCGCGGTTTGCGCCTTGTCGATCAGATCGGCGGCCTCGCGCAGCGCCTGCGCGCGCTGACCGGCGGGCGTGAGCGCCTTGGCGGGAGCCGGCGCAGGCGCGGGCCCGGCGAACACCACGGCGGCGGCGAGCGCTACGGCGGCGCCGGCCATCGAACGGGCTCTCATCCTCCTTATTGTACGCGCGAGCAGCCGGGCGAGATCAAATCTGCTAGGTTTCATTCGGATTTTCGGAGCCTGGCGATGGCATTCGGGTTGTTCTCCAAAGAACGCGCACTGCAGAAGACGATCGAGAAGGCGACGAACAAACTGTCCCAGCAGCCGGACCGTTGGGGCGCGCTCGAGAAGTTGCGCGAGGACGCGAGCGACGAGGCGCTCTACGGCCTGTGCAAGCGCTGGTCGATCACGAGCCTCAAGGGCGTCGAGGACGAGCAGGAAAAGAACTGGGTCGTCGAGGTGCTGGTCGAGAAGGGCGCGATGGTCTTGCCCGCGATCCGGCGCTACATGAAGAACGCCGACCAGCTGTCGTTTCCGCTGCGCGTGGTCGAGCGCGTGGCGGATCACGGCAAGGCGCTGGAGATCGTGGACGAGATCTTCGCGAGCGAGACCCCGGGCTACGTCCGCATGCCGGATCGCCGGATCGACCTCATCAAGTGGTTCGGCGAGCTCAAGGGCACCACCGACGACGAGCTGATCCCGCGGATCACGCCGTACCTGCCCGACTTCGACGAGAACGTGCGGTTCAGCGTGATCGACGCGCTGTCGACCCGCGACGCCAAGCGGATCGTCGAGCCGCTGATCGACGCGCTGCTCCGCCCCGAGGAGGAGTCGGGCCGGATCCGGCGCACGATCGTCGAGGTGCTCGAGAAGACCAAGGCGCCGCTCGGCGACCGCGCCGACAAGGTCGCGGCGATGCTGACCGGTCCGCTCGCGCAGGAGTTCAAGGTCGAGAAGGGCCTGGTCAAGAAGAAGTAGTCATCGCAGCTGCGCGACCAGGAGGTGCGCGACGCTGAAGTAGATGAACAGGCCCGAGGCGTCGACCAGCGTCGTGATCAGCGGCGCCGAGATCACGGTCGGATCGATGCCGACGCGCTGCGCGACCAGCGGGATGGTCGCACCGACCGCGTTGGCCCACGTGCACACCGCGAGGATGGTGACCGCGACGCACAGCGCGAGGTCGTAGTCGACGCCCCACAGCAGCGCGCGGCCGAACGCGATCACGCCGAGCAACACGCCGAGCAGGACGCCGGTCGCGACCTCGCGCCGCACCACGCGCCAGACGTCGCGCGTCCGGATCTCGCCGATCGCGAGCGCGCGGATCGCGGTCGACACGGTCTGCGAGCCGGCGTTGCCGCCGGTGCCGATCAGGAGCGGCACGAAGAACGACAGCGCGACGACCTTGGCGAGCTCGTCCTCGAAGTAGCGCAGCACCGTGCCGGTCGCGGTCTCGGCGACGAACAGCAGCACGAGCCAGGTCAGCCGGCTGCGCACGACCCGCGCGAGCGGGGTCTGGAAGTACGGCCGCTCCACCGCGAGCCGGCCGGCGACGCCGCCCTGATTGAGCACGCCGACCCCGACCTTGCGCAGCGTCGCCGCCAGCAGGTCGTCGACCCGGACCGCGCCGATCAGCACGCCGGCCTTGTCGACCACCGGCAGCGAGAGGAACTCGTGGGTGCGCACGATGTCGGCGGCCGCGCCGCGCTCGGTGTCCTCGACCACCGCGATCGGATCGCGGGCCATCAGCTCGCGGACCGGCGTGGCGGGCGGCGCGGTCGCGAGCTCGCGCAGCGCGCACACCCCGACCAGCGCGCGCTGGTCGACCACGTAACAGTTGACCGCGACCTCGATGTCGCGCCGCCGCGCGGCGAGGTCGGCCATCGCGTCGCCGGCGGTGGCGTCCGGAGCGCACGTCCAGATCCGCGGCGTCATGATCCGCCCGACCGCGGCCTCGCTGTAGCCGAGCAGGCGCTGGACCCGCGCGGCGTCGTCGCGATCGAGCGCGGCCTCGACCTCGGCGCGGTCGGCCGGCGCCATCGCCCCGAGCAGCGCGACCTGGTGGTCGGTCGGCATGAACGACAGGATCCGGGTGGCGCGGGCGGACTCGCAGCCCTCGAGCACGTGGCCGCCGACCGCCGGGTGGGCGGCGCGCAGCATCGCCGCGGCGTAGCGGTCGTCGACCGCCGCGAGCAGCGCCCGCGCCTCGCGGATCGGCCGGCGCGTCAGGTCGCGGCCGAGATCGGCCGGCCGGACCGCCCGGACCGCCCGCGCCAGCGTGCCGCCGCCCTCGCGTAGCGCCGCGTCGAGCGCGGACAGGTCGGGGATCGGTACGGCGCTCTTGGCAACGGGTTCGGCGTCGGGGGCTCCGCTCATCGCGGCGTTATGGTAAACGAACGTCCCGATGCCACGGCGCACGGATCTCGAGTCGGTCCTGATCATCGGATCGGGGCCGATCGTGATCGGCCAGGCCTGCGAGTTCGACTATTCCGGCACGCAGGCGTGCAAGGCGCTGCGCGAGGACGGGCTGCGCGTCATCCTGATCAACTCGAACCCCGCGACGATCATGACCGACCCGGAGATCGCCGACGCGACCTACGTCGAGCCGCTCACGGTCGAGGTGCTCGACCAGGTGCTCGCGCGCGAGAAGCCGAGCGCGATCCTGCCGACGCTCGGCGGCCAGACCGGGCTCAACCTCGCGATCGCCGCCGAGAAGGCCGGCCTGCTCGCGAAGCACAAGACCGAGCTGCTCGGCGCGACGGTCAAGACGATCGAGATGGCCGAGGATCGCGAGCTGTTCAAGCAGGCGATGGCGCGGATCGGCCTTGCCTGCCCGAAGTCGCGGCTGGTCCACACCGTCGCCGAGGCGCGCGCGGTGATCGACGACATCGGCTTCCCGGCGATCCTGCGGCCGTCGTTCACGCTCGGCGGCTCGGGCGGCGGCATCGCCTACAACAAGCCCGACTTCGATCGCATGGTGCAGTTCGGGCTCGACCAGTCCCCCGTGCACTCGATCCTCGTCGAGGAGAGCGTGCTCGGCTGGAAGGAGTTCGAGCTCGAGGTCGTGCGCGACGCCAAGGACAACGCGGTGATCGTGTGCTCGATCGAGAACATCGATCCGATGGGCGTGCACACCGGCGACTCGATCACGGTCGCGCCGGCGATGACGCTCACCGACAAGGAGTACCAGCGCATGCGCGACGCCGCGATCGCGATCATGCGCGAGATCGGCGTGACCACCGGCGGCTCGAACGTGCAGTTCGCGGTCGACCCCGCCACCGGGCGGATGCTGGTGATCGAGATGAACCCGCGGGTGTCGCGCAGCTCGGCGCTCGCATCGAAGGCGACCGGGTTCCCGATCGCGAAGATCGCGGCCAAGCTCGCGATCGGCTACACGCTCGACGAGCTCGACAACGACATCACGCGGGTCACCCCGGCGTCGTTCGAGCCGACGATCGACTACGTGGTCGTGAAGTGGCCGCGCTTCGCGTTCGAGAAGTTCCCGTCGGCCAAGCCCGAGCTCGGCCCGCAGATGAAGTCGGTCGGCGAGGCGATGGCGATCGGCCGCACGTTCCGCGAGGCGCTCGGCAAGGCGATCCGCTCGCTCGAGACCGGGCGCGCCGGGCTCGACCTGCCGGCCGCGCAGCGCATCGACGATCTCGCCGCGATCGAGCGCGCGGTCGCGGCGCCGACCCCGGAGCGGCTGTTCCTGCTCGGCCGTGGCTTCCAGCTCGGGCTCGCGATCGAGCGCGCGCACGAGCTGACCCGGATCGATCCGTGGTTCCTGCACCACCTGCGCGACCTCGCGGTCGCCGAGCGCGACCTCGCCGGGGGCATGCCCCCCGACGGCAGCGCCGCCCACGCGCGGCGCGGTCCGATCGATCTCGGCAAGCTGCGCCACTACAAGCGGCTCGGGTTCTCCGACCGCCGGCTCGCCGCGCTCACCGGCAAGACCGAGGGCGAGATCCGCAGCGCGCGCCACGCCCAGGGCGTGCGCCCGGTCTACAAGCGGGTCGACACCTGCGGCGCCGAGTACGAGTCGCACACCCCGTACATGTACAGCTCGTACGAGGACGAATGCGAGGCGCGGCCGAGCAAGAACAAGAAGGTGATCATCCTCGGCGGCGGGCCCAACCGGATCGGCCAGGGCATCGAGTTCGACTACTGCTGCGTCCACGCCGCGATGGCGCTGCGCGAGGAGGGCATCGAGTCGATCATGGTGAACTGCAACCCCGAGACGGTGTCGACCGACTACGACACCTCGGATCGGCTGTACTTCGAGCCGCTCACGCTCGAGGACGTGCTCGAGATCTGTCATGTCGAGCAGCCGTGGGGCGTGATCGTGCAGTTCGGCGGGCAGACCCCGCTCAAGCTCGCGGTGCCGCTCGCCGCGGCGGGCGTACCGATCCTCGGCACGTCGGCCGACGCGATCGATCGCGCCGAGGATCGCGAGCGGTTCGGCGAGGTGATGGCCAAGCTCGGCCTCACCGCGCCGCGCTGGGGTATCGCGCGCTCGCTCGACGAGGCGCGCCGGGTCGCGCACGAGATCGGCTTCCCGGTGATGGTGCGGCCGAGCTACGTGCTGGGCGGCCGCGCGATGGAGCGGGTGTACGACGCGCACGGCCTCGAGGACTACTTCGCGCGCTACCTGGTCGGCGCGGGCGGCGGTCACGACGAGGGCTCCGCGGTCGGCTTCCCGCTGCTGGTCGATCAGTTCCTCGCGGACGCGGTCGAGCTCGACGTCGACGTGGTCGCCGATCGCAGCGGCGCGGTCGTGGTCGGCGGCGTGATGGAGCACATCGAGGAGGCCGGGATCCACAGCGGCGACTCGGCGTGTGCGCTGCCGCCGTACTCGCTGCCGGCCGACATCCGCGACGAGGTCAAGCGCCAGGCCCGCATGCTCGCGACCGAGCTCGGCGTGGTGGGCCTGATGAACGTGCAGTTCGCGGTGCTCGGCGGCGAGATCTACGTGCTCGAGGTCAACCCGCGCGCATCGCGCACCGTGCCGTTCGTGTCCAAGGCGATCGGCAAGCCGCTCGCCAAGGTCGCGGCGAAGGTCATGGCCGGCAAGACGCTCGCCGAGCTCGGCGCGTTCCCGAACGGCGAGGTCGAGCCGCGCCATGTCTCGGTCAAGGAGGTCGTGTTCCCGTTCGTCAAGTTCGAGGGCGTCGACACCATCCTGGGACCCGAGATGCGCTCGACCGGCGAGGTCATGGGCATCGACTCGGACTTCGCGCGCGCGTTCGCCAAGAGCCAGCTCGCGGCCGGGATGAAGCTGCCGACCAGCGGCGTCGCGTTCCTGTCGGTGCGCGATCAGGACAAGCCGGCGCTGCCCGAGATCGCGCGCCGGCTCGTGCACCTCGGGTTCACGCTGATCGCGACCCACGGCACCGCGGCGTACCTGCGCGGCCACGGCCTCGCGGTCAGCGGCATCAACAAGGTGCTCGAGGGCCGGCCGCACGTGGTCGACGCGATGGACAACCACGAGATCCACTTCGTGATCAACACGACCGAGGGCACGCAGGCGATCCGGGACTCGCTGTCGCTGCGCCGCGCCGCGCTGATGAACGGCATCGCGTACTACACGACGCTGCGCGCGGCGCGCGCCGCGCTCGAGGCGATCGCGGTCGAGAAGCGCGGCGAGCTGCGCGTGCTGCCGCTGCAGCGCTACGCCGAGCCGTGAAGCTCGACCGGCTCGAGCGTCGCGCCCGGGATGCGCGCGACCAGCTCGCGGTACCACGCGACGGTCCTCGCGGTGCGGCCGGGCAGCGCGCGCGTGCCCCACACGATCGCGAGCGTCGCGCGCGTGCCGGCGTGGGTCTTGGTGCGCTGCGCGTCCTTGACCGGCGTGCCCGACGGGCCCTCGCGATCGAACAGGCAGACCAGGCCGCTCGCGTCGATCGTCTGGCCCGACGGATTGAACGCGTAGCTCGTGCCCGCCGGCGCGATCGCGATCGCGAGCTCGCCGACCAGGCGATCGACATCGACCAGGCTGATCGGCAGCCCCGAGCACAGCGACACCACGTTGCACGCGTCGACCGCGGCGTTGATCCGCGGGAACTGTCCCTCGGTCGCGGCGGCGTGCAGATACTCGGAGGCGGGCTTGCTCCGGCCGGCTGGCTTGAAGCCGCCGTGGCGAAGCAGCCGGCGGATCTCGGCGCGCACCGTATCGGACGACGTCATCGCCGCGTCGGTGCCGGGCTCCGCGAGCGCGGCGAGCTCGCGCGGCGTCGCGAGCTCGCCGAGCGGCTGCGCGAGCCGCGTCACGAACGCGCCGCTGTCGAGAAGCGGATGCGGCATGACAGAAACTGTGAGTGGCATACCTACACATTATCGGGCGCTTCTCACGCGCAAACTTCGGCTGCGATACAATGTTTACGTGTCCGCCCAGGGGGAGGCTGCGCCGCGTCCGACCAGGCTCGGCCGGTACGAGCTGATCACGCGGATCGGTCAGGGCGGCATGGCCGAGGTCCAGCTCGCGCTGCAGCGCGGGCCCGCCGGGTTCGAGAAGCTGGTCGTGGTCAAGCTGGTCCACGAGAGCCTCGCGTCGCAGAAGGCGTTCGTCGACATGCTACTCGACGAGGCGCGGGTCGCGGCGCTGGTCAAGCACCCCAACGTGGTCGACATCTACGACCTCGGCGAGGCCGAGGGCCGCTACTTCATCGCGATGGAGTACCTCGAGGGCGAGCCGCTGCTCGCGGTGTTGCGCGCCGGGCGCGAGGGCAAGCGGCTCGATCCGCTGTCGACCGGGCGGCTGATCGCCGACACCGCCGAGGGGCTCGACGCCGCGCACGAGCTGCGCAGCATGGCAGGCGATCGCGTCGAGCTGGTCCACCACGACATCTCGCTCGGCAACATCGTCGTGCTCTACACCGGCCAGGTGAAGCTCGTCGACTTCGGCGTCGCGAAGGCGACGATGTCGGCGGGGCCGCGCGCCAAGGTCCAGGGCAAGTTCAGCTACATGGCGCCGGAGAAGCTCAAGGGCGCACCGGGCGACCGCCGCAGCGACATCTTCT
>DATJAE010000398.1:0-12113 GCA_035516595.1 Kofleriaceae bacterium | reverse complement strand
GCGTAGTTGTCCTCGTTCGAGCAGGTCGCCGACAGCACGACGCCGACCTGTGCCGGGTCCTTGAGGAACACGCCGAGCCGCTTGGCGGCCGACGCGATCGCGCGATCCCAGCTCGCCGGCAGGCCCTCGACCGTCGGCCCGGCCAGCCGGTGCTCGCGCAGGTCGTGGTACGTGAACCGGCCCTCGTCGCACATCCAGTAGTCGTTGACGTCGGGGTTGTGGCGCGGCACGAGCCGCCACGCGCGCTCGTTCTTGTGATGGATCTCGATGTTGCAGCCGGTCGCGCAGCCGTTGCAGATGCTCGGCGTCGCGTCGAGCTCCCACGCGCGCATCGTGAACCGGAAGTCCTTCGCGGTCAGCGCGCCGACCGGGCACACGTCGACCGTGTTCAGCGAGTACGGGTTGTCGAGCTGCTCGCCCGGCGCCGTGGTCAAGAGCTCGTGGTCGCTGCGGTGCGCGAACTCGAGCTGGTGCTGGCCCGACACGTGATCGCAGGCGCGGATGCAGCGCGAGCACAGGATGCAGCGCTCCTGGTCGAGCACGATGTGGGGCCCGATGTCGACCACCTTGGCCTTGTGGACCTTCGGCGTATCGACCCGCGAGTCCGCATTGTCGTGATCGAAGTACAGCTTCTGCAGCGTGCACTCGCCGGCCTTGTCGCAGATCGGGCAGTCGATCGGGTGGTTGACCAGGGTGAACTCGAGCTGCTGCTTGCGCGCGAGCGTCGACACCGGATCGGTCGTGTGCACGACCATGCCGTCGGCGACCACCTGCTGGCAGCTCGGCTGGAGCTTGGGGTTCTTCTCGATCGAGACCAGGCACTGCCGGCACTGCGCGACGATCGGCAGCCCCGGGTGGTAGCAGAACGCGCTGATCTCGACGCCGAGCGTCTTGGCCGCCTCGAGCACGTTCGTGCCCTTGGCGACCGTGACGGGCTTGCCGTCGATGGTGAGGGTGACCGTGTCGCTCATTTGTCGCACTCGCCGCCGATCATGTTGATCATGCCGAAGATCGGGACGACGTCCGCGATCAGGTGGTCGCGGATCAGGTCGCCCGCGGTCGAGAGGTGCACGAACGACGGCGACCGGACGTACGCCTTGTAGGGCCGGCCCGTGCCATCGGCGACCACGAAGAAGCCGAGCTCGCCGTTGCCGCCCTCGACGAACGCGTAGGCCTCGCCGGGCGGCACGCGCACGCCGTCCATGATGTGCTTGAAGTGCCGGATCATCGACTCGATCGTGTTGTAGGTGTCGCGCTTGGGCGGCAACGCGACGCGGTGATCGTCGGCCATCACCGGCCCGTCGGGGATCTGCGCGAGGCACTGGCGCAGCATCCGGATCGACTGCTTGATCTCCTCGAGCCGCACCAGGTAGCGATCGAGGCAGTCGCCGGTCGTGCCGAGCGGGACGTCGAACTCGAGCTCGGGGTAGATCGAGTACGGATAGTCGCGCCGCACGTCGTAGTCGACGCCGCACGCCCGCGCGATCGGGCCGACGCAGCCGGTCGCGATCGCGTGCTCGCGGGTCATCACGCCGATCCCCGACATCCGGTCGTAGAAGATCTTGTTGTTGTTGAGCAGGCCCTCGCACTCGACCAGCACGCCCTCGATCCGGTCGAGCGCGAGCGTCAGATCGGCGTGGAAGTCGCTCGGCAGGTCCTTCGACACGCCGCCGATCCGCACGTAGCTGTGGGTCAGCCGCGCGCCCGACACCTTCTCGAGCAGCTCGTAGAGCCACTCGCGGCACTTCAGGAGATAGAGGAACGGCGTGAACGCGCCGAGCTCCATCGCGGACGCGCCGACGCAGGTCAGGTGATCGGTCATGCGCGACATCTCGCTGACGATCACCCGGATGTACTCGGTGCGCCGGGGCAGCTTGCCGGTCAGGCCGAGCAGCTTCTCGCCGACCATCGCCCAGCCGACGTTGTTGATCATCGGCGAGACGTAGTTGAGCCGGTCGGTGTACGGGAACACCTGCGTGTAGGTCGCGTGCTCCGACTCCTTCTCGAAGCAGCGGTGCAGGTAGCCGGGCTGGACGTCGCCGCGGACGACGCGCTCGCCGTCGACCGTGAGCACGATCCGCACGGTGCCGTGCATCGCGGGATGCGACGGACCCATGTTGACCGTCATCAGCTCGGGCGGCAGCTCCTGCTCGTTGTCGGACAGGTCCTGCACGTCCTTGCGGCCGAGCACGAGCTGCTTGAGCGTTCGCGTGTCGGGCATGTCAGCGCTCCGTGCTCGCCGGCGGGTTCTCCGGCAGGTCGTCGCGGCGCACCAGCGGCTGGCGCTTCTCCTTCGGGTAGTCCTTGCGCAGCGGGTAGCCGACGAACTCCTCGTACATGTAGATCCGGCGCAGGTCGGGGTGACCGTCGAACCGGACGCCGTACATGTCGAACGTCTCGCGCTCCTGCCAGTTGAACGCCGGCCACAGCTCGGCGAGCGACGGCAGCCGCGGATCCTCCTCGGGCAGCTCGATCTCGAGCCGGACGCGGTGGCGATGCGCGACCGAGCGCAGCTGGTAGCACACGGTGAACCGCGGCTTGCCCTCGCTCCAGTGCTCGCTCGCCGGGCGCCCGACCGGATGCCAGTCGAGCCAGTCGATGCACGTGCAGAACACGGGCGCGTCGAACGCCATCGCCGGGTCGTCGCGCAGCCAGCGCGCGACCTCGAGCAGCGACTCGCGCCTCACCCACGCGATGTCGTCGCCGTGCGCGGAGCCGGTGCGCGCGAGCGCGGCGCCGTGCGTGGCGGTGAGCGCGTCGAGGACCTTCTGGGACATCGTTCACTCCTCGGCGGCGGTGGCGGCGAGCTTGTCGCGCTTGGTGCGCAGCTGGCTGTGGCCGCGGCCGGCCTGGATGCGCTCCATCAGCAGGATCAGCGCGTCGAGCACCTGCTCGGGGCGCGGCGGGCAGCCCGGGATGTAGACGTCGACCGGGATCACCTGATCGCAGCCCGGCATCGCCGAGTAGTTCTGGTAGAAGCCGCCGGTCGACGCACACACGCCGAACGCGATCACCCACTTGGGCTCGGCCATCTGGTCGAAGATCCGCTTGAGCGCCGGGCCCTGCTTCTCGGTGATCGTGCCGACCACCATGAGCAGATCGCTCTGGCGCGGCGAGAACCGCGGGAACTCGGCGCCGAACCGCGCGATGTCGTACTTGGGCGCGGCGACCGACATGAACTCCATGCCGCAGCACGCGGTCACGAACGGGTAGGTGAACAGCGAGAACTTGCGGCCCCAGTTGGTCGCCTTGTCGATCCGCGACTGCTTGAACAGCTTCGCCCAGGCGGCGGCGTCGGCGACGCGCGTGGTGGTGAGCTCTACTCCCATCCGATCGCCTTCTTTCTCCACACGTAGGCGAGCGCGACGACCAGGATCACGACGAACAGCAGCATCTCGGCAAAGCCGAACACGCTCGCCATCGGACCGTTGGGCCCGAGCGTGTGTGACAGGTGGTTGTACAGCAGCGTCCACGGGTACATGAACGCTGCTTCGATGTCGAACACGAGGAAAAGGATTGCGACCTGGTAGAACCGCACCGAGTAACGGCCGCGCGGCGAGCCGATCGGCTCGGAGCCGCACTCGAACGGCTTGAGCTTGTCGGGGTTGGTTGCCTTGGGACCGACCAGCACGGCGAGCGCCGTGAACAGGCCGCAGAAGCCGACCGCGAGCAGGATCCCGATCCCGGCCGGCATGTATGCCTGGAGCTGCAAAGCGAGCGCAGTATATGGCGGTCGCTCCGCGGATCAACGCGCGCGAGGGACTTTTCGCAGAGCGATCGGGTGGTTACCTGCGTTAGCGGCCGCCACCAGGGTAGCGTCTCGTCAAAGATTCGCCTGCGCGTTGCGCAGGGCATCCTCGAGCGCCGCGATCATCTCGTCGTTCTGATCGACGAGGTAGATCGTCTCCGGGCACGGCCGGCGGTGCGCCCGGATCTCCTCGACGATCGCGCGCGCGGCCTCGTCGATCGGAACGCCGCCGAGGTCCGTGCCGATGCCCGGGATCGCGATGACCTTGAAGTTGTTGCGGTCGGACGCGATCAGCGCCGCGCGCGCGGCCCGGCGCACGTTCTCGGCGCCGATCACCATGCCGGGCTCCTCCATCGTCGGCACGTGGATGACGTGCTTGGCCGGGAGCTGCCCCGCGGTCGTGACCAGCGCGGCGCCCACCGCGATCGGCGCGGCGGCCATCGCGGCTTGCTGGATCACGTCGCCGCCCTGGCGGCGGAGCGCGCCGCCGATGCCTCCACCCATGATGCCCAGCGAGTTGGCGGGATTGACCACCGCATCGACCGGCAACGTCCACAGCTCCGCTTTGGCGACGTGCACCTGCATGACGCCAGGACCGCTACCACGCGTGGGGTCGTCGCTTCAAGCGCGCCCCGCTAGGCGCACGCTTTTTCGAGCTCGGCCTCGACCTTGTCCTCGGCCCACTTCTTCGCGACCGCGAGCTCCTTCACGATCAGCTGCTTCGCGTTGTCGAGCATCTTGCGCTCGCCGAACGACAGGACCTTGCTGCTCTTGAGCCGGTACAGGTCGCGGTACACCTCCGCGACGTCGAACAGCGAGCCGGTCTTGATCTTCTCCATGAAGCCGCGGTAGCGGCGGTTCCACGTCTGCTTGTCGATGTGGACGTCCTTCTCGCGCAGGATGTCGAACACTTCCTCGATCTCCTGCGAGGTCGCCACCGGCCGCAGCCCGACCTGATCCGCCTTGTCCTTCGGCACCA
Source organism: Kofleriaceae bacterium (assembly GCA_035516595.1). Lineage (GTDB taxonomy): Bacteria > Myxococcota_A > Polyangia > Haliangiales > Haliangiaceae > JABFXX01. The sequence continues at coordinate 7,386 of DATJAE010000398.1, read as the reverse complement.
GGATCTGCATCCCGGTCGCCAGCACCTTGAGGACGTAGAAGGAGCAAACCGTGGTGTTGATCTCCTTCTTCTCGATCCCGATCACTTCCGCCACGCCGTGGGCGGGGTAGACGGCCTTCTCGCCAATCTTGAAGTCGGTCATCGATTTCTCCTCGGAACGCCGGGCCTCTTCAGCAATGCCGGTGCCTCTGGATGCCGCCTTTCCTAACGGGGGGTTAGCAAGTGGGGCCGTGCCAGGGTGTCACACTACAGTTGCCTCATCGGAGCCGCGTCGAAGCGGGGTTTCCCAACGGGGAGCGGAGGATATCAATCACGACGCAGATCGCCAGCACAATCGTCATGCGGCTAGCCGAGCCGCCGGTCCGGTCACCAGATTTCGAGTACTTGCGCGCAGAGTTTGATACCCTCGTTCCCACGTGCGGGGATCGATCGGCCAGCTCCTGATCGCGCAAGGAGCGATCGACGCGACCGGCCTGTCCGACGCCCTGGCGCGGCAGAGCGGCCGCCACCCCGTGGCCTCGGAGCTGTACGCGCTCGGCTACTGCACCGAGCGTCAGCTCGCCACCGCGCTCGCGGTCCAGACCGGCTGGCCGGCGCTCGTGCTCGACGAGTCCACGATCCGGCTCGAGGTGCTCGAGCACGTCTCGCTCGAGTGGGCGCGCATCTTCAGCGCGCTGGTCGTGTTCGAGGACGAGCGCACGCTGGTGGTGGCGGCGGCGCGTCCCGAGGACGCGATCGTGCCGTCGCGCGAGCTCGGTGCGAGCCGCGGCAAGAACGTCGAGCTACGCATCGCGCTCGACGTCACGCTCGCGCGCACGATCCGCACCGCGTTCCGCCGCTGGAAGCGCGGCGAGCAGTACCTGGTCGGCCCCGAGGTCGACCGGGTCGGGCCGCACCTGGCGATCGTCCATCCCGACGGCGGCGAGGACGAGCATCGCAAGGCGCAGCGCGCGCTCGCGGAGGAGGCGGCGCGCAACATCGAGGCGACCGACGAGCTGCCGTCCGAGGACCATCCGTCGAGCTCGACGCTCACCGGCGACTGGCAGGTCAACACGATCACGACCTCGACCGACGAGGGCGACCTCCTGATCGAGGAGAAGACCGAGGTCATCGCCGCCGACCTCGATCGCGCCACCAGCGAGCACGACGATCACGATCACCGGCGCGCGCTCGTGGTCGATCCCGACCCGCCGGGCCGCATCCAGCTGGTCGCCGAGCTCGAGAAGCTGGGCTGGGAGTGCCAGGCGGCGGCCTCGGGCAGCCAGGCGGTCGACCTGCTGTCGCAGCTGTGCTTCGACCTCGTGTTCGCCGACGTCGCCGCGCCCGAGATCGGCGGGCTCCAGCTGTGCCGCGCGGTCAAGCGCAGCCGCCGGCTCGCGCGCACCCGCGTGATCGTCACCACATCGGTGGTCGATTCCGGGCAGGTGCCCGACGACGTGCTCGCCCGCTCGTCCGCCGACGGCTACATCGAGAAGCCGATCGACACCCGGCGGCTGCACCGCATGCTGCGCGAGCTCTCGCCCGAGGAGCGCGCCGACAACGAGCCGGTGCTCGCCGACGCGCTCGGCCGCTACCACGACGGCGATATCGAGGGCGCGATCGCGCGGCTGCGCGCCGCCCTGGCCGGCGATCCGGCGAGCCCCAAGCTCCACTTCATGCTCGCGAACATGCTGCAGCGCGCCTCGCGCTGGGCCGAGGCGGTCGACGAGTACGAGGCAGTGGTCGAGCTCCAGCCGACCTACTTCCCGGCGCTCACCCGCCTGGCCTACCTGTACTTCCGCCAGGGTCTGCACGCCCGGGCGGTCGAGACCTGGCGGCGGGCGCTCCCGGTGTGCGACGACCCGGCGCTGCGGCGCAACATCGAGCTGTTCATGCGCAAGCTGGTCGCCGACATGTCGAAGTCCGACGCCAGCTGAACGTCCTGGAACGGCGGGCGATCCGGGCCAGAATAACGGGACACGTTCGTTCGGTTCTTCTCGCGCAAAGGAGCTGCCGTGACCGACATCTTCCGAGACCCGACCGAGGGCGCCCTCGCGCGCCGCCGCGATCTGCTCACCAAGCGCCGCGACGAGCTGGTCACGATGCCGCACGCGATCCGCCGCGTCGTGGTGGCCCGGGGCGCGCGGGTCGTCGCCGCCACCACGGTGCTCGCGCTCGGCGCCGTGACGTTCGTGGCCGCGCTCCTGCCGAGCTTCGCCGGCGTGTTCGCGCGCTTCCTGCCCGGCATCGTGCCGGCGCCGGTGTGCACGCTGATGGTCGCGACCTGGGCGGGCGGCGTGCTCGCGTACGTCGCGTGGAAGTCGCGGCTCGAGCACCGCTTCGCGGTCGCGATGACCCAGGCGGTGCTGCCCGGCCAGGACCTCGATCACGATCTCGAGCGGCTGTCGCACGAGCATCCCGACGAGCTGGCGCGCCGGCTCGCCGAGCGCCGCGAGGTCGGCTCGGCCGCGCTGCCGGTTGCGGCCGCGGCGATCCTGCTGCCGGCGACCGCGATCTACGTGCTGCGCGGCATCCGCGCGCACGGCTGGCCCTCGACCGCCGAGTTCGAGGCCGCCCTGATCGGCCACGCCAAGGCGCTGTCGATCGTGGCCGGCGCCGGCCTGGTCGCCGCGGTCGCGATGACGCGCCGGTTCGCGCGCGTGCCGGTGGTCGCGACGTTCGCCGGCACGATCGCGCTGGGCGCGACGATCGCGGCGGGGATCGCCGCGTGGAAGAACTGGGGCGCCGCGATGTGGGCGACCACCGCGGTCGCGTCGATCAGCTTCGCCGTCGCGGTGATCGGCCGCAAGCTGCGCAAGGAGCGCCAGCTGCTCGAGACCGAGGATCCCGCGGCGGGCAGCGAGCTGTTCACGCTGCGCGGCCTGGTCAAGGAGATCCGCGGCGCGTTCGCCGCGACCCGCGCATGGATGACCCGCCGGCGCGCCGCGATCATCGCCGGCGGCGTCGCGCTGACCACCGGCGCGGCGTGGGGCGTGGTGCATCACTATCGTCACGCGGCGCCCGAGCGGCTCGCGCCGACCGCGAGCTCGCCGCTGGTCGCCGTGCTGCCGACCCACGCGATCGTCGCGCCCACCGGGTCGAGCTACTCGATCGACCGCATGGCCGACGGCCGCGTCGAGATCACGCTGCACTTCGTCGATCTCAAGCCGATCGACATCCCGGCGATCACGTCGCTGGTCGGCGTGCCGGTCGGCTGGCAGGCGCGCGCGGTGGTCGAGGCCAGCCCGGGCAGCGTCGAGCTGACCGGGTCGCCGTTTCCGCTCGCGCAGACCACGCAGCAGCACGTGGTCCGGCCCGACATGCCGGCGCAGTACGCGATCACGTCGTGCAGCGAGATGGAGCCGCAGGCGATCGGGCTGCACGCGACGCCGAGCGCGATCGGCGATGCCACGCTGCGCGTCTCGATCACGCTCGAGCTCGCCTCGTGCGAGCACTGAGCTACCAGCTCGGGATCGCCTGGGCCGCGAGATCGCTGTACGCGGTGAAGCCGATCGCCTTGCCGGCGTCGAGGTCGGCCTGGCACTCGTCCTGGTACTCGGGCAGCTTGATGTAGATGCGATCGGCCGGCACGGCGACGTCGGTGTAGGCCGTGATGTCGCTGTCGCGGTTGCCGACGCCGGCCGCGATCGTCAGGCCCTGCGCGAGCGCGCCGATCGTCTGGGTCTTGTAGTCGATCGTGTCCTGGCCGGGCAGGGTGACGAACGAGTCGGACAGCCGCACCGGTCCGCGCGGGAAGCCCTCGTCGTCGAGCCACTGCCGGGTGTCGGTGGTGTACTGGTTGCCGCGCGCGGTCACGTAGACCAGGTGGAGCCCGAGGCCGGCGGCCGCCTGGTACGCGTCGGACGCCCCGGGCTGCTCGTCGGGCTCGATGCCGAGCGCGATGGTCTCGATGAACGCGTTCTCCGACGAGGTCAGCGTGCCGTCGACATCCGACACCACGAGCGGCGAGCCGTCGGGCGCGACCAGGCCGAGGAAGCCGACGCCGGTACGATCGCCGACCACCGAGACGTAGAGGTCGCGCATGCCGATCGGCAGGCGATCGCCGCCCGACAGCGCGAGCGAGAAGTGGCCCTCGTCGTCGGTGCGCGCCGTCCCGACCTGCTGCCATTGCTGCTCGCGGCACGCGAACACGTCGACGTCCTCGTCCTCGAGCGCCTTGTCGGCGATGGTGTACGAGATCCAGCCCTCGAGCCGCTGCGGGTCGGCGCTCGCCGGTGCGATCAGATCGAAGCCGCGGTGGCGCGGATCGCCGAGCGCCGAGATCAGCTCGCTCGACACGTGGTGAAAGTCGCCGGCCGGCCCGGCGTCGGGCGCGCCGGCGCAGCGCACGTCGGGGATCGAGGTCGTGCCGGGCCCGTCGGCCTTGCCGCCGCCGCTGCCGTCCCCGGATTCGCCGGGGTCGGTGGTCACCGGCTGGCTCGTGGTCGAGGTGCTGCACGCGATCAGCGCGGCGCAAAGACCCAGCGCGTACTTCATGCGAGGTCGGACTTCAAGATGCGGGCCGGCCGCCGCCCGAACGATCGCGGAGGGATCGGCAGCGGACGGCAAGTCGAGCCGCCGGCTAGGCGAGCGTCCCGGGGTTCATGATCCGCTTGGGATCGAGCGCGTCGCGCAACGCGCGCAGGTACGCGTCGAGCTTGATCGCCCGCGCGCCGACCAGCCAGCCGCCCGCGGCGTCGGCGGCGCGTTCGGCCGCGCTGACGACGCGCTCGTCGGGGGGATCGATCGTGAAGAAGCCGACCGCGCCGTCGGGATCGAACCGCGAGATGTGAGCGCGCGCGGCGGCGCCGGCGCGCGCCGTCGCATCGAGCACGGCGCGATACACCGGGCGCAGCTTGGCCGGGGTCGCCATCACCTGGAGCGTCGGGGTCGGCGCGGGCGTGGGCACGCCGGCGTGCAGCCGCTTCCACCAGGTGTCGGCGAGCTCCTCGTCGCCGAGCGCGCCGCCCTCGGCGATCACCGCGCTCGTGATCAGGTCGCGATCGCACGCCGCGAGGTCGGTCGGCCCCGCGGTCGCAGCGCACAGCAGCGCGTGGCCGTCCGGCAGCGCGAGCCCGTCGAAGTGCACCGCGGCCTCGTCGCGGTCGTAGATGCGCAGGCCCGACGGCGCGGCTTCCTCGCGCAGCGCGAGGTAGATCGCCGAGACCGCGGCGTCGACCGACGGCAGCACGTAGGCCGCGACCAGCCGCGACTCGGGCCGGAGGTGGATGCGCAGCACGACCGACGTGATGAACCCGATCGTGCCCTCGCTGCCGCACAGCGCGCGCGCGAGGTCGGGGCCGGTCGAGCGGCGCGGCGCGACGCGCGTGTGCACGGTGCGGCCGTCGGCGAGCACGGCCGACACGCCTGCCACCGCCTCCTCGAAGAAGCCGTGGCGCGCGCTCGACTTGCCGGGCGTGCGCACCGCGAGGATGCCGCCGAGCGACGAGGTCAAGACGTTGGGCGGGTAGTCGCCGATCGACAGCCCGCGCGGCGCCAGGATGCGCTCGAGCTCGAGCCCGGTGAGCCCGGCTTGCACGTGCACGAGCAGCGAGGTCTCGTCGAGCTGCAGCACCTGATCGAGCCGCGAGGTCGAGATCAGCACGCGCGGCCGATCGCCGGCGATGTCGCGCGGCCGGCCGCCCGCGCCGACCGGGTGGATCGCGACGCCGTGCGCGCCGGCGCGCTGGATCACCTCCGCGACCTCGGCGGCCGAGCCGGGCACGACGCGCAGCTGCAGGCCGTCGAGCTCGACGCGATCCGCGCCGAGCGCGTGCTGGAGCTCCGCGGCGAGCGTCATCGCGCGCGCAGCCCCAGCTTGCCCGGGTTGAGCACGCCGTCCGGATCGAGGCTGGTCTTCGCGGCCTCGAAGATCGCCATCGCCTCGCGGTGCTCGCCGGCCATGTACGGCGCCTTGAGCAGGCCGACACCGTGGTGGTGGCTGATCGTGCCGCCGACCCGCGTCACCGCCTCGAGGCCATCGTGCCAGATCGCGTCGTACAGCCGCTCGGCCGCGCCGAGCTCGGCGGCGTGGCCGGCGAACGTGAAGTAGATCGAGCAGCCATCGGCATAGGCGTGGGAGAAGTGCGCCATCACGACCGCGTGGTGGCCGATCGCGGTGCGCACCGAGTGGTAGAGGTCGAGCAAGCGATCCCAGCTCGCCGCGACCTCCATCGTGTCGACGAACGCGCCGTCGCGAAACACCGGCGACATCCGGTAGCTCACCGCGTAGCGATGGCGGTACCACGCCCACCCCGGATCCTCGCCCCGGTCGCGCGCGCCGGCGGCCTCGAGCTCGGCGAACGTCAGCGCGGCCTCGACCTCGGTGCGGATGCGCGCGCCCTCGAGCCCGACCACCATCCGGCAGCCGCGGCGCGCGACCTTCTCCGCGACCGTGCCGAACAGCCGGTTGACCAGCTCGCTCTGGCCGAGCGCGGCCTTCATCGCACCGCCGCGCAGGCCGCGGCCCTTGGCCAGGCCGATCAGCCGATCGATCACGCCGCGATCGCCGGGGCGCTCGGCCGCCGGCATCGCGGGCAACGCGCCGGTCTCGATCGGCGGCAGCGGCGCGTGGACCTCGGTCGGCGCCGGCTCGTCGCCGGTGTGGCCGAGCGAGTTGATCAGCGTGTCGAGCTCGTCGTAGAGCCGGACCACCGCGGGGCGCAGGCCCTTCTGCAGCACGCGGCGGATCGCGTCGATGCCGGTCGGGATGTCGTCGACCTCGAAGCCGCGCAGCACGCGCAGCTGCGGCGCGGGCGCGACGCGCAGCCGGGCCGACGTGATGATGCCGAGCGTGCCCTCGCTGCCGCAGATCAGCTGGGTCCAGCTCGGGCCGCGCAGCGCGCGGTTGGGGCCGTCGGTCTCGATCACCTCGCCGCGCCCGGTGACCACGGTGAGGCCGGCGACCCGATCCTCGACCTTGCCGTACTTGGTCGACAGCTGACCGGCCGCGCGGGTCGCGAGCCAGCCGCCGACCGTCGAGCAGTAGATCGAGGACGGGAAGTGACCGAACGTGTAGCCGCGGCGCGCGAGCTCGCGCTCGAACCGCTCGCCGCTCAGCCCGGCCTCGACGTCGCAGATCAGCTCGTCGCCGTGCACCGCGCGCAGCTGCTGCATGCGCTTGGTATCGATCGTGATGCCGCCGTGCACCGGCACCGCGCCGCCGCACACGCCCGAGCCGCCGCCGTACGGCACGATCGGCAGGCGCAGCTCGCGCGCGAGCCGCACCAGGCTCACCACCTCGCGGACGTGCTCGGGCCACACCACGGCGTGCGGGCGATGCGGAGGCGGCACGCCCTCGCGCCGCGCGATCAGCAGGCGCGGCCACATGTCGCGGGCGTAGGTGTCGAGATCGACCGCGCGGGTCGAGACGCGGCGCGGCCCGAAGATCGACTCGAGCTCGCGCTG
>DATJAE010000397.1:0-13845 GCA_035516595.1 Kofleriaceae bacterium | reverse complement strand
GCGGCCCGAAGATCGACTCGAGCTCGCGCTGCAGGCGATCGGCATCGACGGCGACGGCAGCCACGGGCGAACCCTACCGCGCTCAGCTCGGCGGCGGCGAGATCGCGCCCGCGATCTCGGGATGCGCCGCGAACACCTTGACGATGCCGGCGCCACCGCCGCCGCCGCCGCCTGCGTTGTCCACCCGAGCCGCACCGCTGCCGCCGCCGAGCACCGTGCCGGCGGCGCCGTCGCCGCCATCGCCGCCGGCCGAGTTGCCCAGCCCGCCGAGCCCCGCCACGTCGGGGCTGAGCGAGGCGCCGCCGTCGAACCCGGGGTCGGTCGTATCACCGCCCTCGCCGCCGCCGCCGCCGTTCGCGAACACCTGCGCGCTGGCGGTCACCTGGACGGTCGGCGCGTCGAGCCCGATCAGGCCGCCCGCGCCGCCGCCGCCGCCGCCGGATCGCAGATCGCCGCCGAGCCCGGGCGCGCCCGATGCGTTGATCGCGCCGCTGATCGCGATCGAGTTGCCGGCGATCAAGTAGACCGCGCCGCCCCCGGCGCCCGCGGTGCCGCCCAGGTGCGGCGAGTCGCCGTTGCCGCCCGCCGAGCCGGGGCAGCCGCCGACCACCGCGGTCGCGACCAGCGTCGGGCCCGCGGTCGCGCCCGACTTCGCGCCATCGGAGCCGTTACCGCCGGTCCCGCCGTAGCTGCCGCCCGCGCCGCCGCCGCCGCCGTTGTGCTGGCCGTTGCCGTTGTCGCTGCCGGCTGGCGTCCCAGCGGTGCACGAGCCGGGGTTCGCGCCGGGACCGTTGTCGCCGCCGAAGCTCGAGGCATCGATCGAGCCGGTCGAGGCGATCGTGAGCGAATCGGTCGCGAGGATCACCAGGCCGCGCGTGCCATCGAGCCCGAGGCTGTCGCTGAGCGTCACGTTCTGCGCCTGCTTGACGCACAGCGCGCCGCTCGGCTCGTCGGCGATGAAGTCGCACTGCGCGTCCATCCCGGTGTCGATCGTCGCGGGAGCGGTGACGTCCCACGTCGCCGGCACGGGCAGCTGCGCGCAGATCGTGACCAGCCCGCTGCCGTAGCAGTTGGGCGCCGCGTCGGGACGACCATCCACCACCGTGTCGCCGGGCGCGTCGCGCCCGCCGCCGTCGCTGCCGGCCGTCCCGTTCGTGCCGTGCGCGAAGCTGCACGCGGCGAGCAGGACGAGTGCGGCCTTCACGGCATCATCACCGGAGTCGGCGAGATCGTGCCACCGGTGATCGCCGTGCTCACCAGGATGTAGCCGGCCGCGCCGCCGCCGCCACCGCCACCGGTCGGCCCGGAGCTCGAGTCGTCGCCATCCTTCGCAGAGCTACCCTGCGCGAACCCGTCGCCGCCGCCGCCCTTGTTGCTGGACACCGCGGCGCCGCCCGGCGCGGCGGTGAGCGGCGTCGTCGGGGTGGGATTCATCCCATCATTGCCCGCGTTGCTGCTGTCGCCGCCCGACGAGCCGCCCCCGCCGTTGGCGAGGATGAACCCGGAGGTCGCGTCGATCGCGGGCGCGTACATCACGATCACCCCGCCCGTGCCGCCGCCACCACCGCCGCCATAGGTCATACCACCGCTGCCGCCTGCGCCCGACGCGTTGAGGGTTCCGGTGATCGTGATCGAATTGCCGGCGAGCACGTACACGCCGCCGCCACCTGCGCCGGCGTGCCCCTTGCTACCGGCCACACTGTTGCCGTCGCCGCCGTCCTGGCCGATGCACCCGGCGCGCAACGTGGCGGGCGCCGCGAGGATGCCGGCCACCTTGCCCTCCTTGCCGCTGCCGTTGTTTCCCTTGCCGCCGTCGCCACCCTGCGTGGTGAGACTGCCGCCGGCGCCGCCGCCACCGCCGTTTCCACCGTTGCCGTCGTCGGGAGTCTGGCCGAACACGTTGCACGTGAACTGGCCGGCGCCCGGCCCGAGGTTGCCGCCGCGGTGGCTGGCGACGTCGAGCGTCCCCGAGATCGTGACGCTGTCGGTGCCGACCAGCACGAGCGGGCGGTTGCCGTTGACCACGAGCTGATCGCTCAGCGTGAGCGTGGTCGCGGCGATGATGCACGCGTCGGGCTGGCCGTTGGTCGTCCAGTCCGAGGGCTGGGCGGTCAGGCAGTGGCTGTCGGTATCGGTCACGAGCGTGCCGAGCGCCGTGAGATCGAGCGCCGCGGTCGGCGGTGGATCCAGGCAGATCTCCCACTTGGCGGCGCCACCGAAGCACGACCGCGCGTCGAGCGGCGGCGCATCGGGCGCGTCCATCCAGACCTTGGGTCCATCGGGCGGGCCGTCCGGCGCGGCGTCGCTGGGGCCGGTTCCGTGCTTGAAACCGCACCCGACGACCAGGACCAGCACGAGGAGGCGACGCACCGAGCGATCCTAGCCGAGTCCGGGTGCGGGGCGAAGCTTTCGCGTATGTTCGCGCCGTGATGCTTCCCACGCTCTCGAATCTTCGAACGATCGCGGTGATCGGCGCCGGCACGATGGGCCATGGCATCGCGCAGATCGCGGCGGCGATGGGCGCCGATGTGCGCCTGTACGACGCGGTCGCCGGAGCGGCGCGCGCCGGCCTCGAACGGATCGGCAAGAACCTCGCGAAGGGCGTCGAGCTCGGCAAGGTGACCGCGGCCGACCGCGACGCGACGCTCGCGCGGATCCAGGTGATCGACGCGCTCGCCGCGGCGTGCGCCGGCGCGGACTGCGTGATCGAGGCGGTGCCCGAGCGCATCGAGCTCAAGCGCGAGACGTTCGCCGCGATCGATCGCGCCGCGCCGCCGCACGCGCTGCTCGCGACCAACACGTCGTCGCTGCCGATCGCGACGATCGCGGCCGCGGTGCGCGATGGCGGCCGCGTGGTCGGCATGCACTTCTTCAACCCGGTGCACGTCATGAAGCTGGTCGAGGTCGTGCGCCACTCCGGCGCCAGCGCCGACGCGGTCGCGCTCGCGGTCGGGCTCGCCGAGCGGCTGGGCAAGACGCCGATCACGGTGAGCGACAGTCCCGGCTTCGCGTCGAGCCGGCTCGGCCTGGTGATCGGGCTCGAGGCGATGCGCATGGTCGAGCAGGGCGTGGCGTCGCCCGCCGACATCGACACCGCGATGAGGCTCGGCTACGGCCACCCGATGGGGCCGCTCGAGCTGACCGATCTGGTCGGGCTCGACATCCGGCTCGGCATCGCCGACTACCTCGCCGGTGCGATCGGGCCGGCGTTTCAGCCGCCCCAGCTGCTGCGCGACAAGGTCGCGGCCGGCAAGCTCGGCAAGAAGTCCGGCGAGGGCTTCTACCGGTGGTCGCCCGACGGCAAGCGCATCGGCTAGGCCGCCGCGGGCTCGGCGGGCGCGAGCGGGTGCGAGTGCCGGCCGATCGCGAGCAGCGCGGGCACGAGCACGAGCGCGGTGAGCACGCAGGTCACCTCGCCGATCAGCGACGCCGTGCCGAACCCGCGGATCGCGAGGTTGTCGCTCACCAGCAGCGAGCCGTAGCCGATCATCGTGGTCAGCGAGCACACGAACACCGCGCTGCCGCTCGTGCGCAAGGTCGTGATCGGATCGGGCGAGTCGTCGTGATCGTAGCGGTGCGCGACGTTGATCGCGTAGTCGATGCCGAGCCCCAGCGTGATCGGCAGCGCGACGAAGTCGAGGAAGTTGACCTTGAGCCCGACCAGCGCGCACGTCGCGACCATGAGCAGCGAGCCCGAGACGGTCGCGGTGAGCACGGCGGTCGCGCGGCGGTTGCGCCCGACCACCAGCACGATCATCACGACCAGCCCGATCGCGGCGATCAGCGTGACGAACGAGCCGTCGCGCTCGATCGCCTGCACGATGTCCGCGAAGATCACGCTCGCACCCGACGTGGTCACGATCTCGCCGTCCTTGAGGTGGAGCTCGCGCACCGCGCTCGCGAACCGGATCAGATCGTGGCCGTTCCACTCGTCGAGCTTGGCCGCCGGCCGGATCGACACCAGCAGGCCGACCCGACCGTCCTTCTCCGCGAACTGCGAGGTCAGGCTCTTGGGCAGACCGGCGATCGTGATCGCGTCGAGCGCATCGGGCGGGCGCAGCTCGGCGAGCTCGGCGCGCTGCTTGTCGTCGGTCGCGGCCAGCGCCGGATCGTCGAGCAGCTTGCGGATCTGGCCGAGCAGCGCGAGCTTGTGGCCCTGATCGGGCGGGACGAGATCGAGGATCGACTGGATCGTGCCGATCGTCTGCTGCTCGGGCGGCTTGCCGCTGTCGATCGCGCGCAGCGCGTCGACGATGCCCGGCACCTGATCGAGCCGATCGGCCGCGATCACGGTGCGCCCCGAGTAGCCGCGCCCGAAGTTGGCGTCGGACACCGCCATCCACTTGCGCGCGGTGATCGCGTCCTCGCCCTTCGATCGCAGCTTCTTGATGTCGTACTCGAACGGGTCGGCGGTGACGTAGTGCACGACCACGGTGACCGCCGCGACGCCGATCGCGGCGGCGAACACGAGCACGACGCTCGGCCGGCGGAAGCCGAGCAGGCGGACCAGCGCGCCGCCGAGCAGCGGCGGCCGCTCCGAGCCCCGCGCGCGCCGGCCGAACTTCAGCATCAGCGCGGGCAGCAGGGTGTACGACGCGATCCAGCACAGCATCATGCCGATCGCGCCGATCACCGCGAAGTCGGCGAAGCCCTTGAAGCTGGTCGCGGCGAGCGAGCCGTACGCGATCGAGGCGCCGAGCGAGGCGACCGCGGTCGGGCGCAGCGTGCCGAGCATCGCGCTCGCGAGCGCATCGTCGACGTCGCGCGTGCGGCGCTCCTCGAGGTAGCGCGCGATCATCAGGATGCCGTAGTTGATCCCGTTGCCCGCGATGATCGCACCGAGGAACGCGGTCGCGGCGTTGAGGTGGCCGACCGTGAACACCGCGGCGCCGAACGCGGCGGCCGTGGCGATCCCGATCGTGCCGACCAGCATCGCGAGCAGGGTCGCGCTGCGGAAGTACAGCGCGAGCAGCAGCGCGACCAGGACGCCGGTGATCACGGTCGACAGCAACATGCCCTGCGAGATCGCGCGGTGCTCGCTCAGCGCCGAGACCACGCCGCCGGTGAAGCCGATGTCGATGCCCGGGTGCGTCGCGATCACCTGCCGCCGGACATCGGCCATCGCCGCGATCAGCCGTGCGCCGCGCTTGGTGTCGGTCGGGCTGACCTCGGTGCGGACCTGGATCAGCTCGGTCTTGCCGTCGGCGCTGACGTTCTGCGGATGATCGAGCCGGCGCTCGACGTCGCGCCGCTTGTCGCGCAGCTCGTCGAGCTCCTTCTGGTCGGCCGCCGCCTTGGCCTTGTCGCCCTCGTCGTCGAGATCGACGTAGAGCGGGTTGGCCTTGAGCTTGGCCGCCTTGAGCTCGCGCTCGAGCGCGTCGCGCGCGCGGGCGAGATCCGCGGTCGGCACGAACAGGTGGCGGTGCGCGCGCAGGAAGTCGCGGATCTCGTGATCGTCCGCGTCGACGTGCTCCACCAGATCACCCGGCAGCGCCTCGAGCCCGGCGGTCAGGTCGCGCGCCGCGGCCGCGCGCGCCTCGGGGGTCGGCGCGACCAGCACGACCAGCACGGTGTCGGTGGTCCTGACCCGCGCCTCGAGCTTGCGCAGATCGACCACCGCCGGCTCGTCCTGCGGCAGCAGATACGAGAAGTCGGCATACAGCGGCAGCCGGTACACGACGAGCAGGATCGCGGCGGCCAGGACCGCGAGGTGCACCGCCACGATCGCGAACGCGTAGCGTCGCAACCACGCGACATAGCAGCGAACCAGCTCCTCGGGCGTCCGTCGGGACACGCCGCGTGACTCTAGCTCTCTCCGCCGTGGCGAGCTACCACAACACTTGCTGGCGCGGCGCGCGGCCGCGTCGCTCGGGGCGCGATGCGCGGGCGCGATCGTCGCTGTGGTCGCGCACGTGCGCTTGCAGCTCGGGGACGAGCGCGAACGCGGCGAGTCGGCCGGCGGCCGGTGCGTCGCGCTCGAGGGTCGCCACCGTCATCGCGGTCACCGGATCGACCGCGCGGCCGTCGAGCCGCACCTCGAAGTGAAGGTGGGGTCCGGTCGCGCGCCCGGTCGAGCCGACCTGACCGATGCGATCGCCGGCGCTCACGGTCGCGTCCTTGCGGGTCTCGATCTTGCGGAGGTGGGCGTAGCGCGTGACCACGCCGCCGCCGTGGTCGATGTAGATCACGTTGCCGTAGCCGCCCTGCCGCCCGGCGAACACCACGACGCCGTCGCCGGCCGCGAGCACCGGCGTGCCGGGATCGGCGCGGAAGTCGGTGCCCGAGTGGAACCGCGTGACGTGGCGGAACGGGTCGTCTCGCCAGCCAAACCCCGAGCTCTCGGTACCGGGGATCGGATCGGTCGTCAGCACGGTGAGATCGGGCGCCGGCGACGGCAGCTGGTTCGCGAGCCGGGTGAGCCGATCGCTGGCACCGCGCATCCAGTCGCGCGCGCCGAGCTCCCAGCGCACGAGCGTGTCGACGACGGGCTGCGGGATCGCGATCGGAGAGGCGCGCCCGATCGCAGGCGCGATCAACGCGATCACCAGTGCGGCACACCCGGGACGACGCAAGCGAGCCCCAGTGTTTTTCGATCGGCGGTCCGGATCAATGTAGGTAGGCAGGTTTCGGAGGGTTGCCCGGGTTAACGGATCTTCGTTGCACTTCCAAGCATCGCGTTTCAAGATGCGCGCCCTCATGCCCCCACGCCGTCGCTGGACGTCGGTCGCGCTCGCACTGCTGTCGGCGACCGCGTTCGCGATCTCGGTCGAGGCCGGCGTGTGGTGGTCGGCCGGCGAGGTCGTGATCGGGCCGTTCGGCGCTCGCCACTGCTTCGGCGGCGACTGCCGGCGCACCGGGCTGTCGTGGCTCGGCGGCGGCGATCTCTGGATGCGCAGCGCGGTCGCGACCGGCGTGGCCGGCCTGATCGCGATGCTCGTGCTGGTCGCGATGGCGGGCGGCGTGGCCGCCGGCCGCGTGCCCAGGCTGTTCGGGCGCACCGCGCTGGTCGCGCTCGGCTGCGCGACGATCGTCGGCGGCTACTTCGTCACCGGGATCCCGTCGCTCGGCGGCATCCACCTCGCGCTCGGCCCGATCCTGTTCGCGCTCGGCATCGCGCTCGGCGCGATCGCGGCGAACCTGGTCGTGCGCTATCGCGCCGCCTGAGCCGCGGCGTGCGCCGCGTCGGCGTCGTCGAGCCGGAGCGCGGTGCGCGCCATCGAGCGCACGACGAAGAACGCGATGATCGTGAGCAGCGCGAGCATCGGGATCGCGAGCTTGGACAGCCCGTCGTGGCCCTCGAGGTGAAGCGGCGCCTGGACGAACGCGGTGAGGTCGTACGCGCCGTGGAACGCGACCGCGAGCAGGTAGCCCGCGACCAGGCCCAGCCCCTTGCGATCGAACCGGCGGCGCGCCGCCATCGCGCCGATCATGCCGGTCCACATCGCGTGACCGGGCACCGCGAGCACGGCCCGCATGATCCACGTCTGGATCTGGCCGCCGAGCGTGGGCTCGCCGAGCAGGTACATGATGTTCTCGACCAGCGCGAAGCCGAGGCCGGCGCGGCTGGCGTAGACGATGCCGTCCATTCGCTCGTCGAACTCGTCGCGCCACCACACCACCCAGTAGACCACCGCGATCTTGCACGCCTCCTCGACCGCGGCCGCGATGAGGAACGCGTGCACGGTCGCGCCCTCGTAGGTCATCTTCGGAGCGACGTGCGGCCCGACGTAGCGCTCGAGCGAGGTCTCGATGATCAGCGCGGGGACCACCGAGAACATGCCGAGCATGGTCACCATGCGGCGAAGGCTCGGAGGTTCCGGACGCTTGCGGTCGAGCCGGTCCACCACCCACATCGCCACCAGCGCGGGGATGGCCCCCGACATCGCGAGCCACGACGAGTGCGACACGGTCCGGCGAGTATCCGCGGATCTCGCCGGGCGTACAATGTCGGTGGCTTGACACACCGCGCCGGGCAGCGCGATCCTTTGAAGGTGGTGCCGCCGGAGCCCACCGAGCACGACCCGCTCCGGGTCGGCCGGTACGAGGTGATCGCCCACCTGGCGACCGGCGGGATGGCCCAGATCTACCTCGCGCGCCAGACCGGGCTCGGCGCGTTCGAGCGCCATGTCGTGCTGAAGACGATCCTGCGCGAGCGCGCGGCCGATCAGCGGTTCGTCACGATGTTCCTCGACGAGGCCAAGCTCGCCGCCACGCTCAACCACCAGAACATCGCGCAGGTGTTCGAGGTCGATCAGGCCGACGGCGCCTACTTCATGGCGATGGAGTACGTCCACGGCGAGAACGCGCGCGCGATCCTCGAGACCACGATCCGGCGCGGCTGGACGATCCCGCTCGAGCTCGCGCTGATGATCGTGAGCGGCGCGGCCGCCGGCCTGCATCACGCGCACGAGCGCAAGAGCAAGACCGGGCAGCCGCTCAACATCGTCCACCGCGACGTGTCGCCCGCGAACATCATGATCGGCTACGACGGCAGCATCAAGATGCTCGACTTCGGCATCGCGAAGGCCGAGGAGCGCGCCACCAAGACGGTGGGCGGTACGATCAAGGGCAAGTACGGCTACATGTCGCCCGAGCAGTGCAAGGGCAAGCCGATCGATCGCCGCAGCGACATCTTCGCGCTCGGTATCTGCCTGTACGAGATGACCACGCTGCGCCGCGCCTTCAAGGGCAACGACGACTTCGAGACGATGAAGCGGATCGTCGCGGGCGACGTGATGCTGCCGTCGGTCGCGGTGCCGGGCTATCCGCGCGAGCTCGAGGCGATCGTGCTGACCGCGATGGCCAACGATCCGAACGCGCGGTTCCAGACCGGCCAGGAGATGATCGAGGCGCTCGACGCGTTCGCGGTGCGCGCCAAGCTGACCGGCTCGAACACCGCGATGGGCCGCTTCATGGTCCAGCTGTTCGGCTCGAAGAAGGAGCCGTGGGTCGAGGCCGCGGCCATCGCCGATCGCACCACGGTCAACGAGGACGACGACAACGACGATGACAACGACAACGACAACGAGAAGACCACGCTGATCGAGGAGCGCGATCGCCCGGGCTACGTCGAGCCGGCGCCGCCGCAGGATCCGGCCGAGTGGCGCGATCCGGAACGCCGTCCGCGCGCGTCGCGACCGCAGCTCCCGTTCGACGTCGGCACGTCGCCGGGCGGCGACGACGTCGAGCTCCCGGCGCAGCCGACGCTGCAGGGCAACGGGGCGGCTCCGTCGCGGCCCTCGCCGCCGTCGTTCAAGGTCGACAGCAACATCAGCAACATCGGCGCCAGGCCGCTGGTCGATGACTCGCTCGGCTTCAAGGAGGCGCTCCCGGCCATGTCGGTTCCGTCGGGAACCGCGACCCGGATGGACACGGTTCCGGCGCAGGTCGCCACCGGCGGGCGGCGGTTGCTGCTGATGATTTTCATTCTCGCCGCGCTGATCGGCGGCGGCCTCGCGCTCGCGATCGCGATGGACTGGATCCCGATGGACTGGCTGTGAGGACGGTGTCATGGTGCGCGGCATGGCGACCGCGACCAACAGCGAGCGACTCTCGAGCCACAATCCCGCGACCGGCGAGGTGATCGGCAGCGTGCCGGTGTTCACCGCCGCGGAGGTCGATGCCGCGGTGGCCCGCGCGCGGATCGCCGCGGAGACCTGGTCGCAGCGATCGTTCTCCGCGCGCAGCGAGGAGCTGGTCGCGTTTCGCCGCGCGCTCGCGGCGGCGGCCGGCGAGATCGCCGAGCTGCTCCACCGCGAGAACGGCAAGCCCGAGCTCGAGGCGCTGACCGAGGTGATGATGGCGCTCGGCCACCTCAAGCATGCGACCGCGCGGGCCGAGCACGCGATGGCGCCGCACAAGGTGTCGGCCGGGCTGCTCGCGAACTTCCGCGCGACCGTGAGCTACCACCCGGTCGGCGTGGTCGGCGTGATCGGACCGTGGAACTATCCGCTGTTCACGCCGATGGGATCGATCGCGTACGCGCTCGCCGCCGGCAACGCGGTGGTGTGGAAGCCCAGCGAGCTGACCCCGCTGGTCGCGCAGAAGATCGAGGCGATCGCGCGCCAGGCGTTCGCGCTGCCCGACCTGCTCCAGGTCGTCACCGGCGCGGGTGCGACCGGCGCGGCGCTCGCGCGCGCCGCGGTCGACAAGATCGCGTTCACCGGATCGGCTGCGACCGGCAAGCGCGTCATGATGGCGGCCGCCGAGCGACTGACCCCGGTGCTGCTCGAGCTCGGTGGCAAGGACGCGATGATCGTCGACGACGATGCCGACCTGCCGGCGGCCGCCGAGGCCTGCGTCTACGGCGCGCTGACCAACGCCGGCCAGGCCTGCATCTCGGTCGAGCGGGTCTACGTCGCCGACAAGGTCTACGACCGGTTCGTCGACGAGGTCGTCAGGCAGGTGCGCGAGCTCAAGGTCGGCGGCGACGACGGCCAGCTCGGCGCGATGACCAGCCCGGCGCAGGTCGCGATCGTCAAGGATCACCTCGACGACGCGGTCGCCAAGGGTGCGAAGGTGTTGACCGGCGGCTCGGCCGCGATCACCGGCCAGTACATCCAGCCCACCGTGCTGACCGGCGTCGATCACCGGATGAAGGTGATGACCGAGGAGACGTTCGGCCCGGTGATCCCGATCGCGAAGGTCGGCTCGATCGACGAGGCGGTGAGGCTCGCCAACGACAGCCGCTACGGGCTCGGCTCGTCGGTGTTCGCCGGCAAGGCGGCGCGCTCGATCGCCGCCAAGCTGCGCGCCGGCATGACCTCGATCAACTCGGTGATGGCGTTCGCCGGCATCCCGTCGCTGCCGTTCGGCGGCGTCGGCGACTCCGGGTTCGGCAGGATCCACGGCGACGAGGGCATCCGCGAGTTCACCCGGATCAAGTCGACCGCCGAGCAGGTGATGGCGCTCCCGCTCAACATGATGTCGTTCCGCCAGCCCAAGGACATGACCCGGCGGCTGCGCGGCATGATCGACCAGCTCTACGGAGGCGGCGTGGTGTCGCGCGCCGGCGACCTGTGGCAGCGCTTGCGGTCGTGATCGCGGTCGCGCTGGCGGCGTGCGGCGGCGGCAAGGCCAGCCACGTCGCGTGCGAGCGCGACATCGCCGGGATCGACGCGCGGCTCGGCGCCGGTGACATCGCGTGGCTCGGCGAGATCCACGGCACCGAGCAGTCGCCGCGGTTCGCGGGCGATGTCGCGTGCGCGGCGGCGCGGCGCGGCCGCGTCCAGCTCGGCCTCGAGATCTGGCGCACCGAACAGCCCGCGATCGATCGCTTCGTCGCGAGCGACGGCTCGGCGGCCGAGCGCGCGGCGCTGCTCGCCGGGCCGTACTGGAAGAACCACGACGGCCGGAGCAGCCAGGCGATGCTGGGGCTGATCGATCGCGTGCGTGCGCTGCGCGCGGCCGGCGCGGCGATCTCGATCGTCGCATACGACGTGCCCGACGCGCAGGATCGCGATGCGGCGATGGCCGAGCGCGTGCTCGCGGTGCGCGATCCCGCCGCGACGTTCGTCGGGCTGTCCGGCAACGTGCATTCGCGCCGGATCAAGGGCACGCCGTGGGACCCCGAGGCCGTGCCGATGATCGCGCACCTGGTCGCGCGCGGCCTGCATGTCGCGACGTTCGACGTGTCGTCGCAGGGCGGGACGTACTGGGCGTGCCTCTCCGACGGGCCCGGCCAGCCGCAGCGCTGCGGCGAGCAGAAGGCCGGTCGCGGCGAGCCGGGCGAGCCGTGGACGCTCGGCCCCGCGCGCGACGCCTCGCACGATGGCGTCTATCGCATCGGGAAGATGACCGCGTCGCCGCCGGCCGCGCCGTAGCCTACGCGCACGCGCTGTCGCCGTGCGGGCACTTGAACCGGACGTGCAGGTGGTTGTCGTGGTTCGGCTCGTGACGGACCAGGCCTTCGCTCGTGCCGCGGCCGTGCGGGTACTGGAACAGGTGATCGAGCGTGGCGGTGTCGACGTCGTGCTCGCGCGCCCAGCGGTACAGGATGCCCTGCACCTTGAAGTCGAGGAACATGATCTGCACGCCGCCGTCCTCGTGCTCGGTCGCGGCGAAGCCCTCGATCAGCGCGAGCTCGGCCGCGCAGTCGAGGTTGTCCTCGGTCGCCGGGATGAAGCTCGCCGGGTAGCCCGGCGGGCGGTGCTTGTAGACGAGGCCGATGTCGGCGTCGCGGCCCGACTGGTGCGAGCGGTGCTCGGTGATCGGCCCGCCGTGCTCGGCCGACAGGTCGCCGATCGCCAGGACGTGGGCGTCGGGGAACTGCTCGCGGAAGTCGGTGATCACGCGCAGCACGTAGTCGACGGTCGAGCGCGTGCCGAACGCGCGCCACGGCCGCCGGATGTGGTAGCCGTCGCCGTCGGGCAGCCGCGCAGCTTCGCGCAGCTCGCCATGCCACGGCGCGCCGACGCTCTGGCCGTGGATCGGGCCGTGGATCACGACGTGCTTGGCGTGGGCGACGCGCCGTTTCGGCTTGTGCGTGCGCGCGTCGGCGGTCGACATCAGTGCAAGCGAGCAGACGGCAAATAGCAGCGCGCGCATGAGCTTCTCCCGGGGAGCAATGCTCGGACGGTGGCCTAGCCTGGATCCAGTTTTCCGCTGCTGTACAGATGCACAGAAGCCGCCTTCGGATGACAGCGCGCGGCGAGCAGCTTGCCGATCGGCGTTAAGTCCTCCTGAAGGGGCTTGGCAAAGTCGCTCCGCTTGAGCGTCTTGGCCGCGTCCAGCAGCGAGCGCAGGTCGCCGCACGCCCGGTGGGCGAGCAAGAGCGGCGCGCTGCCGCCGTTGTAGAGGCGCACCTCGTTGAGCGTGGCGTTGTTGGGCCGGCGGCCGCGCAGGTGGAGGTCGACGATCAGCTCGTCGATGATCTTGGCCTTTTCCGCGAGCTTCTCGGCGCGTGGCTTGTTCGACGCGTAGAGCGCGGCCAGCTGCTCGTACGCCGAGAGCTGGCGGGCGACCCGCGGCATGCCGAGCGCCTGGCCGAGCGTCCACGCCAGCTCCTCGGGCGAGCCCGGCCCGAACCGCAGCTCGATCCAGTGGTCGGTGAGCGCGTCGGCGATGTACACCGCGAAGCTCTCGTTGAAGAACTGCTCGTCCGGGACCAGCACCGTCGCGTGCACCGACTCGTGGAGGATCGTGTTGGCCAGGTAGGGCAGGGCGTCGTCGCCCGAGCCCAGCATCGACGACGTCACCGGATCGCGGAAGTGGCCGCCGGTCGAGAACGCGGCGGCCGGGCGGACGACGCTATCGTAGCCTTCGGCGTCCTCGGCGAGCTTGAACGCGACCGCGTCGTCCTCGTCGAACCAGCCCAGCCCGGGGAAGCAGCCGACGATCGGGAAGCACCACGGCCGGGGCTTGAACGCGACCGGATCGGCCGCGCCGACGAACCACACCGCGGGCTTGTAGCCGAGGTCGACGTAGGTCGTGTAGTTGTCGCGGATGCGCAGGCCGTAGCTCCGTCCGTACTGCTTGATCTCCGGGATCTCGGCCAGCATCATCGCGGTGCGCAGCGGCGTCTTCGGATCGCGGATCACCTCGTCGAGCGGGCGCGCGCTCGCGAGCAGCTGGAGCTCGCCGCTGGCGGCCTGCGCGAGGTAGCGCGGGTAGACGCAACCGGAGAGCAGCGCCGCGAGCGCGAGCGCGCGCGAGCTCACAGCTTGCTCGCGATCGCGTTCGCGAGCGCTTCGCCTTCGATCAGCTTGTGCGGCGTCCAGCCGATGCCGAGCCCGCTGCCATCGTCGAGCTTGGGGATGATGTGAAAGTGGACGTGCGGCACCGCCTGGTGTGCGGCGGCGCCGTTGTTCTGCAGCACGTTGTAGGCGCGCGCGCCGGTCGCGGCCA
>DATJAE010000396.1:0-3306 GCA_035516595.1 Kofleriaceae bacterium | reverse complement strand
CCATCGCGGCGAGCCAGCGCGCGAGGTGGGGCAGGCCGTCGATCGAGACGCGGCAGGTGTCGTGGACGCGCGCCCACGGGAACGCCGCGATGTCCGCGATCGAGTAGTCGCCGGCGATCCACTCGGAGTCGCGCAGCCGGGCATCGAGCACCTCGAGCAGGCGCCGGCTCTCGTTCTGGTAGCGGCTGATCGCCTGCGGCAGCTTCTCGGGGAAGTAGCGGGTGAACACGACCGCCTGGCCCATCATCGGGCCGAGCCCCGAGACCTGCCAGCTCAGCCACTGCAGCACGCGCGAGCGGGCGCGCGGTTCGGTCGGCAACAACCGGCCGGCCACCTCGGCGAGATAGATGAGGATCGCGGCCGACTCGAACACGGCGAGGTCGCGGTCGCGATCGACGATCGCGGGGATCCGTCCGTTCGGGCTGATCGCCACGAACCAGGGCTCCTTCTGGACGCGCAGGCCGAGATCGATCGGATGCGCGGTGTACGGCACGCCGAGCTCCTCGAGCGCGATCGAGACCTTGTAGCCGTTCGGGGTCGTCCACGTGTAGAGATCGATCATTCCCGTTGGACTCGGCGGGATGCGCGATCGTGACCGCGGTCAGCGCAGCTTGCGCGCCATCGCGGCGGCCCGCGCGCGGATCTCGGGATTGCCGGCCTCGCGCGCCAGCTCGTCGAGGTAGGGCGCGGCCGGGGCGCCGAGGTAGAGCAGGAACGCGCCGAGCCGGTCGTCGTAGCTCGGCGTGGTCGCGAAGCCGCGCACCGCGGCGCGCAACAGCTCGGGATCGCCGCGATAGCTCGGGTCGAGCCGGATCGCCTCGTGGAAGCTCTTGATGCCGTCGTTCCACCACAGCTTCGCGAAGTAGGCGCGGCCGTCGTCGTAGGCGCGGGTCGCGGCCGGGACGTGCGCGACCGGCGGGGCCGGCGGCGGCGGCGCGCTCGGGGGGGCCGCGGCGAGCGCGACCCGCGCCGGCGGTGCGGCGGCCGGCTCGGGCGCGGCGAGCAGGTAGTGGTAGGCCGCGTAGCTGGCGGCACCGACCGCGACCAGCCCGGCGAGCGCGACCCAGCGCATGCGCGAGACCGGCAGCATGCGGCGCAGCAGCGACGCGTCGTGCGGATCGTGCACGCCGGTCCTGGCATCGCTGGTCGACGCCGGCGCGAGCGCGGCCGGATCGACCGTGATCGGGACCTGCACCGACGACGGCATCGCCACGAGGTCGCCCGAGCCGAGCTCCTCGTCGCGAAACGACGACGTCGCCTCGGACGCGCGGCGCGTGCCGATCGCCTCCTCGATCGCCGCCGACATCGCGATCGCGCTGGGATAGCGCTCGCCCGGCCGCTTGGCCAGCGCGCGCGCCACCACGTCCTCGAGCGCGCCGTAGTCGCCGGGCGCGACGTCGGCCAGGCGCGGCGGCGGCTGCTCGAGCTGCTTGCGGATGATCGCGATCGGATCGTCGGCGGCGAACGGCTTCTTGCCGGTCACCATCTCGAACAGCACGACGCCGCACGCGTAGAGATCGACGCGCTCGTCGAGCTGATCGCCGCGGCACTGCTCGGGCGCCATGTAGCTCGGCGTGCCGACCGCGATGCCGTCGCTCAGACTGGTGGTCGCCGAGCCGCACATCCGCGCCAGCCCGAAGTCGAGGATGCGCGCGTGCAGGCCGAGCGGTGCCTTGGGCGTGACCATCACGTTCGCGGGCTTGACGTCGCGATGGATGATGCCCTGGTCGTGCGCGTGCGCGAGCCCGGACAGCACCTGGCGCAGCAGATCGGCGGCGCGCGCGATCTCGATCCGGCCCTGCTCGACGAGCATCTCGTGCAGGCTGCGCCCGCGCACCAGCTCCATCACGACGTACGGCTTGTCGGCGTGCAGCCCGAAATCGATCACCGACACGCAGTGCGGGTGCTCGAGCAGCGCCATCAGCTTGGCCTCGCGTTCGAAGCGCTCGCGCGCCGCCATCGCGTCCGGCAGCGCCGCGTGCATCACCTTGACCGCGACCGGGCGATTGAGCCGGGTGCGCACGCCACGATAGACCACGCCCATCGCGCCTTCCGCGAGCCGCTCGACGATCTGGTACCGCCCGTCGAGCACCACGCCGCTGAGATCCGGCCCGGCCATGGGGCACCAGGATACCTCGTCCGTCGCGTCAGCTGGCGCGATAGCGCGCGGCCCACGCGCGGCCGCCGTCGAGCCCGAGTCGGTGAAGGTGCGGCACCACGACCTGTTCGACTCCCGCGTAGAACGCCTCGACCCGGCGCTCCGGCGCGATCACGCCGAGCGCGGCCCACGCCGGATCGAACGGCTTGCCGGCCTCGAGGAAGCGCAGCGCCGGCAGCGCGATCTGCTGCTCCGACCCGCGTAGCGCGTGCGCGGCCTCGCGCTGCATGGCCTCGCTCGGGCCGAGCGCGGCGAGCGCGTCCCAGCCGAGCTGGTGATGGCGCGCCTCGTCGGCGAGGATCGAGTCGATCGCGGCGCGCGACAGCGGCTCGGTCGTGGCGCGCCGGCTCTCGCGGAACATCGACATCGAGATCGTCTCGCCGATCGCGACCTCGCTGACCGCGAGCGCGATCGTGCGCGCGCGCGGATCGCCGAGGCCGGCGAGCCGCTCGCGCACCGGCTGGACATCGTGGCGCGGCGGCTCGGCACCGAGCCGGGCACCGACCGCCGCACATAGCCGCACGTGGCCGATCTCCTCCCACATCACGGCGGCGAACCGCTCGGCGAACGCCGGCAGCGCGCGGCGGCTCGCCGCCGCGAGCGCGCGATAGATCAGCGCCGAGCGCAGCTCCTCGGCGGCGCGCATCGGCCACGCCGCCGCCGCGAAGCGAAGCTGGTCCGGCGCGAACGCCGCGAGCTCCGGCGCGGGCAGCGCGGGCAGCCGGCTCAATCGCGCTCCTCGCCGTCGAGCGGCGAGCTGTTCGCGTCCTTCGGGTAGCCGTCGCAGTGGCCCCAGATCTGCGAGCCGGCATCGGCGGTCGACGCCGGCTCCGAGAAGTCCCACGAGCCGCCGTTCTCGCTGCACGTCCGCTCGGCGACGCACTGCGGAGCGCTCGGTGGCGAGCGATCGCAGATGCACGGATCCGGGTTGGCGTTGCCACAGCCCAGGATGGGACAGCCGGGCAGGGTCGCCAGCGCGCCGCCGGCGCAGGCGAGCTCGAACAATCGACGTTGCCATGCCATGCCGTGCGCTTCAGCAAGCCTCGCGCCATCCGGGCAATCGCACGCTTGCGAGGTGCCCGCGGTCGCTCACATGACACGCGCGTCGCGGTTCGGCGGCCGCGAGGGCAACACGATCGTGACAGCCG
>DATJAE010000395.1:0-5754 GCA_035516595.1 Kofleriaceae bacterium | reverse complement strand
GGCCGACGCCGAGCACCGCGTGCAGCGGGTCGCCGAGGTGTTCGCGTGGGGCATCCGGCGCGGCGTCGAGCTGACCGGCCGGCTGTTCCGCATCCACCTGACCGGCAGCGAGCGCGACCTCGGCCACACCCAGCTGGCGGGCTCGCGGATCCACGTGTCGGCGCTGCCGATGCTGCGCGGCGAGCCGCACGGCCGCGACGTCGTCGAGGGCCTGGTGCTGCACGAGCTCGGCCACCACCTCTACCACCGCGGCACGCGCAACGAGGCGATCTGGCAGCGCGCGCACGGCGAGGGCATCGGCCACCTGCTCAACCTGCTCGCCGACGAACACCTCGAGCGCAACCTGCGTGCGATCGATCCGGGCTACGGCGATCGGCTCAAGCGGCTCGACGCCTACGCGTTCCAGCACGCGCCGCAGGAGATGGCGATCGCGAACCTCCTGCGCTGCCTGCGCGGCGGAGCCGCGCGCGCGCTGATCGCGACGCCGCTCGAGGTCGCCTACGATCCGGCGTCGGTGCGGCTGCGCCGCGGCGGCGTGCTCGCCGAGCTCGACCGCGCCGGCCATCCGGTCGCGCGGTTCGCGCGCGCGCTGCGCATGGGGCTCGGCAACCGCTCGGGCGATCCGCTGATCGAGCGCGCGCTCGCGCGCTGCCGCGACCTCCGCGGGCTCGACATGCCCGGGCTGTACGCGCTGACCCGCGAGCTCGCCGATCTGTTCGGCGGCGCGATCGAGCTGTGCCGCGTGTTCGGTGGTCCCGAAGGCCTCGAGTTCGGCGAGCGCGACCGCGATGTCCACGGCGCGAAGATCGACGACGACGTGCTGCAGCGCGAGGTCGAGCGCATCCTCGACCCGCGGCGCGCGCGATCGGGCGCGCGCTCGGGCCCGCCGCGCCTGCAGATCAACGTCAGCCCCGACGAGGCCTTCGACCGGATCAGCACGATCGAGCGCGTGCGCGGCGACCGCCACGCGCACCGCGAGCTCGCCGCCGAGGTCGCGCGCCACGCCGCCCGGCTGCGCGGCCACCTCGACGACCTCGGGCTGCGGCTCGAGCCGGCCCGGGCGCGCGTCCAGGGCCGCGCGCTCGATCGCACCCGGCTGCGCGCGCTGGTCACGCGGCGCGATCCGCGCATCCTCGTGGCGCGCACGATCGAGCGCCGCACCAACCTGTTCCTCGGCGTGGTGGTCGATTGCTCGTCGTCGATGTCGGCCGGTGACAACATCGCGCGCGCGCGCCGGTTCGCGATCACGATCGCCGAGGCCGCGCGGCCGCTGCGCGGCGTCCACGCGCGGTTCTTCGGCTTCACCGACAGCCTGATCTACGACGCGGGCGACGCGCTCGACTGCGAGGTCACCGCGCTGCACGCCGGCGGCGGCAACAACGACGCCGCCGCGCTTTACCACGCCGCGAACGTCGCGCTCGCCGCGCCGCCGCGCGCCAAGCTGCTCGTGATGATCTCCGACGGCTTGCCCACCGAGTGCTCGGTCGCGGCGCTGCGCGCGCTGGTGGTCCGGCTCGGCCGCCGCCACAACATCGTGTGCGCCCAGGTCGCGGTGCGCCCGCTCGAGGAGGTGTGCTTTCCGCACTACATCGTGCTCGACGACCGCGAGCTCGACGTCGCGATCGCGAGGTTCGGCCGGATGGTCGCCGAGCTGGCGCGGCGCTCGCTGGCATCGTAAGAACGCGGCGATGACCAAGTGGAGCGTCGAGGAGCTGTCGCCCGGCCGCACCGTCGAGGCCACGTTCTGGCCGAACCCGGCCGAGCATTCCGCGTTCAAGCTGCGCGCGACCCACCTCGACGGCCGGCGCGCGCCGAAGGTCGTGCTGTCCAACGACGATCGCATCGTACCGGGTGTGCCGTGCGTGGTCCGCGTGGTCGCGATCCACAAGCCGGAGCGCGACGACCGCGGCCGGATCGAGGTCGAGTTCGTCGCGCGCGCGCCGTTTCGCATCGAGGGCATGTACCTCGACCCGGTGGTGTCGAAGAAGCTGCAGGTGCTGCTCCAGAGCGGCCTCAACATCCTGCTCGATGGCCCGCAGGGCTGCGGCAAGACCGTGCTCGCACGCGCGATCGCCGACGCGCTCGGCATGGAGTTCGTGTTCTTCAACTGCGGCGCCGTGGTCGAGCCCAGCGACTTCTTCGTCGCGATCCAGGTGCGCGCGTCCGAATCCGGCGCGCCGGTCACCGACTTCATCAAGACCGACGTGCTGATCGCACTCGAGCAGGCCGCCGAGCAGCCCGAGCGTCGCTACCTGGTGTTCCTCGACGAGCTCAACCGCTGTCAGGAGAGCGCGCGCAACGCGCTGATGCCGGCGCTCGACGCGACCCGCCGGGTGTTCCACCCGATCGAGAACGCGTTCATCCCGATCCCCGACAACGTGCAGTTCATCGCGGCGGTCAACCGCGGCCGCGAGTTCACCGGCACGTTCGGCATCGACGCCGCCCAGCTCGACCGCTTCGCGCCGCTGCAGATGGATTACCCGCCGCCCAAGGCCGAGCTCGAGATCCTGGCGCGCCGCCACCCCTCGCTCGCGACCGGCACGATCGAGCTCGTGGTCGAGGTCGCCGACGCGATCCGCAGCGCCGCCGACCTGCCCGGCTCGCTGTCGGTGCGCGCGACCGACGAGGCCTGCGTCTACCTCGCGCACCCGCTGTTCTCCGACGATGGCCGGCGCTCGCTGCCCGAGATCCTCAAGACCTCGTTCTGCGGCCGCTTCCCCGGCCGGTGGAACGACGTCACGACCGACGCCGGCGCGGTGTGGGGCGTGGTCCGCAGGGTCCTGTCGGCGGCCGGCGTCCCGGTCCCGGTCGACGGCGCGAAGCCGGACTGACGACGCTGGCGCTACGCCCGGGCGCGGCGCTCGTGCGACGCGGCGAGGTCGAGCAGCTGCGGCAGCGAGTAGGTGCCGAGCTTGGCGAGGTAGTCCTTGTCCTTGGCCTTGCGCTCGGCGGTGCCGATCGCCTCGATCAGCTTGTCGCGGCTGCCGTACTTCTGCTTCACGGTCTCGACCACGTGCTGGAGGCGGAGCAGCTGGCGATTCGACGCGGTCTCGAGCCGGTCGGCGAGCTGCCCCTCGTCCTCGTCCTCGCGCGCGAGCGCCGGCGCGAGCGACTTGGCGAGCGCGGCCTTCGAGTCGTGGAACGCGATCACGCGCGCCTTGGGATGGCGCGGCGGCGGCGGCTTCCTGGGCTCGGCGGACCTGGCGGCCTTCGGCTTGGCGGCCGCCTTCTTGGGCTTGGGCGCCGCCTTGGCCTTGGACGCGGCCTTCGCGGTCTTCTCGGTCTTCTTGGTCGCCATCGTCTACCTCTGCGAGCCGGATCCGGCGCCGGAGCTGGGCGCGGGCGGCGAACCTTGCGCGGGCGCGCCCCCGCCGTCAAGCGCGGAGATCAGCTGATTGATGTCGTCGGCGTCGAGCTCGAGGCGCAGCCGGAGCACCGCGCCCTCGGCGGCGATCTGGATGCGGTCGACCAGCTTGCCGAGCGAGAACTTCTGCGCGAAGTAGCCGAGCAGCCCCTTCTCTTCCTTCGCGTATGATTCCAGCGTCTTGGCATCGGCGTCGCTCGCCATCACCAGGCCGACCGAGAGCTTGGCGCCGCTCGTCGGATCGAACGCGAGCACCTCGGCGACCGGGCCCTGCGAGAGCTTGCCGGAGAGCTCGCGCAGCAGGCCCTGGCGGACGCGCTCGTCGACGTGGCCCGCCGCCCAGATCGGCGACTTCTGGTTGGCGAGCTCGATCCAGCGCTTGAAGTCGGGGTCGTCGAGCAGCTTCTTGCCCGTGCCGAGCGCCTCGGTCACGTAGGCCTCGCTCGAGCCGAGCACGACCGTGTCGGCGCGGCCGAACGCGAAGTACATCACGCGATTGCCATCGCGCGCCTCGTACATGGTCTTGCCGTCGACCTGCGTGGTGTTGAGCGAGCCCGAGCCCTGCCCGATCAGGCCGCGCACGCAGGTCGCGAGCGCGGTCTCCGAGATCTTGCCGGTCGCGACCACCAGCACCGGCCCGGTGCCGGGCTGCGGGCCGGCGTGCGGACCGATCGCGAGCATCACGTGCTTGATCTGGTCGACGTCGAGCTTGCACGCGTCGCGCAGCTGCTGCCAGCGCGCCGCGAGGTTGGCATCGCGCAGCACCAGCTGATCGATCGCGCGCGAGATCAGCGGCGCCGCGAGGACGCGCTGGACATCGATCGCGACGACCGTCTGGGCGGACGCGGGGACAGCGGCGAGGCCGCTGACCTCGGGCGCGACCGCGCTCTGCTTCCTACCGCACGCTGCGAGCGCGAGCCCGAGCGCGACGAGGGTCGCGAGCCTGCGGCTCACGGACCTCCCAGCGACGCCCCGCCACCGCCCATGCCGCCCATCAGCCCGCCGATCATGCTGCCCATCATCGTGACCAGCTGCTGCAGCTTCTGGTTGCTCATCGCGACCGACACCTTGACGTCGGCGCCGTCGCTGGTGACGTCGAGCTTGTCGAACATCTCCTTGACCTGCGGGTTGTTGATCTGACCCTTCGCCATGCCGACCAGCTGGGTGGCCTCGTCGGGCGAGCCGAGCCGGACCCGCATGTCGACCGTGAGGCCGTCGGTGAGGTTCACCGAGCCGAAGATCGCCTTGAGCTTGACGCCCATCATCCCGGCCTTCGACATCATCGGCGAGTTGCCGTTGATCAGGATCCACATCGACTGCGACGTGTCGATCTTGCTGTACATCTCGACGAACGTCGACGAGCTCTTGAGCGCCGAGCCACCCTTGGCCGCCTCCTTGGCGGTCGCCGCGCTCGCGGCGGGGCCGATCACGCCGAGCAGCGTGCTGTCGTTGACGAACGTGAACGCGCTGGTGTTGCCGGTCTTGTCCTTGACCATGAACACGTCGCCGTCGACCGTGAGATCCTCGCCCTTGCTCGCGGCCTCGGTCTTCGCCTTGAGGACGCACGACATCACCTTGGCCTTGTCCGGGCCGTGGATGACGATCGCACCCTCGGGCTGGGTGCCGGGTCCCAGGCCCTTCATGCCGATCGAGATCGACTTGAACGCCTCGAACGGATCGAAGCCGCACGCCGCCTTGAAGTCGGCGAGCTTGCTCGCGATCTTCGCCATCACCACCGGGGCGAACTGCTTCCACAGCCCGCTCTGCTGGAGCTGCGCGAAGTTGATCCCCATGACCACTTCGGAGTCGACCGGCAACAGCGACAGGTCATCGCCCGCGGCGGCCGTCGAGCCGCCGGCGTTTCCGGCCATCGCGACCGCCGGCTTGTCGTCGGCGGGCGTCTTGTCGGCCGTCTTGTCCGAGCTCTGATCACTCTTCTTGTCGTCGCTCTTCTTGCACGCCGATGCGCCGAGCCCCAGGGCGACAAGCGCGATCACAACTCGAGTGCGGGTCCGGACCATGTGGGATCTCCTGTTGCGTCCGATCTCGGGACGCGCCCGGGACGTATAACACGCAGCATTCCGTCGGTCGATTGCTAGTGCTAATGGTCAGCCATGCCGTGGAAGCGACATCGCCTGAGGGATAGCGAAGTGTGGGCGAAGGTCGACGCTTCCGGCGAACTTGTCGCGGATCGTGACGGTCGTGTGGAGGTCGTTTACAAGCCGGTCGCGGGTGCCAAGGTCTACCGGGCGGGTGCGCGTAATCTGAGCGCGCCCGCCGGGGATCCGATCGAGATCGAGGTCGGCGAGCGGGCGCCCGAGCCGCGGCGCGACGGCGACAAGCCGCCGGCCGATGCGATCCAGGTATGGACCGATGGCGCGTGCACCGGC
>DATJAE010000394.1:0-5432 GCA_035516595.1 Kofleriaceae bacterium | reverse complement strand
GCTCGACCGGGATGGTCGCGGGCAACGCGTACGGCGCCCAGGTGTCGCCGCTGCCCTTGGTCACGCCGTACTGCGCGTACATCGCGTCGTTCTCGAGCACGAGCAGCGAGGTGTGGCGCGACAGCAGGAAGTAGCGCTTGCCGAGCGCGACCACCTCCTGGCGGATCGCCTCGTCGCGCGCCTCGCGCGCGTCGGCCTCGCTCGGGCAGCGCGCGCCGGTGCACGGCGGCGGCGGCTCGTGCTTGGCGAGCAGGCGCGCCGCGATGTGGCGCTGTGCCCACATGCGCGGCAGGTAGCCCGCGTCGGCGTGCGGCGGGGTGTCGAGCGCGATCCGGCGATGCCACGGCGCACCGTCGAGCGTGCCGTCGACCACCAGCGCGGCCGGCGTGCCGTCGCCGGCGAGCTTGGCGACCAGCTCGAGCTCCTCGCCGTCGGCGAGCTGCGGCGACGCGAGGTACGCGGTCGCCGGCACGAGCTGGCCGGCGGCGTCGACCAGGTGCGCCGACACGTCGGTCACGCGCGCGGTGTGGAGCGCGGCGACCAGATCGAACGCGCGCCAGCCGAGATCGTCGGCAAGATCGATCGTCGTCGCGTAGCCGCCGGTCGCGGCGGCGAGCGCGTCGAGCGTCTGGGTGTCGGGCCCGTCGCCGACGCCGACCCCGATGAACCGCGCGCGCCCGACGATCTTCGCGCGCAGCTTGTCGAGCTCGCGCGGCCCGGCGGTGATCACGCCGTCGCCGAGATACACGATGCGCGCGTCGTCGGGCGCGACCCCGGCGAGCGCCTGGGTCGCCGCGTCGAGCGCGACCTCGAAGTCGGTCGCGCCGACCCCGCCTTCGTCGGCGAGCGCCTTGCGCACGGCCGCGCGGTCGACATCGAGCACGCGGGTCGGCGCCAGCTTCTGACGCGCGGTGACGTCGAACGCGATCACCGCGACCCGGTCGTTCTCGTCGAGCTCCTTGAGGAAGCTGTCGATCAGATCCTGCTGCGCGCGCAGCTCGAGCGGCTCGCGCGACGCGCTGGTGTCGTCGAGGATCACCCAGGTGCGCGGGCGATACGCCGCGGCCTTGCGCTCGAGCGCGATCGCGCCGGCCGGCGCGCGCACCATGACGTAGCGATCGCCGGCGTCGGTCTGGGTCGCGAGCGTGACGGCCGCGCGCGGATCGCGCACGTGGAGCACGAACGAGTCGCCGAGCTTGGTCGCGATCTCGTGGGCGTGCACGATCGCGTCGTCGCCGTCGCGCGTGACCTTGATCGGATAGCTCGGCGAGGTCAGCTCGCAGCCCGCGCAGCCCTTCACGCGCAGCGCGATCTCGAGATCGCCGACCGCGCGATCGACCTCGGGCAGCGGCACGGTCAGCGTCCAGTCGTCGTACAGCCGGGGCAGGCTCTGGGTGTAGGCGAGCATCAGCCGCTTGTCCTGGCCGGCGTGGATCGGGTACACGCGCAGCGATAGCCGGCCGGTGCCGGCCCACTCGAGCAACGCCGGATCGATCCTCCGGTACACCAGGTTCTCGTAGATCCGGCGCGCCTTCATGCGCTCGACCACCGCCGACTCCTCGAGCTTGCCGTCGACGTACATCGCGAGCCGCTGGAGCGCCGCGTCGGGCGGGATCGCGAACCGGTACACGCCCTCGAGCTCCTCGTTGCGGTCGTTGTGGAACGTCTGATCGATCGCGACGCGGGCGACCTGATCCTCGATCTGGACGTCGAGCGTCAGCTGCTTGATCGGCAGCGGGTACTCGTGGCCCCACGGCGGATGCGAGCGCACGCCCGGATCGCGCGCGAACAGCGTGCCGTGATGCACCGGCTGATCGGGCTGGCGCGCCTCGCGCGCCCACGACACCAGGTGCGACAGCCGCGGCGCGGGCCCGCGGGTCGGCGCGCGGCCCGGCTCGGCGACGCCCTGCTCGCCGGCGTGCAGCACGACGTCGCCGAGATCGGTGGCGAGCTTGACCTCGCCGCGCACGACCGCGGCGAGCGTGCGATCGAGCTCGCCGTCGACCACGAACCGGGTGCCGAGCACCTCGATCCGGCCGCGCGCGGTCTCGACGACGAACGGGCCCTTGCCGGGCACGACGTCGAGCAGCGCCTCGCCCTCGACCCGCACGTGGCGCGGGCCGAGCACGGTGACCCGCGCGCCGGGCTCGGCGACGAACGTCGTGCCGTCGGCGAGCGCGCCGGGCGCCGCGATCGGCGCGGGCTTGCCGCCGCGGACGAACACCAGCGCGAGCACCGCCGCGGCGGCGGCCAGGCCGAGCCCCGCGAACGCGAGCCGGCGGGCGAGCCGGCGCTGGGGCGGCGCGGTGTGGCGCGCGATCAGCTCGTCGCGGATCCGCGCGCGCGCGGCGTCGGCGATGCGCGGCGGCTCGCCGCCGGATTCGAGCAGGCTCGACACGTTGTGCTCGAGCACGTCATTCGGCTTGGTCATACGGCCTCCGAGAACCGCGCCGACAGCGTCGCGAACGTGTCGCGAAACGCGCGGCGGGCGCGGGCGAGAAGAGACTTGGTGGCGTCGATCGAGATCCCGAGCTCGCCGGCGAGCGTCTCGAGGCTCTCGCCGTCGACGTACTTGCGGGTGAGCGCGATGCGGTACTGCTCGGGCAGGTTGGCGACCGCCATGTGGACGAGGTCGCGGGTCTCGGCGCGCTCGAGCACGTCGCCCGGCAGCGGGCGCTCGGCCATCGCGGCGAACGTCTGCGCGAGCGTGGCGTCGATCCGCTCCCACGTCTGCTGGAGCTCGTCGCTGCGGCGATGCGCGCGCAGGTGATCGCGGATCACGTTGCGCGACAGCACGGTGAGCCAGCTGCCCACCGAGCCGCGCGCCGGGTCGTACTCGGCCTCGCGCGACAGCGCGCGCGCGAACGTCTCCTGCACGACGTCCTCGGCCAGCGAGTGATCGCGACCGACCCGGTAGAACACGAACGCGTACAGCCCGTCGACGTGCGCGTCGTAGAACCGGCCGATCGCGGGGGCATCGCCCTGCCGCGCGGCGCGCAGGTCGGCGCCGGGGCGGGAGCGCATGAGCCGCGCGAACAGTTTCATGGTGCTTGCATGTGTCAACGAACGTGACCGAGGTGTCGGCGTCCCGCCAGCGAACAGTTTCACGCGGATCGGAGTCCTGACGGCATGCGCAAGCTGCCGGTCGCGATCGCGGTGTCGATCGCCTGCCACACCGGGCTGATCGCGTGGGTCAGCGCGCATCGCGAGTCACCGCAACGGGTTACGATCTCGCCGGAGGTGCCGCCCGCAGCAGCGCCGAGCGATCCCGAGCCGGTGGCGGTGACGTTGCTCGACGACGACACCGTGAGCCCGCCGCCCATCCACGACCTGCCCAAGGGGATGTCGCACGCGGTGTCGCATCCGGCGTCGCGCGGCACCGGCGAGCTGACCACCGGTCCGGCGCACCCCGCCGCCGAGACCGCGCCGCCGGCACCCGGCCACGATCTGATGGCGATGCGCTCGCCCGGCCCGCCGCGGATCACCAGCGACATCCCCGACGACTACGCGACGCGCTTTGTCGGTGACAGCAAGCCGGCCGCGCAGGAGCCGGCACCGAGCGGCGAGCTCGAGCCGTCGGGCGGCGGCACCTACAAGTCCGAGCACGAGACGTTCACCGGGCACGTCAACAGGGACGGCACGGTGCGGATCGAGAACAAGCCGGACATCGGCGACGTCCACTGGGCGGGGCTCGGCATCGCCGGGCGGATGGCGGTCGACGACTACCTGATGCACCGCGCGGGCATCGATCCCTACGCGAGCGAGAAGATGAAGTGGCTCGATCGCACGCGCGACGAGCGGGTCGCGATCGGGACCAAGTATCGCAAGGACCAGCTCGCGCACTCCGCGATCTACATGCAGCAGAACCTCGAGTGGATGTGGCGGCGCACGCGCGACCCTGCGGCACGCAGGCGCGCGCTGTTCGAGATGTGGGACGACACCGCCGAGACCGGCGACGACGATCTGGTGCGCGGCGGCGAGGCCGCGCGCAACTATCTCATCGGCTTCGTGCGGACGCGCCTGCCGGCGGGCAGCCCGGACGCGTTCAGCGACGACGAGCTCGCGCAGCTCAACGCGCATCGCAAGTCCAAAGCGGTGTTCGCGCCGTACGCGCCGTAGCGTGCTATCAACGCTTGCCATGGCGTTCGACGGGCCGGTCATCGGTGGGCGCTACCGGCTCGGCCCCCGGCTCGGCAAGGGCTCGCAAGGCGAGATCTTCCTCGCCGAGGACACCCGGGCGCGCGGCGCCGACGATCGCGAGGTCGTGGTCAAGCGGCTCACGCCGCGCGGCACGTGGAAGTCGTTCGAGCTGTTCGAGCGCGAGGCCAAGGTGCTGTCGCAGCTGCGCCACCCGGGCGTGCCGCGCTACCTCGCGACGCTCGAGGAGCCGCCCGGCACGTTCAACCTCGTCATGCAGCGCGCGCCGGGCGAGAACCTGCGCGAGCTCTCCGCGCGGCGGCGGCTGTCGCAGGTCGAGCTGCGCGACGTGCTGGTGCGCTGCCTCGAGATCCTCGACTACCTGCACACGCGCACGCCGCCGGTCGTGCATCGCGACATCAAGCCGTCGAACATCGTGCGCGCGCCGGACGGGGCGTGCGCGCTGGTCGACTTCGGCGGTGTGCTCGACGCGGCGCGCGAGCGCGGCGGCTCGACCGTGGTCGGCACGTTCGGCTACATCGCGCCGGAGCAGCTGCACGGCCAGGCGACGCCGACGACCGACATCTATGCGCTGGGCGCCACGATCGTCGCGCTCGCCGGTGGGATCGAGCCGGAGGACGTGCCGCGCAAGGGCCTGCGCATGGACCTCGATCGTCACCTGCCCACGCTCGACTCGGACCTGCGCGCCGCGCTCACCGCGATGACCGAGCCGGACCCGGACAAGCGGCCGCAGCGCGCGCGCGACGTCGTCGGCCTGCTGGTGTCCGGACGCTCGCCGAAGGCGGAGGCGCTGGTTCGCAAGGGCAGCTCGGCGCTCGCGCCGCGCCGGCTGTTCGGCGATGTCCAGGAGCCGCTCGGGACGCTGCTCCGGCTGGGCGTGCTGGCGTTCGGCGCGGGCGGCTGGCTCGGGATGGCCGGAATCCGGCTGTCGCTCGCGCTCACGGTCGCGATCATCGCGGTGCTGAGCTTTCCAGCGCGCAAGCGCGTGTGGTCGGTCGGTCGCGAGGTGGATTCGATGCTCTCGGAGGGCCAGGGCGGGTTCGTGGATATGATGAAGGGCGCGATGGCGCGGCGGCGCTAAGTCCACGTGGGCGCAATGTGTCTGTCCGCACATCGCGCCCACGTGGGCGTAGTGTCCGTAGTGTCCGCACGAGTTCGCACCGCCCGACGATGCGCGCCCACGTGGGGGCGTGGCGATCGCCCGCGCGCGCGTCCACCGCGTCGGCGATGCACGCCCACGTGGGCGCAATGTGTCTGTCCGCACATCGCGCCCA
>DATJAE010000393.1:0-24692 GCA_035516595.1 Kofleriaceae bacterium | reverse complement strand
CGGGTCGGCGACGTCGCGGCCGCCGCGCTGCCGCCCGCCGACCTGGTCGTGCTGGGCAGCGTGCTCAACGAGCTGCCGGTCGCCGCGCGCCTGCCGCTGGTCGAGCGCGCGCTCGATGCGATCGGCGACGACGGCGCGGTGATCGCGATCGAGCCCGCGCTGCGCGACACCGCGCGGGCGCTCCACGAGCTGCGCGACCAGCTGCTCGCGCGCGGCACCGCGCACGTGCTCGCGCCGTGCACGCGCCGCTGCGCGCCGTGCCCCGCGCTCGCCGACCCCGACGACTGGTGCCACGAGGATCGCCCGGTCGCGCTGCCGCCGCGCTGCGCCGAGCTCGCGCGCACCACCCACTTGCGCGACGCCGGGCTCAAGCTCGCGTACCTCGTGGTGCGCCGCGTGCCCTCGCCGCTGGTCCCCGCCGGCGGCGCGGCGTGGCGCGTGGTCTCGGCGCCGCTGCCCGCCAAGGGCAAGCTCGAGCTCTACGGCTGCAGCGACGCCGGCCGGGTGCGGCTCCGCCTGCTGAGGCGCGCGCGTCACGACACCAACCGCGCGTTCGAGCGCGCGCGCCGCGGTGACGTGCTGGTGATCGACCGCCTCGACGGCGCCGACATCCCCGCCGACGCGACGGTCGAGCTCGTCAAGCCCGCCGGCCGGTAGCGTCGAGCAGCGCCGGTAGGCCGTCGGGATAGAGCGGCGGCGCACCTGGGTGCTGCGCCGAGCGAAACCCGCTGCGGGCGACCCAGCGCGCCGTGCCCGGCGCGCCGTTCTCGACGATCGGGATCTCGTCGCGCGCGTACAGCGCGGGGTCGGCGAGCCGCGCCCACAGCACCGCGACGATCTCGTGACCGGCGCGCCCCTCGCAGGTGAACAGGTTCTCGAGGAAGCCGAGCAGCGCGACGCCCTCGAGCTCGGCACCGAGCTCCTCGCGTAGCTCGCGGCGCACCGCGGCCTCGGCGGTCTCGCCGAACTCGATGCCGCCGCCGAGCGGACGGTGAAACCGCTCGCGCTTGACCGAGTCGTAGCCGTCGAACACGAGCAGCGCGCCGTCGCGAGGGCGCGAGATCACCGCGATCGCGATCGGGCGGATCCGGCTCATCGCGCGCCGGCGTCAGTCCTTCTTGACCTGACCGGTATCCGCGGTGGCGAGCTCGGCGGTCGGCGCCGCGTCGTCGGGCTTGTTCGCCGCGGCGTTGTCCTCGGCCTTCGCGGCCTCGGGCTTGTGCTCGCCGTCCGGCTTGGCCTCGGGCTTCTTGGCGTCCTCCGCCGGCTTCTTGGCCTCGGCCGCTTCCTCGGGCTTGACCGGCTTGCTCGGCGGCGGGATGGTCGGCGCGCTGGAGATGTCGTCGTCGCCCATCGCGCGCAGCGGCTGGGTCTGGCGGAACGTCGCCTCGATGATCGACGGCGCGCCGCGCGTCGCGGGCACGCCGGGCACGGTCGCGGTCTGGGTCGGCTCGTCCGCCGCGAACGGATTGCCGGTCGCGACGTCGACCGGCTGGGTCGACTCGTCCGCGACCTGGCGCGGCACCGCCTCGACGATCTCGGCGACGTGGATCGCGACGCCGGTGATGTTGTCGTGGCCGCCGCGCGTCTTGGCGAGCTCGACCATCTCCTTGAGCGCCTCGCCCGGGGTCGGGGTCGACATCCGCTGCGCGATCTCCTCCTCGATCGGGAAGTAGTCGTGCAGGCCGTCGCTGCACAGCAGCATGCGGTCGCCGCGCTTGAGCGTGACGTGCGCCATCTCGACGCCGACGTCGGCCGACACGCCGATCGCGTTGACCAGGATCGTCCGCAGCGGCGAGACCTGGGCCTCCTCGATCGTGAGCTTGCCCTCGATCACCAGCACCTCGGCCACCGTGTGGTCGGTCGTGATCTGCGACGACCGGCCGTCGCGCACCAGGTAGGTCCGCGAGTCGCCGACGTGGGCGACGAATGCCTCGGCGCCCGCGATCAGCACGACGTCCAGCGTGGTCCCCATCCCGGCCTTGTCCTGCTCGCTCTGGCCGCGCTGGTAGACCGCCTGGTGGGCCTTGAGCACGGCGCTCTGCAGCAGCTGGACGATCGAGCGCCGGCCGGCATCGCCGGGCGCCTTCTTGAACGCGTCGATCTCGGCGCGCGCCGCCTCGAGCGTGGTCTTGACCGTCTCGGCCGCCATCGCGGACGCGACCTCGCCCGCGGCGTGCCCGCCCATGCCGTCGGCGACGATGAAGAACCCCTGGATCGGCTCCATCATCGCCGAGTCCTCGTTGTGGTCGCGCACCACGCCGACATCGGTGACGAGCCACGCCTCGAGGGTCACCCGCGTGGCCTCGTCTGTAGAAACCGCTGTCATCGGTGGTGCCGGACTTGGGAAAGTTTCGCCTGGGGCACTCCTACCCGCAAGCGCTCGGCATCAAATGGTGACGACCTGCAACGGATAGGGCGGCGTGCCGGCGGTCGCGAGCGCGCGGCCTTGTGCGGTCAGGCGTTTCGTACATACCGCGATCGCGTCGGGCTCGCGGTCGGAGGTCACGAACCGCCGCCCGAGGCGCTGGGCCACGGCCGCGGTGGTGCCCGAGCCGGCGAACCAGTCGGCGACGCGGTCGCCCGGCCGGGTGACCGCGGCGAGCACGCGCTCGACCAGCCGCTCGGGCTTCTGCGACGGCCAGCCGGTGCGCTCGCGGTCGGAGTGGTTGAGCGTCTCGACGTCGGTCCACCAGTCCTCGGGGACCTTGCCGGCCGCGACCGGGTAGCGATACACGCGCCCGGTCTTGCGATCGGTCTTTTCCTGAACGCCGCCGATCAGCCGCATGTGCGAGCCGCCGCGCCGCGGGACGCGCACCGCGTCGGGGTAGAACGCCCAGTCGTCGCCGCGCGCGTACCACAGGATGGTGTCGTGCTTGCGGCCGAACCCGCGCCGGCTCTTGCCGCCGACTGCATAGCACCACACGATCTCGTTGACCAGGCGCGCGCGGCCGAACAGCCGGTCGAGCGCGACTTTCACGTAGTGCACCGCGCGATAGTCGAGGTGGACGAACAGCGAGCCGGTCGGCGCGAGGGCGCGGCGGGCGTGCGCCAGCACCGGCGCGAGCCACGCGACGAACGCGTCGGGGTCGTCGGCGCGATCGGCGTACTGCGTGCCGCGGCCGCGCCGGATCGCGCCGGTGCCGAACGGCGGATCGAGGTAGATCGCGTCGAGCGAGCGATCGCGCTCGCCCGCCGCGACCGCGGCCGCATCGCCGCACACGATCAGGTCCGCCGCGTCGTCGGCGCGGCCGAACTCGATCCGTCCCGAGGCCAGGCGCTCCACGCGCGCTACCCTATCATCGAGCTATGAGGTTCTGTCCGTGGTACGAGCTCGCCCTGGCCGCGGCGCACGCGCCGTCCGAGCCGGGCGTGCTCCAGCTCCGGCTCGCCGACGGCCTGCTCGACTATCCGCGCGGCAGGAGCGCGATGGTCCACTACGAGCAGGCTCGCGACGTCCGCGCCGCCGCGCTCGCGCTCGCCGCCCGCCACCCGGGACGCGACCTGCTGTGCCGGCACCTCGAGATCGAGCCGGGCGGCGCTGTCGACCTCGCCGCGATCCATGCGAAGGTACGCGACGACTTCATCCGGCGATTCGGTGCGCCGCCGGGATTCCCGCCATGAAGCTGGTCGAAGCCGAGGCCACAGGTCCCGTCGAGGGCGACGCCGCGCTGGTCACGCCGCCGCGCCCGCCGCATCGCCGGGTCTCGGTGTCGCTGATGTTCACGCTCACCGTGCTGATCAGCACGGTGGTCGCGGTCTACGTGATGTTCCCGGCGCGCCACAACGTGCTGGTCACCGAGGCGATCGCCCACCATCGCGACCCGCCCGCGGTGTGGGATCTCGCGGCCCCGAGCGCGGCCGAGCTGCGCGCGTGGGCGATCGGCGTCGCGGGCAAGGAGGTGCCGCTGCCGCAGTCCTCGGCGACCGTGATCGGCGCACGCCGGCTCGATCTGTTCGATCGCGGCGCGGCGCTGGTCCGGCTGCGGATCGGCGGCGACGAGGTCACCTACCTCGTGCAGCACGTGCGCGGCATCGCGCCGGAGCGCGCCGATCGGATCGACGGCGAGCTGCGCGCGGTGGCGTGGACGCGCGGGCCGTTCGCGTGCGTCGCGGTCGGCCCGGCGGGCAGCGCCGCGCGCTGGCTCGCGGCGGTCGGCGGTCCGCTATAGCCGCTCGGGCTGGAGCGTCACGCACGCCACGCCCTCGTCGCCCGGGTGCATCGCGCCGTCGCGGGCCGGCGCGGCGTCGGCCGCGACCCGCACGCACACGCGGTTGGTCTTGTAGCCGGTGATCGCGAACGCGCCGGGGACCACCACGCGGTTGCCGCACGCGACGTGCGCCGGCGCGATCGGATAGTCGACGCCCGGCGTGCCGGCCTCGACCACGCCG
Organism: Kofleriaceae bacterium; assembly: GCA_035516595.1. GTDB lineage: Bacteria > Myxococcota_A > Polyangia > Haliangiales > Haliangiaceae > JABFXX01. The sequence continues at coordinate 20,300 of DATJAE010000393.1, read as the reverse complement.
ACATCGATCCAGGCACCGGCCTCGGGCGGGCAGGTCACGACCACCTTCCAGCGATCGCCGGGCAGGAAGCTGCGCACGTCGTCGCGCACGGCGCCGCCGCGCTCGCGCACGACGTCGAGCACGACCTCGCCGACCCCCTTGACCGTCGCGACCTCGTCGCGCGGCTTCGGCCGCAGCACGGCGAGCACGATCGCGGCGGCGAGCGCGGTCGCGATCGCGGGGACCGCCCACCGCCACCACGCGCGGCGCGGCGCGGCGGCGATCGCCGGCAGCGCGGGCAGCGCGACGGCGTCACCGCGGATGTCGTCGAGGCAGCGCCGGCACGCCGGGCACGCGGCGACGTGGTCGCGCACCGCCGCATCGCGCGAGTCCAGCGCGAACTGCTCGAGCCGCAGCCACGAGACCGGCTCGCCGATGCACGTCATCGCGCCACCGCCTGACCGCGCAGCTCGATCACCGTGTCGCGGATGCGATCGAGCCGCTTGCCGATCGTCTTGCGCGACAGCCCGAGCTGCGCCGCGATCTCGTCCTGCGTCATGTCGTCGACGAAGCGCGCGACCAGCACCTCGAGGTGACCGTGGTCGAGCCGGTCGGCGAGCGCCGCGATCAGGCCGACGCCGACGATCTGGTCCTCGAGCTGGACCCGCCCGACCGGCGCCGCCGCCGCCGGCTCGCGCTCGAGCAGCCGCGCCCGTGTGCCGCGGTCGCGGACCACGTTCAGGCAGCGGTTGGTGACCGCGCGGTATAGGTACGGGAGATCCACGTCACGATTCCATTTCGGGATCAGGTCGACGAACAGCGCATGTACGATGTCGGTCGCGTCCTCGCGCGACCTCAGGATGCGTTCGGCCTTGCGCACGAGCGCCGGGCCGTACGCGCGGTACGCGGACTGCGGGTCACTGACAGGTTCCACCCTCGAGACCCACCAGGTTACACGGGCCGTTTTGCAAGTTCACGAACGGACAGTCGGCGGCGGTGGCGCACGCGCGGCCGTCGTCGCACTGCATGCGCACGCCGGTGGCGATGCACGTTCCGCTCTTGCAGTCCGCGTTCTGGGCACACGGCTCGCCGGTCGTGCGCACGTGGCCGCCCGGGCTGCACACGTACGCGGTGTAGATCCCGAACGGCGTCGGCCAGCTCGCGCCGCAGGTCTCGCCGTCCGCGCACGGCGAGGTCTCGCTGCAGGTCGAGCACGCGAACGCGTTGCAGATCCCGGTCGCGCACTCCGCGCCCTCGCTGCACTGATCGCCCAGGCCCTTGGAACCGGCCGCGACGCACTCGACCGGTGCGGCGCGCACCGGCGACACCGCATCGGTCACCGCGCACGCCTTGCCGGTGCCGCACGCGGCATCGCCGGTGCACGCGACACACACCTGGGTGACCGAGGTCCCGTCGTCGAACGGGGTCGGCAGCGGGCTCGGCGCGCACAGCCCGCTCGCGCAACCGGTGCCGTCGAGGCACGGCTCGCCGAGCGGCGCCGGCCCCTGCACGACCGGCAGGATGCCGCCGCAGCCGTCGACCACCTTCGCGCCGATGTTCGCGAGCTGCGCGGTGCCCGTGCCGGTCTTGGCGATCTCGAAGCGCACGCCCGAGAACGGCGGCGCGATCGCGATCTGGTAGGTCAGCGGCTTCCAGTGCGAGGTCGGCACCCGCTCGGAGTGCTCGATCGTGCCGTCGTCCGAGATGTCGACGTCGAGCTCGACGTCGGCGTCGTCGTCGACGTTCGCGATCATGTCGACCTCGAGGCACGTGCCGTCGCTCGACGTCACCGGCGACAGCTGCTCGATCGCGACGTCGCTGCCGACCAGCTCGACGCCGGAGTCGCCCTCGTTCCAGGTCGGCACGCGCTTGATGTCGCCGCGCTCGACCTTCCACGCGCACAGCGTGTCGCCGCACCACAGGTCGAACCCGGAGTCGCGCAGCGCCTGGCCGCAATCGGTGGCGCCGAGCTGCGAGCCGGCCGCCGCGGCGAGGATCGTGATGTAGAGCCAGGGTCTCATGGCGCCTCTAGAAGCTGTAGGTGAGCGAGAGCGTGACGCGATGTCCGCCGCTCGCGTGGGTGTCGCCGATCAGATCCTTGATCACCGGCGCGTAGTCGAACTCGTAGCCGGCCTCGAGGCCGAGCGGGTGCAGGTGCGGGCCTTGGACCCGCAGCCCGGCGCCGGCGGAGAACGCCGGGCCCAGGTAGTTGTCGTCGTAGGTCATCGCCTGGGCGTTGGTGAGCACGGTGCGGCCGATGCCGAGCCCCGCCGCGATCTGCGCGTACGCCGCGAACCGCGACGCGATGCCCGACGCGGCGAACGGCTGCTCGCCGCGCGCGACCGCGGCCAGCGCGGCGGTGCTCCACGCGAGCTTCTGGCTCGCGTTCTCGCCGGTGACGGTCTCCTTCCAGCTCGGCATCCCGACGTAGCTGCCGGCCGCGCCGACCCAGATCCTGCGATCGATCCGGCGCAGCCACGCGATCGAGATCCCGGCGCTCGCCGGCGCGAGGCCTTGCTCGACGTAGCCGAACGCCTGGAGGTTGGCGGTGTAGCCGTCCTGGCGCTCCGGGCCGACGATCAGCCCGACCGAGATCCGGTTCGGGCTGAGCCACGCGCCGCCCTTGGTGGTCGACGCGACGATCGGCTCGCTGCGGCAGTGATCGAGCTCGACCGCGCCGCTGGCGTCGACCTCGCAGCGCGACAGCGTGGCGCCCGAGCGTACGATCACCTCGTACTCGCCGGGCGCGACCGCGATCCGCACCGCCGCGCCCCTGGCCTTGTAGGTCTCGGCGATCACGGCGTGCGCGCGCTTGTCCTCGACCAGGGTCTGGCCCTCGAGCTGCGGCGGCAGCACGATCGCCGCGGTCGCCGCGCGCGGAAACGACAGCGCGACCTCGCCGTGGCCCTTGAGGTCGGCCTCGAACGTGACGTGCTGGCCGCCGACCGCGGTCTCCGCGGTCGCGAGCAGGGTCTGGTGATAGGCGTAGCGATAGGCCTCGTCGATCGACACCTCGCCGTCGCCGTTCTCGTCGCCGGCGCCGCGCAGGCCGACCAGCAGGTTGTGCGTGAAGTAGCTCGAGTGCAGCTGCTCGCTCTCCTGCGACAGCTCGCTGCCGCTCGACGACGCGAGCACGGCCACGCCGGCAGCATCGAGGTGCTCGCGCGAGCTGAACGAGAAGTCGGCGGCGGGCTCGGCGCCCTTGATCCGCGAGAACGCGCCGCTCTGGCAGGCGTCGAGCACGACGATCGTGAGCGTCGCGGGGACCTGGAACAGGCGCTGGCGCAGCTCGGACAGCGGCAGCTCGGCGTCGCCGAGATCGATCGCCTGCGCACGGGCATGGCCGCTGTAGTAGAAGAACACGCGGCTCTGCCGGCCCGCCGCGAGATCCGCGGTGACGCGCTCGCCGAGCCGGGCCAGGCGATCGCGCAGCTGGTCGGGGGTCGGGTGGACGACGACGTCGACCTGCTGCGCGGTGTAGCCGCCGAGCTCGACCAGCAGCGCGCCGACCGAGCGCGCGTCGTCCTCGGCGTAGCGCAGCTCGGTCTGGCCGGGGCCGCCGGCGTTGGAGCCGACCACGATCGCGTAGGTGGCGATCGGCGTCGGCGCCGGCTGGGCGGCGGCGGTGCCGCACAGCGCACATGCGGCGAGGAGCGAGATTCGCGACATGGATGCCTCTGCCGTGATGACACGCCTGGCCGCGGTTTTGGGAACCTATTCGTCGGGCTCGCGCAGATGAATCGCCCGGCGGATCGCGGCTTTGCCGAACTTGGCCGCGACTTTGTCGATCGTATCGCCGAGCCGTTCGCCGCGCGCGCGCGCGGCCTCGTCGAACCCGAGCTGGCGGGGCGCATCGCGCGGGGCGAGCTGGGTCGCCGAGAGGCCGCACATCCGGACCCGGCCGCCCGCGCGCGGCTCGATCGTCACGTGGCCGAGCAGCTCGATCGCGGCGCGTGCGAGCACGCCGCCGTCGCTGGTCGGCGCGTCGAGCGTGGTCTGCCGCGTGATCTGGCGGAACTGGCCCGGGGGCCAGGCTTCGCGCTGGTCGTACTTCACGATCAGCACGACCGCCGCGGCGCGCAGCCCGGCGTCGCGCAGCCGCGCCGCGATCCGATCGGCCTGATCGAGCAGCACGATCGCGAGCTCGCCGCGATCGTCGTGGTCGTACTCGAAGGTCTCGCGATGGCCGATCGAGACCGCCTCGCGCTCGCTCGCGACCGGCCGTGGATCCTCGGCGCGCGCGAGCGCCGCGAGGTGATGGCCGGCGAGCGCGCCGAACCGCGCGACCAGCGCCGGCTCGGGATAGCGCGCGACGTCGCCGATCGTACGCATGCCGAGCGCGGCGAGCGCCTGGCGCGTGATCTCGCCGACCCCCCACAGCCGCGACACCGGCAAGGGATGCAGGAACGCGAGCACGCCGCCCTCGGGCACGATCCGCAGGCCGTCGGGCTTGTCGATGTCGGACGCGATCTTGGCGGCGAGCTTGATCGGCGCGACCCCGACCGAGGCCACGAGCGCGAGCTCGTCACGCACGCGCTGCTTGATCGCGCGCGCGATCGCCGCGCCGTCGCCGAGCAGGCGCTCGCTGCCGGTCGTGTCGAGGAACGCCTCGTCGAGCGAAAGCCCCTCGATCTCCGGCGAGAACGCGCCGAGGATCGCGAAGAACCGGCGCGACGCGTCGGCGTAGCGCTCCATCCGGTGGCGCACCACGATCGCGCGGGGGCAGCGGCGCAGCGCCTCGGCCATCGGCATCGCCGATGCGATGCCGAACGCGCGCGCCTCGTACGAGCACGACGCGACCACGCCGCGCCGCACCGAGCCGCCGACCAGCACGGGCTTGCCGCGCAGCTCGGGATCGTCCCGCTGTTCGACCGCCGCGTAGAACGCGTCGAGGTCGACGTGCAGGATCGTGCGCACTATCTCAAGGACTGCAGCTTCGTGGTCGCGACGATCACGATCGCGGTCACCGAGATCAGCAACAGCGTCCACACCCACCCCGGGATCGGCGCGATCTTGCCGGTCGAGAACTTCTTGATCCGCGCGCGCAACAAGCCGTGCACCGGAAGCAACCCGACGGCGACGATCGCGAGCTTGACGTGCAGCCACGCGCCGTAGCCGAACCAGCTCTTCGGCATGCTGTCGCGCGCCTTGATCGCGAGCACCAGGCCGCAGCCGATCGCGACCGCCGCCGCGATGTCCATCATGAGCGCCATCGAGCGCTCCATCGGCATCAGCGGAGCCGTGGCGTCCTTGGGCGCCTGCGCGTGAACGCGCAGCAGCCAGTACACCGAGAACATCCCGGCGATCCAGAACACCAGGCCGAGGAGGTGAGCGGCCAGCACCCACTCGTACGTCGGGCTCGACATGAGACGGTTGTAACACTTCGCCCGACATCGCGCGGACGATCTGCCCCGGGTATGATCGGCCCTGCCTGTCGCGCGTCCTCAAGATCTTCTTCCACGACGCTTGCTTCGACGGCACGACCTCGGCGGCGCTGTTCGCTGCGTTCTACCGGGACGTGATCGATCGCGACGCGGTCGCGCGCCCGATCGGCATGACCCACCGGGACGGCAATCCGTTCGAGGGGGTGCCGCTCGACGCCGACGATCACGCGTGCGTGGATTTTCGATTCTCGCCCGATCCGAAGATGCGCTGGTGGTTCGATCACCATCCGACCGCGTTCCAGCCGCCCGCGCTGCGCCAGGTGTTCGAGCACGCGCGCTCGCCGACCTGGTTCTTCGATCCGCGCGCGCCGTCGTGCGCCGGCCTGATCACGCGCGCGCTCGCGTCCGGCTGGGACTGGAAGCCGCCGCCCCACCTGACCGACGCGGTCGCGTGGGCCGACAAGATCGACGCCGCGCAGTTCGCGAACGCCGAGCAGGCGGTCGCGCTCGGCAATCCGGCGCAGCGCCTCGCCGCGTGGCTCGCGCACGGCCGATCGCCGATCGACACCGCGCGCTACGTCGACTGGCTGTCGCGCGCCTCGCTCGCCGAGGTCGCGGCGCGGCCCGAGATCGCGCCGCAGCTCGCGCAGGTGGAAGCCGAGCGCGCGCGCGAGCTCGAGGCGGTGCGCAAGCTCGGCGTGTGGCACGGCGACGTCGTGGTGTTCGACCGGTTCGACGATCCCGGCGCGCGCAGCCCGGGCTTCCTCGGCTACCTGTTGTTCCCGAGCTGCCTGTACGCGGTGTCGGGGACGCGCACGCCGGACACGATCAAGATCTCGGCCGGCGTGAACCCGTGGACGACCAAGCCGCGCCGCCACGACATCGGCGCCTTGTGCGCGAGGTTCGGCGGCGGCGGCCACGCCGCGGTCGGAGGGGTGACGCTGCGCGGCGACGAGCTCGGTCGCGCGCGCGACACGCTGAGCCGGCTGGTCCGGGAGCTCGCCGGGTAGATCGTTCGCCCGGCCGTATCGCGACCCTGTACGATGGGGAAGAGTGCGCGCGATCGCGATCATCGTCCTCGCCGGGTGCGGCCGGCTCGGGTTCCAGGGCCACCCGGGCGTGGCGAGCGATGGCGCGCCCGCCGATACCGCGATCGACGCGCCGGCCGGCGATGCCGCGGCGAGCGACGGCCAGGCGGTCGCGCCGGCGCTGTGCGACGTCGCGCAGGTGTTCGACCTCGCGCCCCAGCTCGCGCCGGGCGACGCCGCGACCGCCGTGCGGGTGTCGCCGTTCGCCGGCGGCTACCTGCTCGGCATCGGCACCCAGGCGCTCGACATCTACGCGCTCCACCTCGACGCCGGGCTGGTGCCGACCGAGAGCATGGCGCACCTGCCGCTCGCCGGCGAGTACGCGCTGTGGTCGGCCGACGCGTCGAGCGCCGACGCGTTCTTCTTCATCGGCGATAGCGATGGCTTCGGCTACCTGAAGCGGCTCGAGAGCAACTTCGACAGCTACACCGCGATCCAGCAGGTCGGGAAGTTCCCGCTGGCGCCGTCGCTCGCGCCGCTCGGCGGGCAGTACCTGCTCGCCGCGATCGACACGACCGGCCATCTCGCGATGTTCGGGGTCGACGCGACCGGTGCGACCGCGACGATCACGGTCGGCTACAACCCGGCGGCGACCGCGGCGTCGATCGTCGCGACGGCCGACGGCGTCGCGGCCGCGATCGCGGCGTCGCCCTGCGAGCTGTTCGCGATCGACGCGACCGGCGCGACCTCGGACCACGTGCCGTTCGCGCTGGCGTGCGATCAGCCGTACCTCGCGCCGGATGCGAGCGAGCTGATCTACACCAGCGCGGGCGAGGTGTTCGGCTACGACGTCGCGACCGCGCAGACCGACGATCTCGGACCCGGCAGCGATCCGCACGTCGCGGCCGCGGGATCCGCGTGGGTCGACACCAGCGGCCAGCTCGCGCTCGCGTCCACCGCCGGCCGGACGATCACCAGCTATGCCGCGCAGAGCCTGGACCTGGCGATCACCCAGGCCGGGCTCGAGGTGGTGTGGCTCGACGGCTCGGTCGTGTCGCGCGGCCGGCTGTGCGCCGAGCCGCTGTAGACGCGGCGGTCTCACCAAGATTAGCGCTGGTGCTAAATTTCCTCTTGACGATACTAAGCGGAATAGCTAAACGTCGCGCGTCCATCAAGGAGACCGACATGAGCGACCGCCACCGTCCCCGCGAGAACCCCGAGGCGCCCGTCCACAACATGGTGATGTACGTCCCCAAGCCGGGGAAGGAGGCCGAGCTGCTCGCGCTGGTCAAGAAGCACGAGCCCGCGCTGCGCGCCGCCGGGCTGTGCACCAAGGACGCGTTCACGCTGTGGAAGGGCTTCGACATCCGCAAGCAGCGCACGCAGTACATCGAGACCTTCAGCTGGAAGGATGGCCGCGCCGCCGAGCACGCCCACCAGACGCCCGAGGTGATGGCGGTGTGGGAGCCGATGGGCCCGGTGCTCGAGGATCTGCTCATCATGGAGGTCGAGACCCTCTGAGGCCCAAGCCGCACAAGCCCGAGCTGGCGCCGGGCTCACCGGCGATGTCACCGGTGGACAAGCTGCAGGCGCTCGATCAGGTGATGAACGCGCTCGCGCACCCCGCGCGCCGCCAGATCCTGCTGACGCTGCACTTCCGGGGCGGCACCGCGACCGCGGGCGAGCTCGCCGGGCGGTTCGAGCATGCCTGGCCGACCACGACGCGCCACCTGCGCGTGCTCGAGGACGCGGGCCTGCTGCGCCACGAGCGCAGCGGGCGGACGCGGCTCTACACGATCGATCACGACCGGCTCGCGCTGGTCGCCGAGTGGCTCGGCTGGTTCCGGACCTAGGCTAGGCCAGCGCGTCGAGCGCCTTCGCGAGCAGCTTGCGTAGCTGCGCGCGCTCGTCGGCGGTGAGCCCCGCGAGCGCCTCGTCTTCGAGCCGGCGCAGCTCGGTCTCGGCGCGCTCGAGCGCGGCGGTGCCCTTCTCGGTGAGCGCGACGTTGTGCTTGCGGCGATCGTCCGGATCGCGGATGCGCGACACGTACCCGGCGTCCTCGAGCTCGTTGAGCCAGGTGACGACGGTGTTCTGGGTCGTGCGCATCATGTCGCACAGCATCGTCTGCGGCAGCTCGCCCTGATCGCGCAGCGCGGCGAGCATCGCGACTTGCTTCAGGTTCATGCCGAGCAGCTCCTGCGTCGCATTCGCGTTGATGCGGCGCACGAGGCGCGTCAGGTGCGGGATCGAACGGGCGCTGGCCACGGGTCTCACTGTAACTCGCTTTCACGGTCTTGACATCAATGATAATCACTGATAGTGTGACTATCAAGATGGTCGAAACAATCACAAGTGATCGTCATGTGAGCGGGAAGATCCTCGGGCTGATCGCGGTGTTACTCGGCCAGTTCATGCTCGTGCTCGACGCGACCGTGGTGAACGTCGCCCTGCCGGCGATGCAGGCCGATCTCGGCGTCGCACCGGGCGAGCTGACCTGGATCACCAACGCCTACCTGATCGCGTTCGGCGGCCTGCTCCTGCTGTTCGGGCGGCTCGGCGATCGGATCGGCCGCCGGCGCGTGTTCGTGCTCGGCGTCGAGCTGTTCACGCTCGCATCGATCGCCTGCGGGTTCGCATCCAATGCACCGGTGCTGATCGCCGCGCGGTTCGTGCAGGGCATCGGGGCCGCGGGCGCGTCCTCGGTGATCCTCGCGATCATCGCCACCGAGTTTCCGCGCCCGGCCGATCGCGCGAAGGCGATGAGCGGCTACGCGTTCGTCAGCGTGTCGGGCGGCTCGCTCGGGCTGTTCGTCGGCGGGCTGCTCACCCAGGCGCTGAGCTGGCACTGGATCTTCTGGATCAACGTGCCGTTCGGCGCGCTCGCGCTCGCGCTGGTGCGGCGCTACCTGCGCGCCGAGCCACCGGCGGCGACCCGCGCACCGATCGACGTGATCGGCGCGGTGCTGGTGACCGTCACCGCGATGACCGCGATCTACGGCTTCGTCGAGGCCGGCGCGACGTCGTGGGACGCGCCGGCGGTGCGCGGCGCGCTCGCGCTCGCGATCGCGCTCGCGGTCGTGTTCGTCACGCTCGAGGCGGCGCGGCCGCACCCGCTGTTGCCGCTGCGCGTGTTCCGCATCCGCGGCCTGGTCGTGACCAGCGTCGTGCGCGGCTTCATGGCGATGGGTCTGTACGGCGTGTTCTTCCTGGCGACGCTCGACATGTCGCACACGCTCGGCTTCGCGCCGCTACACGTCGGGCTCGCGTTCCTGCCGCAGACGCTCACCGTCGCGGCGCTGTCGCTCGGCGGCAGCGCGGCCCTGGTCCAGCGGTTCGGCGCGGCGCGCGTGCTGGTCGCCGGGCTCGCGATCGCGGCGGCCGGTGTCGCGATCATGGCCGGCCTCGCGGTCGACGAGCCGTACCTGCCGATCCGGCTCGGCGCGCACCTGCTGCTCGGCCTCGGCTTCGGCCTGGCGTTCCTGCCGCTGCTCACGCTCGCGATGGCCGACGTGCCCGCGCACGACGCCGGGCTGGGCTCGGCGATCATCAACCTGTCGCTCCAGCTCGCCGCGGCGGTCGACATCGCGCTGCTCGTCACCGCCTCGTCGCACCGCACGCGCGCGCTGCTCGACGCCGGCGCGCCGCTGCGCGACGCGACCGTGCTCGGCTATCGCTTCGCCTATCAGGTCGCCCTCGCCGGGATGCTGGTCGGGCTCACGCTCGCCGCGACCCTGCTGAGACCGAACGCGCGGGCTCGCTCCGCAGAAAGGCTGGCATCATGACGCTCTCGCTCGTCCCGCTGCTGGTTCACGAAACCGACGTGCCGGTGGTCGCGCGCGCCGCGCTGCGCCGCGCGAGCAACGCGCCGTCTCGGCTGCGCCGCGCCTACCTCGAGGTCGCCGCGCGGTCGCTGGCGCGCGACGCGCAGCTCGACTGCGACGACGCGCGCGAGCTGGTCGGGCTCTGACCCGGACCATTCACCGCGGCGCTCGCAGCCGACCGCGTGGGTAAATGATCCGGGCCAGCTCAGCGCCTGCCGAACGCGACGGTGGACGGCGCGTACGCCGGCCCGTAGCGCGCGCGATAATCGGCGGGCGAGAGCCCGGTGACGCGCGCGAACAGCCGCCGGAACGAGGCGGCGTCGCTGTAGCCGACGCTGGTGGCCGCGACCGACACGCGCTGGCCGGCCTCGAGCGCGCGCTTGGCGGCCTCGATCTTGACGCGCTGGGTGTACTCGAGCGGCGAGTTGCCGGTGGCGCGGCGGAAGCGCCGCGCGAACGTGCGCGGGCTCATCGCGACCGCGCGCGCGATCTGCTCGACCCCCGGCGGGCGCTTGAGCCGGTGCTCGATCAGCTCCTGCGCGCGCAGGATGTCGGGATCGTCATGGGTCTTCTGCGACGAGAACATCGCGTACGCGCTCTGCGGCGCCTTGTTGATGTCGACCAGGAACATCCGCGACGCCGCGCGCGCCACGTCCACGCCGAACAGGCGCTCCACCAGGTGGAGCGCGAGGTTCAGGAACGACGTCGCGCCGCCGGAGGTGAGCACGCGGCCCTGATCGACCAGGATCGCCTGCGGCAACAGCCGCGCTCGCGGATAGCGCCGCGCGAACAGATCCTGGAACGCCCAGTGGGTGGTCGCCGCGCGACCATCGAGCAGCCCGGCCTCGCCGAGCAGGAACGCGCCGGTGCACACGCTCGCGACGTCGGCGCCACGCGCGTAGCGCTCGCGCAGCCACGGCACGACGTCGCGATTGAGCGCGACGTGATCGACGACATCGGGATCGACCGCCGGCACGACGACGAGATCGGCATCGCCGGCGTCGGCCAGCCGCGCCGCGCAGCGGATCGGGATCCCGGCCGCGCCCGCGACGGTGAGCGAGCCGCCGGGCGCGATCAGCGCGGTCTCGACCGCGCGGCGCGCGCCGGGCAGCATCGCCGCCTTGCGCAGCATGTCGACGATGCCGATCGGCACGAACGCGGTGCAGTCGCGAAGCGCGAGCACGTGCACGCGCAGAGCCGTTCGCTTCATCGCGGCGAACGTACGCGTCCGCGGGCGGATCTGCCAGCGCTGGCAGAAACGCACCTGTAGATCGTCCGATCTGCCACCTCGATCGCCGGCGCGCGGGGCGCTACCTAGGGTCCATGAAGAAATTTCTCGTGATCTACGGGTCGCCGGTCTCGGCGCGCGAGCAGATGATGAAGGCCTCGCCGGAGCAGGCCAGGGCCGGCATGCAGGCGTGGATGGCATGGATGCACAAGGCCGGCCGGGCGCTGGTCGACGGCGGCGCGCCGCTCGGCAACGCCGCGCGGGTCTCCGGCGGCACCGCGAGCGATGTACCGAGCGAGCTCGGCGGGTTCTCGATCCTCCAGGCCGAGTCGCGCGACGCGCTCGCCGCGCTGCTCGCCGATCACCCGCACACCCGGATGCCCGGCGCGACGATCGAGGTTCACGAATTCCTGCAGCTGCCCGGGATGTGACCGGCCGTCCGGTCGATCGTCCTGCCATGGCAACCGCTCCCCGTCCTCACCCGCCCGCGCGCCCGCACGGCGAGCTGCGCGAGGTCTTGCCCGGGCTGTTCTTCGTCACCGGCACGATCAAGCTGCCCGGTCCGCTGCCGGTGCGGTTCAGCCGCAACATGACGGTCGTCCGCCGCGGCGATCGGCTCGTCGTGGTCAACAGCGTCCGGCTCGACGACGGCGGGCTCGCCGCGCTCGATCGGCTCGGCAAGGTGACCGACGTGATCCGGCTCGCGGCCAACCACGGGGTCGACGATCCGTTCTACGCGGAGCGCTACGGCGCCAAGGTCTGGGTCGTGAAGGGCCAGCGCTACACCGCGGGCTTCAACACCAGCGCGCCGGACACGTACTTCACGCCGGATCACGAGATGGACGCGCAGACCGCGCTGCCGATCGATCGCGCGAAGCTGTTCGTGTTCGATTCGCGGCCGCCCGAGGGCCTGCTCGTGGTGGAAGAGCACGGCGGCGTCGTGATCAGCGGCGATTGCCTCCAGCACTGGGCCGCGCCCGACGAGTACTTCAGCTGGCTCGGCCGCGCGATGATGAAGATGATGGGCTTCATCAAGCCGCACAACATCGGGCCGGGCTGGCTCAAGCAGTGCAAGCCGCCCAAGGACCAGCTGCGCGCGGTGCTCGATCTGACGTTCGCGAACGTGTTGCCGGCGCACGGCGCGCCGGTGATCGGCGACGCGCGCGAGCATTATCGGGCCGCGCTCGAGCGCGCCTCGGCGTAGGCTAGCGCTTGCGCTTCTTCTGCTTCTTGTCGGCCTTCGCGGCCTTCCTGGCCTCGAGCAGGTCGAGTCGCTCGCGCAGGCCCTGGGCGAGCGTGCGCAGCTCGCCGAGCTCGTCGCGCAGCTTGCGCACGTCGTCGGACAGCGGCGCGCCCTCGTCGAGCTCGCGGATGACCTCCCGGGCGCGCCGGCGCAGCCGGCCGTCGAGCTCGCGCTCGACCATGCGGCGCAGCGCGCCGGTCGAGGCGGTGTCGCCGATCGCGGCCAGCGCCTCGATCGCCGCGGCCTGGACGCGGAAGTCCTTGTCCGCGAGCAGCAGCTCGATGCGCTCGCGCACGTCGCGCGCCTCGCGATCGCGCCGCCCGCGCATCAGCGCGCCGAGCGCACCGGCCGCCGCGCGCCGGCCCTGCGACGCGTGGCCCCACTTGGTGCCCTCGACCAGCAGCCCGAGCGCGCTGTCGTCGCGCGCCTCGGCGAGACCGCGATACGCGTGCTGGCGGATCACGTCGGTGAACGACTCGCGGCCGGCCGCGACGCGCAGGAGCTCGCCGGCGCGCGGCGTGCGGGTCTTGCCCAGCGCGAGGCAGGCCTCGGCCTCGACGAAGTAGCTCGGATCGCCCTTGGCGACGATCTGCGCGAGCGCGTTGCCCGCGCCGGCGTCGTGCACCAGCTCGCCGAGCGCGCGGGCGACCGCGCGGCGCGCGCGCGGGTGGACCTCGGCCTTGAGCTGGCGGACCAGCGCGTCGCGCGCGGGGGTCGTGCGCAGCGCGCCGAGCCCGGCCGCCGCGGCGCCGCGCACCGCCCAGAACCGGTCCTTGGCGAGCGCGGCGATCAGCGCCTTCTCCGCCGCGGGACTGCCGCGCTTGGCGAGCGCGGCCGCGGCCGCCGCGCGATCGGCTGCCAGCGTCGCCCCCGCGAGCTCGGCGATCCATACCGGCTCGGGCTTGTCGATCGTGCGCGCCGCGAGCACGACGCGGCCCGGATCGAAGATCATCTGCGACGGCTCGGCGCCCGGCCGGAGGTGGAACACCTGCTTCTGCTCGACGATCTCGATCGGCACGTCGACGTCGCGATCGCCGATCCGGAAGCGCATCGCGGTCGGGATGCGGAACACCGGGGTCTTGCCGTCGAGCTTCTGCTTCTGCTCGACCGCGACGGTCGCGAGCGCGGCGTCGCCGTCCCACGCGAGCTTGACGTCGAGCTCGGGGTGGCCGGCGCCGTCGATCACCCACTGGCTGAAGAACCAGTCGACCACCTTGCCGGTCGCGTCCTCCACCGCGCGCGCCAGGTCGCGCGACTCGACCACGCCGTGGCGGTGCTTGGTCAGGTAGTGTGCCAGCGTCTTCCAGAACGCGTCGTCGCCGAGCAGCTGGCGCAGCATGTGGAGCACGCGCCCGCCCTTGTCGTAGAGGTGGTGATCGAAGATGTCGATCGGCTCGTCGTACAGCTTGATCGCGATCGTGCGGCGGTAGCGCGCGGAGTCCTCGCCGAAGTACATCGCGGCCCAGTCCTCGAGCTCGAGGTCGGCGGCGTCGCGGCCCTCGTGGTGCTCGCGCCAGATGTACTCGGCGTAGGTCGCGAAGCCCTCGTTGAGCCAGCCCTCGCCCCAGTCGCGGCAGGTGACGAGATCGCCGAACCACTGGTGCGCGAGCTCGTGCGCGACCAGCGAGTCGACGTCGTAGTCGATCGCGGCCCGCTCGTCGAGCAAGACCGAGTCGGTCAGGGTGGTCGCGCTGGTGTTCTCCATCCCGCCGAAGATGAAGTCGGCGACGAACACCTGGCTGTAGCGCGGGTACGGGTAGGGCAGGCCGAACCGGGTCGAGAACAGCTCGAGCATCTGCGGCGTGCGCGCGAGCGTGCGCTCGGCCTCGGCCTCGCGGCCGCGCTGCACGTAGTACACGACGGGCTGGTCGCGCCAGCGCGTCTCGATCGCCGCGAAGTCGCCGATCGCGAGCGTGATCAGGTAGCAGCTGTGCGGGACGTCGAGCCGCCAGTGCAGCGTGCGCTTGCCGTTCGCGGTCCTGTCGGCGACCAGGACGCCGTTGGACAGCGCGAACAGCGCCGCCGGTACGGTGACCTCGAGCTCGCTGGTCGCCTTCTCGTGCGGCGCGTCGAAGCACGGGAACCAGTAGCGGCTGTCCTCGTCCTGGCCCTGCGTCCACACCTGGCTCGGCTTGTCGGGGTAGCCGTCGTCGGGGGCGATGAAGTACAGCCCGCGCCGCGGCGCGCCGCGATAGTCGATCGCGAGCTCGAGCGCCGCGCCGGCGGCGAGCTGGGCCGGCAGCTCGACGCGCAGCTTCTTGCCGTCGTGGCGCGCCGGCGCCGGCTTGCCGTTGACCGTCACCTTGCCGATCTCGAGCTCGACCGCATCGAGCTCGACCGCGCGCGTGCCCGCCGCGATCACCGCGCCGCGCAGCCGCGCCGTGCCGGCGACCGTGCGCCGCTCGGGATCGACGTCGAGCGCGAGCGCGATGTGCTGGATGTCGACGACGCGATCAGGCGCGTAGCGCGCGCGGGTGCCCGGGAACGCGAACTCGCGTGACATGGGCCGCCACTCTACTACCGGCAGTTCGAACCGTCGCGCAGGCAGCGCACCGACTCGAACCCGGCATCGTAGAGCGCGTGGAACAGCAGCTCGGCGGCCCGGGGTGCGTCCTCGCTGCCCCACACCAGGACGCCGACGTGCGCCGCGTCGTGGCTGCGCAGCGCGTCGATCGCCGGCGCCAGATCGCTCGCGTTCGGGTTCGCGCCGAGGTCCCACGCGCCGACGTGGTCGATCGCGAGCTCGTAGCCGGGATGGAGGTGCACGACCAGCGCCTTGCCGGCGCGATCGTCGCGCCGAGAGCACGCGGCCAGCGCCAGCGCGATCGCGGCCAGCCGCGCGGTCATGTCAGCGTCGCCAGCGCCTTGGCCATCCGTCCGACGCCGTCCCGGATGCTGGCCATCGCGCACGCGTAGGACAGCCGGATGTGGCCGGGCGCGCCGAACCCCGAGCCGGGCACGACCGCGACCCGCGCGGTGTCGAGCAGCCAGTCGCACAGCTCGACGTCCGTGGCGAGCCGCTTGCCGTCGGGCGCGGTCTTGCCGACGAACGCCGACACGTCGGGGAACGCGTAGAACGCGCCGAGCGGCTCGCGGCAGGTGACGCCGGGGATCGCGCGCAGCAGCTTCACCATCTCGATCCGCCGCTCGTCGAACGCGCGCCGCATGGTCTCGACGCAATCCTGAGGTCCGGTGAGCGCGGCGAGCGCGGCGATCTGCGCGGCGTGCGTCGGGTTCGAGGTCGACTGGCCCTGGATCTTGGCCATCGCCTTGATCAGCGGCGCGAGCGCGGCGGTGGTCCCGGCGTAGCCGATCCGCCAGCCGGTCATCGCGTAGGTCTTCGACACGCCGTCGATCAGCACGGTGCGATCGGCGAGCTCGGGCGAGACCGCGGCGATCGACACGTAGCTGGCGCCGCCGTAGACCAGCGAGCGGTAGATGTCGTCGGAGACGACGATCAAGTTCTTCGCGACCACCACGCCGGCGAGCGCCTCGATCTGGGTGCGCGTGTAGGTCGCGCCCGTCGGGTTGGACGGGTTGTTGAGCACGATCGCGCGGGTCTTCGCGGTGCACGCCGCGGTGACCTGCGCCGCGCTCAGCGCGAAGTCGTCCTCGGCGCGCGTCGCGACCACCACCGGCTTGGCGCCGGCGAGCATCGCCATGTCGGGGTAGCTCACCCAGTACGGCGCCGGCACGATGATCTCGTCGCCCGGATCGAGCAGCGCCATGAACAGATTGAACAGCGAGTGCTTGGCGCCGCACGACACCAGGACGTTGTCGGGCTCGATCCTGGCGTGATGGACGCGCGACAGCTCGGCGGCCACTGCCTTGCGCAGCGGCGCGATCCCGCCGACCTCGGTGTACTTGCCGACGCCGCGGTCGAGCGACGCGCGCACCGCGTCCTTGATGTGCTCGGGCGTGTCGAAGTCGGGCTCGCCGGCGCCGAAGCTCACCACGTCGATGCCGTCGGCCTTGAGCCGGGCGGCGCGCGCGGTGACCGCGAGCGTGATCGAGGGCTTGATGGGGTCGAGGCGCGACGCGATCTTCACGGACATTATTTCCTCGGGTACTTGGCCGCGAGCGCCGCGACGACCTGCACCGGGACCAGGCCGGTGACGTCGCCTCCGAGGCTCGCGACCTCCTTGACCAGCGACGAGCTGACGTAGTGGTTGCGCTCGTCGGTCATGAAGAACACGGTGTCGACGCCGGGTGCGAGGCGGCGGTTCATGTGCGCGAACTGGAACTCGTACTCGAAGTCGGCGAGCGCGCGCAGGCCGCGCACGATCACGGTCGCGCCGCGGGCGCGGCAGAACTCGACCAGCAGGCCGTCGAACGACTCGAGCTCGAGCCGCGCGCCGGCGCTGGGCATCGCGTCGTGGATGAACCGGATGCGCTCCTCGAGCGAGAACAGCGGCTGCTTGCGCTGGTTGGTCGCGATCGTGACGATCACCTTGTGGAACAGGCGGAGCGCGCGCTCGAGGATGTCGAGGTGCCCGTTGGTGATCGGGTCGAACGTGCCCGGGTACACCGCGATCGAGGTGGAGGTCATGGCTGCGCTCGGTAGAACGTGATCAGTGTATCGCCGTAGCGTCGCTCATCTGTTCGTAGCAGAGATCCCGGGGCGTCGGGAGGCAGGTGGCGGCGATC
Organism: Kofleriaceae bacterium; assembly: GCA_035516595.1. Lineage (GTDB taxonomy): Bacteria > Myxococcota_A > Polyangia > Haliangiales > Haliangiaceae > JABFXX01. The sequence goes on along the minus strand of DATJAE010000393.1, from coordinate 2,970 downwards.
GTGCTCGATGACGATCACCGCATCGGGCGCGAGCTGAGCCGGCGCGAGCGCGAGCAGCGCGCGGGTCGCGAGCTCGGAGCGGTACGGAGGGTCGATGAACACGAGCCGGTAGGGCTCGGCCGGCGCGAGCCGGGCCAGCGCGGCCACCGCGTCGCCGGCGACCACGGTCGCGCGGTCGGCCAGGTCCAGCGCGGCGAGGTTACCGCGCAGCGCGGTCAGCGCCGGGCGGGCGGCGTCGACGAACGTGGCATGGGCGGCGCCGCGCGACAGCGCCTCGATGCCCAGCGCGCCGGAGCCGGCGAACAGGTCGAGCACGTGGGCCCCGGCCGGGTCGGGCAGGATGTTGAAGATCGCCTCCCGGACCTTCTCGGAGGTCGGGCGCGTGTCCCGGCCGCTCGGGGCGCGCAGCACCCGGCCACCGAGCGCACCTGCGACGACACGCATGCCCGAACTGGACTACAGCGGCGGCGCGGCGGCAACTGCCCGCCGGTTTCTGGTCACGGCGCGCATCCTTGGATACGATTGGCGAGGCAATGTCCTCGGTCGGGAATCTGGCGGCGTGGTTGATCGAAGGCGCGCTCGCGAGCGGTGCCGGGCCGCGCACCGCGCTGCGCGAGGGCAATCGCGCGTGGACGTTCGACCAGCTCGCCCAGGAGGTCGCGCGCACGTCGTCCGCGCTGCGCGCGCTGAAGCTGCAGCGCGGCGAGCGCGTGCTGATCCTCATGAAGGACACGCTCGAGGCCGCCGCCGCGATCCTCGGCACGATCCACGCCGGCGCGGTCGCCGTGCCGGTGTCGGAGCTGTCGACCCCCGATGACGTCCAGGACTACGTGCTGCACGCCGGCGCGGTGATCGCGTTCACCGACGGCGATCACGAGGTCGTGCTCGATGCCGTCCGCAACGAGACCCCTGATCTGCGCGAGGTGATCTGCGTCGCGCCCAAGCTCGCCGCGAGTCACAGCTTCTCGGCGATCGCGCTGGCCGCGCAGCCGATGCCGGCGGCGCCGAGCGGCGAGGGCGACGTCGCGCTGCTGCTCTACTCGGCGGGATCCGGCCCGGGCGAGCTGCGCGCCGTGCCGCACAGCCGGCGTACGATCGAGGCGGCGCGCGATTCGTTCGCGCGCGACCTGCTCGCGCTCACCCGCGAGGACCGCATCCTTTCGGTCGCGCGGCTGTCGACCGCGTACGGCCTGGGCGCCGGGCTGCTGCTGCCGCTCGCGGTGCAGGCCGAGTCGCTGCTGTTCCCGGCTCAGCCGCACTCCGAGCCGCTGTTCGACGCGCTGCGCTCGTACAAGCCGACCGTGCTGTTCGCGACGCCGTCGGTCTACGCCCAGCTCGCGCACGACGCCGAGAGGGCCGGGATCGCCAAGCCGCTCGCCAAGCTGCGCTGCGCCGTCGCCGGCGCCGAGGGCATGCCCGAGCGGCTGATCCCGCGGATCCGCAGCGTGCTCGGCACCGAGGTCGTCGTCGGCTACGGGCTGACCGAGATCTTCCAGTTCGCGCTCGCCGGGCGCAGCGACGATCCGGGCGCGCGGCCGGGGGTGTGCGGCAAGCCGCTGGCCGGCGTGCAGGTCCGGCTGGTCGACGAGGACGGCGATCCGGTCGGGGTCGACGAGATCGGCACGCTCGAGCTGCAGAGCGGCTCGCTGTTCACGGGCTACTGGGGCGGCGGCGGCAGCGACGAGCACGAGCTGTCCGCCGACGGCTGGTTCACCACGCGCGATCGCTTCATGGTCGACCGCGAGGGCTTCTACCACCACTGCGGCCGGGTCGACGATCTGTTCAAGGTCGGCGGCAAGTGGGTGTCGCCGGCCGAGGTCGAGCGCGCGCTGGTCGCGCACGAGGGCGTGTGGGAGGCCGCGGTGATCGGCGCGGACGACGACGAGGGCCTGATCAAGCCGCTCGCGTTCGTGGTCACCAACGTCGGCTGGGACGGCGGGCCCAAGCTCGAGGCCGAGCTCAAGGGCTTCGTCAAGCAGTCGCTCGCGCCGTACAAGTATCCGCGCTGGATCGAGTTCGTCGACGCGCTGCCGCGCGGACCGGGCGGCAAGCTGCTGCGCTACAAGCTCCGCCCGACCCGGCGGCGCCGCCGCGCCGAGACCGGCACGGGCCGCCAGGTGTGATCGCGCACGCGCTCGCGCTCGCGTGCGACGACCCCGCGGTGCTGGCCCGGCTGGGCGGTCCGCTCGGCGCCGAGGCGCGGGCGGCGGCGCGCGAGCTCGCCGCGCTGCCGCGGGGCGATCGCGCGCGGCTCGCCGCGATCGCGCGCGCGCCGGTGCCGCAGGGCCTGCGCGGCGCGCACGGCAGCTGGATCGAGGCCGCGCTCGCCGAGCTGCCGGCGCGGGCGCGCGCGGCGGTCGCGGCCGGCGGCGGCGACGCGGTGGACGGCGGGGGCCTGTCCGCCGGCGGCAGCGGCGCCGAAGGGCGGCGCGGGTCGGTGGACGGCGGGGGCCTGTCCGCCGCCGGCAGCGGCGCCGAAGGGCGGCGCGGGTCGATCGACACGTGGCTCGCGCGCTGGGCGTGTGCGGCGATCCCGCCGCTGCCGCCGGTGCGCGATCGCGCACCGCGCTCGCTCGACGACGTGGTCGCGCTGCCCGGCGATCGCCTGCTGGCGTGGCTCGGCGCGGTCGGCCGCGCCCAGCGCGCCTACGCGATCTCGCTCGCGGCGCCGGGGGCGGTGCGGCGCGACGAGCTCGGCGCCGCGCGCGCGGTGATCGCGCGCTGCCGGCCCGAGGGCTCGAGCGACCTCGCGATCGGTGCGCGCGCGATCGCCCCGCACGTCGCTGCCTCGCCGATCGCGGCGCGCCAGCTCGCGGTCCGCCTGCCGCGCGAGCTCGGGCTCGCGATCGAGGCCGAGCTGCTCGCCCACGCGAGCGATCCGATCGAGCACGCGCCGCGCTGGACCGCGCTGGGGTAACGTGGGCGCATGAAGACCGGCCGGGTGATCGGCGGCGACGAGCACGACGCGCG